>NZ_JAAGOU010000001.1:0-504384 GCF_010500775.1 Salipiger sp. PrR002
AGCAGGTGTCCTTGATCTTCGTCGGCCGCGCCATCCACTCCAGACGCTGGGCCGCCGCGGCCCAGAACCCCTCGGGGTCGGAGATCGATTGCGCGTACATCTCGTCGTATTGCTCGGCGCCGATCAGAGCGTTCTCGGCGAACTCCTCGGACGGGGCGTGAAGGACGGGGTCCGTCATGATGTCTCCTCCTGTTTTGCGGAGCAGGATGCGCCTTGCGGCGGCGAAAGCAAGGGCACTTTGCGTGAAAGCGGATCACGGAGGCGCGTGTGCAGGCGGAGATGCGGGAGCGATCGCAGGCCGTATGGCGAGGTGTCTGCGGCAACCGGAGCAGCCCGGATAAGGCGCCCTGATTGGAAATGCGCGCGGGCCGGTCCCCATCGACCCGCGCGCGGGGCCTTCCGCGGAAGGCCCGGGGCGGATGGCGTTCAGATCGCCAGATATTCCGCCCGCAGCTCTTCGTTCTCGAGCACTTCGGCGGCGGTGCCGTCAAAGACGATCGAGCCCGTGTCGAGGATGATCGCCCGGTCCGCCAGTTGCAGCGCGCGCACCGCGTTCTGTTCGACGAGGATCGTGGTCATCCCTTGTTCCTTGATGTGGCGCAGGGTCTTTTCGATCTCGTCGACGATCACCGGCGCCAGCCCCTCATAGGGCTCGTCGAGCAGCAGCACCTTGATGTCGCGGGCAAGCGCACGAGCAATGGCCAGCATCTGCTGCTCGCCGCCAGAGAGGGTCACGCCCTCCTGCTTGCGGCGCTCGCCGAGGCGCGGGAAGAGATCGTAAAGCCGTTCGATCGACCAGCCGATGGGCGGGGCGATCTGCGCCAGTTGCAGGTTCTCCTCGACCGTCAGCCCGGGAATGATCCGCCGGTCTTCGGGCACGAGGCCAAGCCCGGCGGTCGCCGCCTCGTAAGAGGACATCGTGTGCAGCGGCTTGTGATCGAGCCAGATCTCGCCGCGCTGGACCTGCGGCGAGTTGAGCCGGGCAATGGAGCGCAGCGTCGTCGTCTTGCCGGCGCCATTGCGGCCAAGCAGGGCGACGATCTCGCCCTCATGCACGTTGAAGCTGATGCCCTGCACGATGTAGCTTTCGCCGTAGTAGGAATGCATGTCCCACACCGACAGGAAGGCCGGGGCCGTTTCGGCCATATTGGCGTTCTTGGAAAAATCCGGTCTGACGTTCATCTGGTTCTCTCCTTACGCCGCTTCGCCGAGGTAGGCTTCGCGCACCTTGGGGTGGCCCTTGATGTTTTCGGGGGAATCCTCGACCAGCGGCGTGCCCTGAGCGAGCACGGTGATCCGGTCGGCGAGGCTGAAGACCACATGCATATCGTGCTCGATGATCGCCATGGTGATGTCGCGCTTTTCCTTGATCTCTTTCAGCAGGTCGATCGTGTTGTTGGTGTCGGCGCGCGCCATGCCCGCAGTGGGCTCGTCGAGCAGCAAGAGGCGCGGCTCCTGCACCAGACACATGGCCATTTCGAGCCGCCGCTTGTCGCCGCGCGACATGGAGGCCGAATGCATGTGCCGCTTGTCGAGCATCTTCACATCCTCGAGCATGGCCTCGGCGCGGCTGCGCAGCTCCGCCTCGCTCTCGACCGAGCGGAAGGCGTGCAGCCGGTAGGCCCCGTCGCGGCGGGCGAAGAGCGGGATCATCATGTTCTCCATCACCGTCAGATCGCCGAAGATCTCGGGCGTCTGAAACACGCGGGAGATGCCCATCTGGTTGATCTCGAAGGGCTTGCGGCCGAGCACCGACTGCCCGTCGAACATCACTGATCCGGTGTCGGGGATCAGCTTGCCGACGAGGCAGTTGAGCAGGGTCGATTTGCCCGCGCCGTTGGGGCCGATGATCGCGTGCACGGTGTTTTCGGTGACGCTGAGGTTCACCTCCGACAGCGCCTTGAGCCCGCCGAAGCGCTTGTTGACGTCTTTGACTTCAAGAATGCCCATCTGCGCCTCCTTACTCTGCGGGTTCTTGGCTGGCCTTGCTGGCCGCGCCATTGTCTTCGGGCTTGTCTCGCTTGAGCGCCCTCGCGATCCGCTGACCGCCTTCCACCAGTCCGCCGGGCAGGAAGATCACCACCAGCATGAACAGCAGGCCCAGCGTCAGGTGCCAGCCCTTGCCAACGAAGGGATGGACAAGCGTGACGATGAAATTCTCCAGCCCGTCGGGCAGGAAGGCGAACCAGCCGTGCAGCACGCTGTCGTTGATCTTCGAGAAGATGTTCTCGAAATACTTGATGAAACCCGCGCCCAGCACCGGGCCGATCAGGGTTCCCGCGCCGCCGAGGATGGTCATCAGCACCACCTCGCCGGAAGCGGTCCACTGCATCCGCTCGGGGCCGGCCAGCGGATCCATCGAGGCCATGAGCCCGCCCGCGAGCCCCGCATACATGCCCGAGATCACGAAGACGGCGAGCGTGTAGGGGCGGGCGTTGAGGCCAGTGTAGTAAAGTCGCTGCTGGTTCGACTTGATGGCGCGCAGCATCATGCCAAAGGGCGAGCGGAAGATGCGGATCGCCACATAGAAGGCGATGATCATGATGGCGGCGCAGAGGTAGTAGCCGACCGAGAAGTTGAAGCTCCACCCGGCGATGTCGAGCGTGGTGAAGTTGCGCATCTCCAGCCCGAAGAGGTTGGTCACCGGGATGCCGCCGTCGGCGGTGGCCGAACTGCCCAGAATGCGCGGATCATCGAGGGTGATCTGCAGGCCGGTCTCGCCATTGGTGATCGGGGTGAGCACCGAATAGGCAAGGTTGTAGCTCATCTGCGCGAAGGCCAGCGTCAGGATCGAGAAGTAGATGCCCGAGCGGCGCAGGCTGACGTAGCCGATCACCACCGCGAACAGCCCCGCCACGATCATCGACAGCAGGATCGCCGGGATGACGTTCATGCTCAGCAGTTTGAACATCCACACCGCGGCGTAAGAGCCCATGCCGAGGAAGGCGGCGTGACCAAAGCTGAGATAGCCGGTGAGGCCGAACAGCAGGTTAAAGCCGATGGCGAAGATGCCGAAGATCACGAAGCGCTGCATCAGGTCGGGATAGCCCGCGTTGAACTGCGCCAGCGAGCTGCCGGTGGGGAAGGGGTTGAGGATGAACGGCGCGCAGAGCGCCAGAATGATGACGACCACGAAGACGGTGGTATCTTTTTTGCCAAGTCCGAACATGGTCTTAGTCCTCCATCACGCCCTTGCGGCCCATAAGGCCCCGAGGACGGGTCAGCAGAATGATGATGGCGACGAGATAGATGATGATCTGGTCGATGCCGGGCAGGATCGACTTGATCTCGTTCATCGACGCAAAGCTCTCGAGCACGCCCAGAACGAAGCCCGCCAGCACCGCACCGGGCAGCGAGCCCATGCCGCCGACGACCACCACGACGAAGCTCAGCACCAGAAAATCCATTCCCATGTGGTAGTTGGGCGAATTGATCGGCGCGTACATCACCCCCGCAAGCCCCGCCACGGCGGCGGCAAGGCCGAACATGATGGTGAAGCGGCGGTCGATGTTGATGCCCAGCAGGCCCACGGTCTCGCGGTCGGCCATGCCCGCACGCACCACCATGCCGAAGGTGGTGAACTGCAGGAAGGCGAAGACGGCGCCGACGATCAGCGCGGCGAAGCCGAAGTAGACGAGGCGCCAGTAGGGGTAGATGATCACATTGGGATCAAAGCCCAGCAACACGCCGAAATCGAAAGACCCGCGGAACACGTCGGGGGCGGGCGTCGGGATCGGGTTGGCGCCATAGAAATACTTGATGATCTCCTGCAGCACGATGGCGAGGCCGAAGGTCACGAGGATCTGGTCGGCGTGGGGGCGGCGGTAGAAATGCTTGATCAGCCCGCGCTCCATGATCACACCGATGGCGATCATCACCGGGATCGAGAAGAGGATGGCGAGCGGCACAGACCAGTCGATGATCGCGGCGCCCGCAGCCTCTCCGAACCAGTCGTTCACATAGGGCACGTCGACCTTCAGCGGGTTGCCGAGGAAGTCCTTGCGGCTTTCGTCGACCACCTGATGCGACAGGGTCAGGATGCGGTTGAGGGTGACGGCGCAGAAGGCGCCGATCATGAAGAGCGCGCCATGGGCGAAGTTGACCACCCCGAGCGTGCCGAAGATGAGCGTGAGCCCCAGCGCGATCAGCGCATAGGCCGAGCCCTTGTCGAGCCCGTTCAGGATTTGAAGAATGATTGCGTCCATGTCCCGGCCTTCAGGTCAAAGGAAGTGCGGGCGCTCCCGGCGCGGGGCCGGGAACGCTTGGATGGGGGCCGCGCAACGCGACGCGGCCCGCTGTCTGGTTGAGCTCAGGCGCCCGGGTTGCAGGACCCGAGGCTGCCGCCAGCGAACATCGGGTGATCGGGGGCATATTCCACCTGCGCACGCGGGGTGACCTCGACCACTTCCAGCAGGTCGAACTCCGACTCCGGGTTCTCCTTGCCGCGCACCACCAGAACGTCCTTGAAGCACTGGTGATCGTCGGCGCGGTAGAGCGTCGGGCCATTGCCCAGACCGTCGAACTCGAAGCCCTCGAGCGCCGCCGCAACCTCGCACGGGTTGAACGAGCCCGCGCGCTGCACGGCATCGGCATAGAGCAGCGTCTGCACATAGCAGGTGTGCGCGGCCTGGCTCGGCGGGAAGCCGTATTTGGTGCCAAAGCTCTGCACGAAGGCTTTCGAGCCCTCGTCCTGCAGCGACCAGTGCCAGTTGGTCGAGCCGAAGATACCCTTCACGTTCTCGCCCGCACCGCGCGCCATCAGGCGCGAGTAGAGCGGCACGACGATCTCGAAGTTCTTGTCGTTGACCAGCTTGTCGCGCAGACCGAACTGCACGGCGTTGGTCAGCGAGTTGACCATGTTTCCGCCGTAGTGGTTCAGGATCAGCACGTCGGCGCCCGAGTTCAGCACCGGCGCGATGTAGGACGAGAAGTCGGTCTGGGCGAGCGGGGTCTTGACCGTGTTGACGGTCTCCCAGCCAAGCGCCTCGGTGGCCGCCTTGATCGACTCTTCCTGCGTCCAGCCCCATGTGTAGTCGGCGGTCAGGTGGTAGGCCTTGCGGTCGGTGCCATACTGCTTGGCCAGCACCGGCGCCAGCGCCGCGCCCGACATATAGGCGTTGAAGAAGTGGCGGAAACCGTTGGCCTTCTTGTCCTTGCCGGTGGTGTCATTGGAGTGGGTGAGGCCCGCCATGAAGATCACGCCTGCCTCTTGGCACAGGCCCTGCACGGCCACGGCGACGCCCGAGGACGACCCGCCCGAGATCATCACCGCGCCGTCCTTTTCGATCATCGATTTGGCGCTGGCGCGGGCGGCATCGGATTTGGTCTGCGTGTCGCCGGTGACAAATTCGACCTTCTTGCCAAGAATGCCGGTGCCATCCAGCGTCTTCGAGCTGAAGGTGTTCAGCATGCCGCCGTCACCGCCGCCGTTCAGATGCTCGACCGCCAGCTCGAAAGCGCGCAGCTCGTCGGCGCCTTCATCGGCATAGGGGCCGGTCTGCGGCACGTTGAAGCCGAGGGTGACCGAACCGCCGGTGGGCTCATTGGTGAAGGCGGACGCGGACGAACTGGTAAAGATCGTCGGCAGGGCCACACCGGCTCCCGCCACGGCACCAGTTCTCAGCACGCCACGGCGTGTCAGAGTCGACTTGGACATGAATTTCCTCCCATTTGGATATTTGCGCCGTCGGGCTCCTCTTCCCTAGGGCGCAAAACACATTCCCGTGCAAAATCAGTATCGGGCCACGAAAGAAAATCACGCAACAACTGCTTTTGAGTTAACGATTTTTTTGTCAACAAATGCACAAAGCATTAGGGTATAGTGTAAAGAAATTTATTTGGCGCCGCAGAAAGGCCTTGAAAGGGTTCAGGAACCACTATGCCCCGCGATACGCTGACCGGCAGTCGAATCCGCGAAAGACGCACGATTCTGGGCTTGAAACAGGCCGATCTTGCACGCCAGGCGGGCATTTCCGCATCTTATCTCAACCTGATCGAACACAATCGCCGCAGAATCGGCGGAAAATTGCTGCTCGATCTGGCGGAAATACTCAAGGTCGAACCGTCGATCCTGACCGAGGGCGCAGAGGCCGCGCTGATTGCCGCACTGCGCGAGGCGGCGGGCACCCTGCGCGGCAACGCGGCGGAATTGGACCGGGTCGATGAATTCGCAGGAAGATTTCCCGGCTGGGCGCGGCTGCTGGCCGAGGCGCATGCCCGTGTCGAAACGCTGGAGCGCAGCGTCGAGACCCTCAGCGACCGGCTCGCCCATGACCCGCAGCTAGCCGGGGCGCTGCACGAGATGCTGTCGACCGTTACCGCGATCCGCTCGGCGGCTACGATCCTCAACGAGCCCGAGGCGATCGACCCGGACTGGCAGCGCCGCTTTCACCGCAACATCCACGAAGACAGCGCCCGGCTGGCAGAGAGCAGCCGCAGCCTCGTCAGCTATCTCGAGGCCGAGGGCAAGGCGGCGCGCGAAAGCGGCACGCCACAGGAAGAGGTGACCGCCGTTTTCGAGGCGGCGGGCTATCACTTTCCGTCGCTCGAAAAGGGGCTCGATCCCGAAACGCTGGCGGAGGAGCTTGGGGCGGACCTCTCGGGCAACGCGCGGATCCTGCTGCGGCAGGCGCTGTCCACCTATGCCGAGGACGCGCTCGCGCTGCCGCTAAAGCCCTTGCTTGCTGCCGTCTCGCAGGATGGGGCGGACCCGCTGGCGCTGCTGCAACGGTTCGGCTGCGATCCGGCGCGGGCCATGCGGCGGCTTGCCGCGCTGCCCGCAGAGGCGGCCTGCGGCCCGGTGGGTCTGGCGATCTGCGACGCCTCGGGCGCGCTCACCTTCCGCAAGCCGCTGCCGGATTTCCCGATCCCGCGCTTTGGTGCCGACTGCCCGCTCTGGCCGCTGTTCCCGGCGCTCAGCCGCCCCATGGCGGTGCTCTCGCGCCGGGTGCGGCTTGCCGGGCGGCAGGGCGGCGCGGTGCGGGCCTGGGCGGTGGCGCAGCCCGCGGGTCTGCCGCAGGCCAACCGCGACCCGATCTTCGAGGCGCATATGATGATCACCCCGGCCGGGCCCGAACGCGGCGGCGAAGAGACCGAACTGGTGGGCGCCACCTGCCGCATCTGTCCGCGGGCCCACTGTCCGGCGCGGCGCGAGCCGTCGCTTCTGGGTGACGCAGCGGAGCAGGCGCTTTAGGCGGCGTCTCTTTTTGACAGGGGGTGAAACATTGGCGATAACAAAAGCTCATGGGGGAGAAAACCATGGCGCCGGGCAGGGGAGTGGCTGGGGCCATGGAGAGAGGGGTGCATGTCCAAACACGTGCTGCTGATCGAGGATGAGCCGAATATCATCGAAGCGATCAGCTTCATCCTGTCGCGCGAAGGGCTCGACGTAGAGACCCATTCCGACGGCACCACGGCCAATGACCGGCTGCGCGATGTGAGTCCCGATCTGCTGATCCTTGATGTCATGCTGCCCGGAAAGAGCGGCTACGACATCCTGCGCGATCTGCGCGCCGATCCGGCCACCGCCGAATTGCCGGTGCTGATGCTGACGGCGCGCGGCCAGACCCGCGACCGCGAGATGGCCGAACGCGAAGGGGTCAGCGCCTTCATGTCAAAGCCATTCGCCAACAGCGAAATGCTCGAGACCGTGCGTGCCCTGCTGAGCGGCGCGCCGAAAGAGGCATGAGCGAAGAGGCGCCCCGCCGCGGCACGCCGCCGGTCTTTCTCGAGCGGCAGTCCTATCGCCGCCGCCGGGTGATGGACGGGGCGCGTGTGCTCCCCTTCCTCGGGGCGCTTTTGTGGCTGGTGCCGCTGCTCTGGCAGGAAGACCCGACCGAGGGCGTGCGCAGTTCGGCGGTGATCGTCTATCTCTTTGGTGTCTGGCTGGCGCTGGTGCTGTTTGCCGCGGGCATCGCCTGGGCGCTGGGGCGTCCGGGGCCGGGAGACGGGGGAGACTAGGCGATGCTCAACACGCTGGTCGCCGTCTGTCTCGGCTATGCGCTGTTCCTCTTTGTCATCGCCTTTGCCGCCGAGCGCATCGCCCTGCGCGGGCAGGCCCGCTGGCTGCGCTCGCCGCTGGTCTATACCTTGTCGCTGTCGATCTACTGCACCGCTTGGACCTTCTACGGCGCGGTCGGCTCGGCGGTGCGCACCGGGTTCGAATATCTCGCCATCTACCTCGGGCCGTCGCTGGTGCTGGTCGGCTGGTGGTGGATCCTGCGCAAGCTGGTGCGCATTGGCCGCTCGCAGCGCATCACCTCGGTGGCCGACCTCATCTCGTCGCGCTACGGCAAGTCCAACTCGCTCGCCGTGGGCGTAACCATCCTCGCGGTCATCGGCACCACGCCCTATATCGCGCTGCAATTGCAGTCGGTGACGCTCAGCTTCGAGGTCTTCTCGGCGGGCGATCCGGCGTCCGGCGATGGGCAGGGGCACACCGCGCTCTGGCTCGCCGCCGGGCTGGCGCTTTTCACGGTGATCTTCGGCACCCGCAACCTCGACGCCAACGAGCGCCACAACGGTGTGGTCATGGCCATTGCCGTCGAGGCGGTGGTGAAGCTCTTCGCGCTGCTGGCGGTCGGGGTCTTCGTGGTCTGGGGACTGGGCGGCGGGCTGACAGAGACATTGGCGCGGATCGACGCCTCGGAACTTGGCCAATGGCGCATCGACGGCGGCCGCTGGGCCGGGGTGATCATGCTCTCGGCGGCGGCCTTCCTCTGCCTGCCGCGTATCTTTCAGGTGCTGGTGGTGGAGAACGACAATGAGACCCACCTGCGCACCGCAAGCTGGGCCTTTCCGCTCTATCTGGGGTTGATCAGCCTTTTCGTGGTGCCGATCGCGGTGATCGGTCTCGATCTGCTGCCCGAGGGGTCGAACCCCGATCTCTTCGTGCTGACTTTGCCGCTGTCGCAGGGGCAGGGCGGGCTGGCGGTGCTGTCGTTCCTCGGCGGCTTCAGCTCGGCCACCTCGATGGTCATCGTCGCCGCCATCGCGCTGTCGACCATGGTGTCGAACCATGTGGTGATGCCGCTCTGGCTGCGCTTTGCGCAAACCGGCGCGACGGTATCGGGCGACGTGCGGCATGTGGTGCTGCTGGCGCGGCGGCTGTCGATCATCGGCGTGGTGATGCTGGGCTATCTCTACTACCGCCTGTCGGGCGGCGGCGAGGCGCTGGCCACCATCGGTTTCGTCTCCTTCGTGGGGCTCGCGCAGGTGCTGCCGTCGATGCTGGGCGGCATTTTCTGGCGCGGCGGATCCCGGCTCGGGGCGGTCACCGGCCTGCTGCTCGGCTTCTGCTGCTGGGGTTATTCGCTGTTCCTGCCGTCTTTCGGGCCGGGGGTCTTCCTGCCCGAAGCGTGGCTGCTCGAGGGGCCGTTCGGCATCGGCTGGCTGCGTCCGCAGGGCATGTTTGGCCTGTCGGGCATGGACCCGCTGCTGCATGCCTTTTTCTGGTCGATGACGCTGAACACCGGCGGTTTCGTCCTCGCCTCGCTGCTCAGCTTCCCGCAGCCCATCGAACGCCTGCAGGGGGCGCAATTCGTCAATGTCTTCGAGCATTCGACCTCCCCCCGCAGCTGGACCGGCAACGTCGCGCAGAGCGAGGATCTGATGATCATGGCGCAGCGCATCTTGGGCGCGCGCGACGCGCAGCGGCTGTTCGAGCGCGAGGCCGAGCGGCAGGGCGCCCGCGGCCCGCTGCCCGATGTGACGCCGCGGTTTCTGGAAACGCTGGAGCGCGAACTGGCCGGGTCGGTGGGCGCGGCAACGGCGCACGCCATGGTCGGGCAGATCGTCGGCGGCATGTCGGTCTCGGTCGAGGACCTGATGGCCGTGGCCGATGAGACCGCGCAGATGATGGAATATTCGGCCCGGCTCGAGGCGCAGTCTCAGGAACTGGCGCGCACCGCCGCGCAGTTGCGCGAGGCCAACGCCAAGCTCACCCGGTTGTCGGTGCAAAAGGATGCCTTCCTGAGCCAGATCAGCCATGAGTTGCGCACCCCGATGACCTCGATCCGCGCCTTTTCAGAGATCCTGCGCGACACCGGCGGCATGAAGCCCGAGGAAAAGACCAAATACGCCTCGATCATCCACGACGAGGCGATCCGCCTCACGCGTCTGCTCGACGATTTGCTGGATCTTTCGGTGCTGGAGAACGGGCAGGTCAGCCTCAACCTGCGCAGCGGCCTGCTGTCGGACTTGCTCGACCGGGCGGTGGCGGCTGCTGCGGCGGATGAGGCGGGGGCGCGGCTGGAGATACGCCGCGACCCTGCGGCGGAGCAGATCATGCTGCACACCGATCTCGACCGGCTCAGCCAGGTGTTCATCAATCTGGTCGCCAACGCCCGCAAGTATTGCGACGCGGCAAAGCCGGTGCTTGAGATCTCGGTCCGGCCTGGCGCGCGGCTGGCCATTGATTTCACCGACAACGGCTCGGGCGTGTCGGCAGAGGCGCAGGATTTCATTTTCGAAAAGTTCAGCCGGGTCAGCGATCAGAAGGCGGGCGGCGCGGGGCTGGGGCTGGCGATCTGCCGGCAGATCGTCACGCGGCTTGGCGGCGAGATCAGCTATGTGCCGGGGCGGGGTGGTGCCTCTTTCCGGGTCAGCCTGCCCGCCGATCTGGCGATCGCGGCGCAATAGTGGCTGCGGCTGAAGCCGGGCTAAAGCCGATGGTAACCAATTTGGCCCATAAGCGGTGCCGGGAGTGCGCCGCAGATCGGGCCGAAAGGGAAGATGCCAGACGCCGACAGACCTCAGGATGCTGCTAGATCGCCGATCGGGTCCGGGCCGCAGGGTTCCGGGCCTGAGGGTGCCGGGCCTATGGGGGCCGGAAACGTGCTCAGCCGCAAGGCGGATGCCGCGCGCCGCGCGTTCGAGGCGCGCGCCATGTCGCCCGCCAAGGCGCTGCGGCGGGCGCTCTCGCGCACCGCCGATGTGCTGTGGGATCTCGCGCTGGTCACACGGGCGGTCGATCTCGATCACTTCGATCAGGATGGCGTCGTGGCGCAACTGCGTCCCGATGCGCTGCTGGTGCTGCTCGACGGCCCGGATGGCGTGGTCGGTCTGGTGTCGCTGGAGCGTGATCTGGTGGTCGGCCTGACCGAGGTGCAGACCATGCTGCAGGTCACGCAGATGCCCGCCGATCCGCGCCCCTATACCGCCACCGACGCCGCGATGAGCGCGCCATTGCTTGAGGGGATGCTCGAACGATTTCCAAGGTTTCTGGAAGATCACCCTTTGCGCGCGCAACTCGAAGGGTTCCGCTTTGGGGCGATGCTCGAAGATGCCCGCGCCGCGGGGATGTTGCTGGACGCGCCGGGCTACCTTGGTTTCCGGGCCGAGATCGACCTTGCGCTTGGCCGCCGCAAGGGGGGGCTGCGCCTCTTCCTGCCCGAAAGGCCGGGCGCGCAGCGCGCGGGGGGCGAGGCCGATAGCGGCGGCAACGCCCGCAAGATGGAGCTGCTGCCGGCGCAACTGCGGGCGGTGCTCGGCGCATTGCGGATGCCGCTGGGAAAGGCGCAGGCGCTGAAGCCCGGGGATATCCTGCCGCTTCCGCCCGATGTGCTTGACCGGGTGACGCTCTACGCCGGGGCGTCGCCGGTCACGGCAAAGCCGGTGGCGGGCGGGCGACTGGGCCAGATGAACGGCATGCGGGCGATCCGCCTCAGTTGGCCGAAAGGACAGGGCGCGGCAGCGAGCGCGGCACAGGCCGCACAGGCCGCACCGGCCCCGGTGGCCTCCGCACCGGCGGCATCGCCGATGGTGGATGCCGCGCCTGCCCCCTCCGAGGCGGCGGAGTTCGGGCTCGACGAGATCGCCTCGGGGCTGCCCGATCTTCCGGCGCTCGGCGGGACGGATGACTTCGCGGCGGATTTCGCGGGCGGCTTTGACGCCGCCGCCGCCATGCCCGAGGACGGAGAGGAGGTCAGCGATTTCGATTTCGACTTCTCCGCCGCCCCGATGTCCGACGATCCGTGACCGCCCGGCCTCTCGGCAGCGAGAAGGGAGCGACTTGCCCACAGGGAAGCCGAACCGAGCGCCCGCGCGCCGCCCGACCTCCCTTGTCATTTGCCGCGCCATATCGTGTTACTCTGCCTCCAAGACACTTCGCTTCGGAGCCCGCCGCCATGACCGCCAACGACATCCCCCGCGCCGCGCGCCAGACCCGCGTCACCACCAGCCATTGGGGCGCTTTCGAGGTGACGACCGAAGGCGACCGCATCACCGGCACCGCGCCCTTTGCGGGCGACCCCGAGCCCAGCGACATCCCGCAAGCCGTCCCGGCCGCCGTTCATCACAGCAGCCGCATCACCCGTCCCTCGATCCGCCGCGGCTGGCTCGAGCGCCGCGACCGCAGCAGCCGCGGCCACGATGAGTTTGTCGAGCTGCCGTGGGATGAGGCGCTGGATATCGCCGCCGCCGAGATCGACCGCATCCGCAAGACTCACGGCAATGAAGCGATCTTCGGCGGCTCTTACGGCTGGTCCTCCGCCGGGCGCTTTCACCACGCGCAAAGTCAGGTGCACCGCTTCCTGAACAGCATCGGCGGCTATGTCGCCTCCTTCGGCAGCTACTCGACCGGCTGCGCGCAGGCGATCATGCCGCATGTCTTCGGCGTGCCCTTCCTGCGTTATCTCTACAATTCGCAGGACAGCTGGCAGACCATCGCCGAGAACACCGAAACGCTGGTGATGTTCGGCGGCATCAACCGCAAGAACGCGCAGGTGAGCATGGGCGGCATCACCCGCCACGACACGCAAAGCTGGTTCGAGCGGTTCCACGACAAAGGCATGCGCTGCGTCAACATCGGCCCGCAGCGCCGCGACGCGCCCGAGGGCTGCGAGTGGCTGCCGGTGCGGCCCGGCTCTGACACCGCGCTGATGCTGGCGCTGGCCTTCGTGCTGGAACAAGAGGGGCTGACGGATCACGCGTTCCTCGCGCGCTACTCGGTCGGTTTCGAGCGGTTCCGCCCCTATCTGATGGGCGAGAGCGACGGGCTGCCGAAGACCCCGGAATGGGCCAGCCCGATCTGCGGCACCGATCCCGAGACGATCCGCGCGCTGGCCCGCCGCATGGCCTCGACCCGCACGCTGATCACTGTCGCCTGGTCGCTGCAGCGCGCCGAGCAAGGCGAGCAGCCCTATTGGATGTCGGCGGTGCTGGCGGCGATGCTCGGGCAGATCGGCCTGCCGGGCGGCGGTGTCGGCTATGGCTATGGCGCCATCGGCGGCATCGGCAAATCGATGAAGTCGCTGCGCGGCGTGACGTTCGATCAGGGGCAGAACCCGGTCGGCACCTTCATCCCCGTGGCGCGGATCGCCGACATGCTGGAAAACCCCGGCGTGCCCTATGATTTCAACGGGCAGCGCGCGCCGTATCCCGACATTCGCCTCGTCTACTGGGCTGGCGGCAACCCGTTCCACCACCATCAGGATCTCAACCACCTGCATGAGGCGTGGAAATGCCCCGAGACGGTGATCGTCAACGAGCCGTGGTGGACCGCCACCGCCAAGCGCGCCGACATCGTCTTTCCGGCCACCACCAGCTATGAGCGCGAGGACATCGGCCGCACCGATCTCGACGAGTATCTCTTCAACATGCCTGCGCTGATCCCGCCGGTCGGCGAGGCGCGCGACGATTACGATATTTTCGCCGGGCTGGCCGAGCGGATGGGCGCGGGCGCGCGCTTCACCGAAGGGCGCAGCAGCGAGGAGTGGCTGCGGCATCTCTACGAGGGCTACCGCGCCAGCGGCGCCGAGGCAGGCATCGAGGTGCCCGAATTCGACGAGCTGCGCGCGCGCAACTGGGTCAAGCTGCCAATCGTGCAGGAGCCGCCGCTGCCGTCCTTCCTTGCCCGCTTCCGTGCCGATCCCGAAGGGCACGCGCTGAACACGCCATCGGGCAAGATCGAGGTCTTTTCCGAGACGGTGGATAGCTTCGGTTACGCGGATTGTCCGGGGCATCCGGTCTGGCTGCCGCCCACCGAATGGCTCGGCACGGCCAGCGCGCAGACGCCGCTGCATCTCGTCTCGCCGCAGCCGGGTGACAAGCTGCACAGCCAGCTTGAGGCAGCGCTGGCCGATCAGCCAGACGCGCGGCCCGAGCGGGTGCTGATCCACCCCGAGGATGCGCGCCCGCGCGGCATCGCATCGGGCGATCTGGTGATGCTGCGCAATGCCCGCGGCGCGGTGCGGGCGCGGGCGGTGGTCAGCGATGACATCCGGCTTGGCGTCGTCGCACTGCCGACCGGCGCGTGGTACGGCGATGCGTCCGAAAACATCGACCCGCATGGCAACCCCAACGTGCTGACCCGCGACAAGGGGACCTCGTCGCTGGGGCAGGGCTGCTCGGCGCATACCGCGCTGGTCGAGGTCGCGCCGCTGGGCTGAGCCTGCTGCGGAGAACCTCCGCGCGGTTGCGAAACGCGCCGCGCGCGATACCATCCTTCATCGAGCGCTGATGCAAAATGACGTGTCAGGCGCCCAGCTTGGAGGATCCCGATGCGCGCCACCCTATATCCCGCCGGTCTCGCTGCCGCCCTGCTTCTGACCCTTGCGCCCCCCTTCGCCGGGCCCCTCGCGGCGCAGCAGGCGGCGGATGCCGTTGCGCCCGAAGCGGCCACCACCGGCGCGGCGTTCGAGACGCTCTCTCCGGCGGCGCAGGCGGCGCTCGATGCCAAGGCGCAGGGCGTGCCCACCGAGGCCGACGACTGGATGATCGCCGCGGCGAACCCGCTCGCGGTAGAGGCCGGGGCGCGGGTGCTGCGCGAAGGCGGTAGCGCCGCGGATGCCATGGTGGCGGTGCAGGCGGTGCTGGGTCTGGTCGAGCCGCAAAGCTCGGGCCTTGGCGGCGGGGCTTTCCTTGTCTGGTATGACGCCAAGACCCAGAGCCTGACCACGCTCGACGGGCGCGAGACCGCGCCACTGGATGCGCGCCCGACCCATTTTCAGGATGAGGCTGGCGCGCCGCTAGGGTTCTTCGACGCGGTGGTCGGCGGGCTCTCGGTCGGCACCCCCGGCACGCCGCGCCTGATGGAAGAGGCACACCGGCGCTGGGGCGCGGCGAATTGGGCGGGCCTCTTCGACGAGGCGATCGCGCTGGCCGAAGACGGCTTTGCCGTCTCACCGCGTCTGGCCGAACTGGTCGCGGGCGACGATGAGCGCCTGCGCCGCTTTCCCGAGACCGAGGCGTATTTCTTCCCCGGCGGCACGGCGCTGCAGGCGGGGCAGAGGATCACCAACCAGCCCTATGCGGACACGCTGAAGGCCATCGCCGCAGAGGGCAGCCGCGCCTTCTACACCGGCGAGATCGCCGAGGATATCGTGCGGACCGTGCGCGAGGCCGAGGGCAACCCCGGCAAGCTCAGCAGCGCCGATCTGGCGCTGTATGACGTGATCGAACGTGCGCCTGTCTGTGTGCCCTACCGCGCCCATGAGGTCTGCGGCATGGGGCCGCCATCCTCGGGCGCGCTGACCGTCGGGCAGATCCTCGGGATGCTCGAGCCCTATGATCTGGCCGCCCTTGGGCCGGACAGCGCCGAGGCGTGGCGGTTGATCGGCGATGCCTCGCGGCTCGCCTTTGCCGACCGGGGCCGCTACATGGCGGACAGCGATTTTGTCCCCATGCCGACCGAGGGGCTGGCGGATCCGGTCTATCTGCAGCACCGCGCCGAGCTTTTGTCGGGCGAGACCGCGCTGACCGAGGTCGCCCCCGGCGAGCCGCAGTGGGACCACGCGCAACTTTGGGCCGATGACCGCTCCATCGAGTTTCCCTCGACCAGCCACATCTCGATCGTCGACGGGCAGGGCAACGCGCTGTCGATGACCACCACCATCGAGAACGGCTTTGGCTCGCGGCTCTTCGTGCGGGGCTTTCTGCTCAACAACGAACTGACCGATTTCAGCTTTGCCACCCATGACGAGGGGCGGCCCATCGCCAACCGGCTGGAGCCGGGCAAGCGTCCGCGCTCGTCGATGGCGCCGACCATCGTGATGCAAGAGGGTGCGCCGGTGATGGTGGTGGGCTCGCCGGGCGGCAGCCGGATCATCGGCTATGTGGCGCAGGCGGTGATCAACCAGATCGACTGGGGCATGGACCCGCAGGCCGCCGTCGCCGCGCCGCATGTGCTCAACCGCTTCGGCACGATGGACATCGAAGCGGGCACCGAGGCCGAGGCGCTGGCGGGCCCTCTGGGCGAGATCGGATTTGAGACGGATCTGCGCGGCCTCAACTCGGGGCTTCATGTCATCGCAGTGGGCGAAACGCTTCGTGGGGGCGCCGATCCGCGCCGCGAGGGGATCGCATTGGGGGAGTAAAGACACGGGCGAGACGCGGAATTGATGTCGCGCAAGGCCGAAGCGCCTGCCGCGTGGTAAGGAAACTTGCGCGCGGAGCGGAACTTCGCGCAGACTTCCAGTGTTGCTTTACCAAAGGCAATCGCAGACGGAGGACGTCCCCATGGCCCAGACTGCAACCAAGACGAACGGCACCACCAAAACCCCCGAGCCCATGCCCAGCGACAGCGAAGCACTGAGCGAACAGATCAAGACGCTGCGCAGCGATGTGTCGGCGCTGGCGGAACTGGTCGGCGACATCGGCAAGCGCCGCGGTGCTGAATACAAGGCAGCCGGTGAGGCCAAGGCGCAGGAAATGCGCGGCAAGGGCGAGGACGCCCTGCGCGAGGCGGGCATGCGCGTATCGCAGCTTGAAAACGACGCCCGCGGCCAGATTCAGGCCAACCCGTTCCAAGCCATCGGACTTGCTGCCGCCGTCGGCTTCCTGATCGGTTACATCGGCAGCCGGAGGTAATCGCGTTTGTTCGCCCTGTTCGAGGCAAGACTGAGAGCCGGCCTGACACGGGTCGGCCGCAACATCGCCGGGGCGGTCTGTTTGGCCGTCGCGGCACTTTTCTTTTCCATCGCTGGCTGGCTGACGCTGGTCGAGATGTACGGCACGATCCATGCCGCGCTGGCGTTTGGCGGCATTTATCTGGTGCTGGCCCTGCTGCTTTTCTACGTGCCGGTGCGCCCGCGCGTGCCGGTAACGCCGGTGCCCGCCTCGGCCCCCGTCGGCTCGATGATCGAGGCGTTTCTCGCTGGTCGCGCCGCAGGGCAGGCGATGCGCAAAGAATAGGCGCGCAGCCTTTGCACGGTGACGGATGGGCCTTTCGGGCCCGTCCGGTCAATGTGCGTTCGGGCACACGCAGGCGTGATCGCGGTGCCTAACGTTTTTTCTCGATATATTTCAAAGCTCCGGATTTTTCCGGTTTTCGAAGCACCCGCGCCACAGTCGGGTGCCACTGCATGCATTTGTCGGCAGCCGGTCATTGCCCCGCAGAGGCAACTGTGGCAAAAACTTAGTCAGGATATCTGAACGGAAGAGTTTAGCGGATGACCGATTTCGTCACCCTTCGCCGTATGATGGTTGATACACAGGTCCGTCCGTCGGACGTTACCAAGTTTCCCATTATCGACGCGATGCTGCGTGTCCCGCGTGAGCTTTTCGTGCCCGACGAAGTGAAGGATGCGGCCTATGTGGGGCGCAACATCGAGCTTGGCGGCGGGCGCGTGGTGCTTGATCCCCGGACCTTTGCCAAGATGCTGGATGCGCTGAACGTCGATGGCGACGATCTGGTGCTCGATATCGGCTCGGCGCAGGGCTACAGCGCGGCGGTCATCGCTCGCATCGCCGAGGCCGTGGTGGCCGTCGAAGACGATGAAGAGCTTGCCGGAGAAGCGCTGCCGCTGCTGATGGAACATGCGGACAACGTGATCCAGCACACCGGCTCGCTCGCAGAAGGCGCGCCGCAGCACGGCCCCTACGATGCGATCGTCATCGAAGGCGGGATCGAGCAACTGCCCGAGACGATTGCCGGGCAACTCAAGGACGGCGGGCGTATTGCCTGTATTTTCATGGATGGGGCGCTGGGGACGGTCAAAGTCGGCTGGAAGATCGACGGAGCCATCACTTGGCGGTTTTCTTTTAACGCCACCGCACCGGTGCTGACCGGGTTCGAAAAAGAGGTGGCCTTCGCACTCTGACCCGCAGGGCAGGGGTGCAGGACAAAGGATTGAGAGGGCAGGAAGATGGCGCGAAAAACGCTCAAGACATGGATGACCGGTGTCTGCCTCGCGGCAGGGCTTGCAATGCCCGCCTCGGCGGAATCTCTGGCAGAGGCGCTTGCCGGCGCATACAACACCAGCGGTCTGCTCGAGCAGAACCGCGCCGTGCTCCGCGCGGCCGACGAAGATGTGGCGCAGGCCATCGCGGCGCTGCGTCCGGTGGTGGCATGGACCGGTGACATCAGCCGCAGCTACGGCACCACCAAAAGCCTTGCCACCGGCTTCGAGCGCACCGGCTCGGCCACCGACACCGCCTCGATCGGCCTCAGCGCGACGCTGACGCTGTTTGACGGCGGCAGCAACCGCCTGTCGGTCGATGCCGCGAAAGAGGCCGTGCTGGCGACCCGTTCGGGCCTCGTTTCGGTCGAGCAGGACGTGCTTTTGCGGGGCGTGCAGGCCTTCATGGAAGTGCGCCGCGCCATCGAAACCCTGACCCTGCGCCAGAACAACGTGCGGGTGATCGGCGAGGAACTCCGCGCCGCCAACGACCGCTTCGAAGTGGGGGAAGTGACCCGCACCGATGTGGCTTCTGCCGAAGCGCGCAGCGCCGCGGCACGCTCGCTGCTTGCCGCCGCCGAAGGCGCGCTGGCGCAGGCCCGCGAGGAATACCGCGCGTCGGTCGGTCGTCTTCCGGGCAACCTCGTGTCGCCCGGCTCGCTGCCGCGCATTCCGGCCACCGCCGATGAGGCCAAGGCCATCGCGCTGCGCAACCACCCCGACATCATTCAGGTGCAGCATCAGGTGACTGCCTCCGAGATCGGCATCGCCATCGCTCAGGCGCAGATGAGCCCCACGGTCGCGCTGCGCGGCACCTATGGCTATGACGAAAGCTTCGACAGCGAGGCCAGCACCCGCGGCGGCACCGTCGGCCTGAACTTCAGCGGCCCGATCTACAGCGGCGGCGCGCTCAGCTCGGCCAAGCGCCAGTCGATGGCGACCCGTGACCAGAACCGTGCGGCGCTGCTTCAGCTGACCAAATCGGTGCCCCAGACCGTGGCCAACGCCTACGCCAATCTGCGTGTCGCACAGGCCGCGCGGGATGCCTCGGACGAGCAGGTCCGCGCCGCCACCGTCGCCTTCCGCGGCACCCGCGAAGAGGCCACCCTCGGCGCCCGGACCACGCTCGACGTGCTCGACGCCGAACAGGAACTGCTGGACGCGCGCAACACGCAGATCTCTGCTGTGGTCGACGAAACCATCGCCGCCTATACGGTGCTTTACGCGATGGGCCAGCTGACCACCGAGGACCTCGCGCTGAACGTGCCGCGTTACGACCCGGCCGAGTACTACAACCTCGTCAAGACCGCTCCGGTCCAGTCCCGTCAGGGCGCAGACCTGAACCGCATCCTGAAGGCGATGGGCAAGCAGTAAGCTTGCCCGCCACACAGGCGCGTTGATCGTGGCTCCACCGTTGTCGGAGCTGCGATCAGCGTCTACACTTCAGGGACAGGCAAGAGTGGTAAACATATGTCCGATCCCGTGACCAATGTGGAAATCGAGGACGTTCTTTCCTCCATCCGGAGGCTGGTTTCCGAGGATTCCCGTGCGCCCCAACCGCAGGCCGACACCCGGCCCGCGGTGCCCGAGCGGCTGGTGCTGACGCCCGCGCTGCGGGTTCCCGACGCGGCTGCCGAACCCAAACAGCCCCCCGCGACCCCCCTGCATCCCGCCTTCAGCGAGGAGCCGGGACCGGACGAGATGCGCCTCACCCGTCGGCTGAGACCTTCCGAAGAAGAGATGTCGACCCCGGCGTGGCGTCGCGCTTCTTTCGAAACCGTGCGGACCGAAGAGCGCCAAGAGGCCGAGGAGGCGCGCCTCGAAGACGCGCCCGAGACCGCTGAGCTGCGTGCTGAGCTGCCCTCCAGCCTTCCCGCGCCCGAAGCCCTTTCTGAACCGCCGCTGGCCGCCGAGCCCGCGCCCGAGGAGATGGCAGAGCCCGAAGAGGCCCCCTTCATCGAGGTCGCGGAAGAGGACGAGCCCGAAGATCAGGGCGCGTCGATTGCCGATTTCTTTGCGGCAAAGCTGCGCGAAACGCCGCGCGCCACCCCGCCCGAGCCGGTCGCCGAGATCACCCCGAAAGAAGGCAGTCTGGCGCGCAAGATCGCCGAGCTTGAAGAGATGATCGCGCGCAGCACCACCGAGTTTGAGCCGGAAACCGGCGAGGCGGCCCCCGAGGCGATCTTCCGCCACCAGCCCGTGACCTCGCCTGAGCCCGCGCCCGCCGCAGAGGCGCCGCAAGCGCCGAACGCTCCGCAAGCCGAGCTTGATGAGGACGACGCCGAGCTGGCGAGCCGTCCCATGCCCGAGCCCGAGCTTGTGGACCGCCCATTCGAGACCGATGTGACCGGCGAGCCGGACATCGACGACGAGGAAGATGCGCCCTTTGCCTTCCGCCGGTCGTCGTCCGAGCGTGCCCCTCAGCCTGAGATCGCAGAGCCCGACGCCGAAAGCGCCGCTGAGCCGGAGCTTGCAAGCGACGTGCCGGAGGTGCCGAAGCCCTCGGCGCGCCGCCCGGTGAAGATTTTGCGCAACCCGGTTTGGCAACGCAGCCAGAGCAACCTGCGCCGCGAGGCCGAAGAGCTTGCCGCCGCGCCGAGCGCGGAAGCGCCAGCACCCGAACCGGAAGAGGCTGCCGCGCCTGCGCAAGTGGAAGCAGAGGTGGCGTCCGCGCCCGAGCCCGTTCAGGAGCCCGTGACAGAGCCCCAGAAGGCTGACGAAGGGGGCGATCTGCTCGCGGCTCTGGATCAGGAGACCCTGCGCAAACTGGTCGCCGAAGTGGTGCGCGAAGAACTGCAGGGCGCGATTGGCGAGCGGGTCTCGCGCAATCTGCGCAAGCTGGTGCGGAACGAGATCCAGCGCATCGCCATGAGTGCCGATGTCGACTGATCTCACCACAAACCCACATCAAGAAGCCCCGCCAGCCCAGCTGCGCGGGGTTTTTTCATCTTTGGGTTGTGCGGATTTTGGCCTGCGTGCAGCGCCCAAACCGGCGGCCTTTTGCCAATGCGGCGCTTAGAAACGACGAAGGCGCGCCCTGGCAGGGGCGCGCCTTCGACTGTTCGGGGGAAACCCCCGGACCGGGATCAGGCGGCTTCGGCCTGTTCCGCGGCTGCGGCTGCGTGACGACGCTCGCTCTCTTCGCGCGACAGCGCAACAGAGGTACGAACACCTTTCGACACGAATTCCATCAGGCCCGAGACAACCCGCTCGTTGGGGTCGATACCGGCGCAGCTGAGAACTTCACGACCATCGCGCGAGCGTGCCCAGCGGGCGATCTGCTCGGGGCCGTTGCCATATTTCTTGTCATCGGCGATTGCATCGTCGAGCGCAGCCAAAACCACAGCGGCGAAAAGTTTCCGCGCGCGGTTGCCTTGTTCGGCATGGTAGGCTGTGCTGTCCACGAAATCCTTCATCTTTCGACCTTTATGATTATTGCTCTTGTCTTTTCTGGCGTACGCGGCGTTATGGACCATTCCATTCGATTCGGATACATCACAAACGCATAGCGTCGTTGCATCTCGCGCATATCTCGGCTTGTTGGGAACACGAGATACGTTGTCTTGCACGGGGCGAACCGGCCATATATAGGAGGCCGCAAAACCCCTTCAACCTTACTGTAAAGTTTTCTGACCATGCCCAAGATCAACGGTAACGAGATCCGCCCCGGGAACGTGCTCGAGCATGAAGGTGGCCTGTGGGCCGCGGTGAAGGTCGATCACGTGAAGCCCGGCAAGGGCGGCGCCTTCGCTCAGGTCGAGATGAAGAACCTGCGCAACGGCTCCAAGCTGAACGAGCGTTTCCGCTCGGCGGACAAGGTCGAGCGCGTGCGCCTCGAGCAGAAGGACATGCAGTTCCTCTATGAGGACGCCGGTCAGCTGATCTTCATGGACACCGAGACCTACGAGCAGGTGCAACTCGACGCCGAGATTCTCGGCGAGCGTCGCCCGTTCCTGCAGGACGGCATGACCATCGTGGTCGAATTCCACGAAGAAGAGGCGCTGAACGCGACGCTGCCGCAGAAGGTGGTGTGCAAGGTCGTCGAGACCGAGCCGGTCGTCAAAGGTCAGACCGCTGCCAACAGCTTCAAACCCGCCGTGCTCGACAACGGCGTGCGCGTCTCGGTGCCGCCCTTCGTCGGGCAGGACGAGGACATCGTCGTGAACACCGAAACCATGGAGTATTCGGAACGCGCATAACCCGCGCGCCGACCACTTCCGTCCCCGTGCGATCCGGGGGCGAGCTATAGATGATCCAAAGGGCCTCCGGCGCAAAAGCCAGGAGGCCCTTTTCATGTTCCATCCCCCGATCACCGCCTGCACCGAGGCAGACATTCCCGCGCTTGCGGGTCTAATGCGCGGCGTGCAGGCGACCCGCTTGCCCTGCGGCGCTAGAGGTATCCCCGAGGTGGTCTTCGCCTCTGCGCTGTCCGAAGGCGCGCGACTGCTGGCCTATCGCGCCGAGGCGGTGCCGCGCGGGGTTCTGATGTGGCGCTGGCGCAAGGAATGCTCCACTGAAGGCCCCAAGGAGGGCTCCGGGGAGTGCTCTGCGGCGCTGCGCGCGCAGCTTGATCACATCTGGGTCGAGCCTTCATGGCGGCGGCGCGGGGTCGCTCGGCGGCTGATCGCGGCCTTTGAGGCAGAGATCGCCGCGCAGGGCGCCTGCGGCTGGCTGGCACAAGGGGAGGGGATGAGCGCCGCGTCAGGGGCGCTGATGCGCCGCGCTGGCGCTTGTACGTGTTCTGAGCGGCTGGAGAAGCGCTTTCAGCAGCCCGCCTGATCCAGCAGCCCGCGCACCATCCCGGCATAGCCGCCCCCAAACAGCCGCAGATGCACCAACGCCGGAAACAGCTGATAGATCGGACGGCGGGCGTTGCGGCCGGGCTCGGTCTCGCCATAGCCCTGCCAGAAGGCGGCGGGCGGCGTGCCGAAAAGCTCCAGCAGAGCAAGATCGACCTCGGCGTGCCCATAATGGCAAGCCGGGTCGATCAGCGCCGCATCGCCCTCCATAAAGAGCGCGTTGCCGGTCCAGAGATCGCCGTGCAGCAGCGCCTTGGGCGGGCTCTTGGGCAGCAGATCGGGCAGGCGCGTTGCAAGGTCCTCGACCCGGGCGGCGAGCGCAGCGGGCAGATGCGGCACGAAGGGCAGCAGCCGCGCCTCGGCCCAGAAACTGGGCCAGTCCGGGCGCGGCGCGTTGTCGAGGGGCAGGGCGCCAAAGCCGTAGGGCTCCGGCCATCCGTAGGCCTCGCCCGACGCGCCATGCAGCTTGCGCAATTCGCGCCCCAGCGCCTGCCATCCGGCTGGGCTGGCACCGGTCTCGGGCAGCGCCTCCATCGCGAGAAGATCGCCAGACTGCGCCAGCACCCGCGGCGCCCGCGCACCGGCGGCGGTGATCGCGCGCAGCATCCGGGCCTCGGCGGCGACCAGCGCGCCGCGTTTCAGCACGATCTGGCGGCCATCGGAGAGGGCGGCCAGCGCCACCTCCGACAGATCGCCGCCATGCAGGGCACGGCTGCCGGTGATCGAAGCGCCAAGCGCCGCCTCAACCGCCTCGCGGCTCAAGAGGCGCGGTGCAGGGTTGCCTCGCCGGCGGTCATCTCGCCATCCGCACGATCAAACCGCAGATATGCGATGCCGAGCCCGCCCGACTGGGTATAGAGCGTGCCTGCGGGCTTGCCGCTGGACTCGATCGCGGTGCCGACGGGCGCGCCGCCCGACACTTCGACGGTCGCCAGCCCTTTGCGCAGCTCGGTCTTGTGCTTCATCCGGGCCGTGACTTCCTGCCCGACATAGCAGCCCTTCTTGAAGTCGACGCCGTTGAGACGTTCGAACCCGGCCTCGAGGATGAAGGTGTCCGGGGTCAGTTCGACACCGCTTTCCGGCACGCAGGCGGCGACGCGCAGCGCGTCCCAGTCGGCCTCGGTCGAGGGCTGCCCGTCATAGCCGCGCCAGCCCAGCGAGGCGTCGCGCGGATCGGCGAAGGCCCCCTCAGGCGCGGTGCCGGTGCCGCGGCTGACGGTGATGCCGGTGGGCTCCAGATCGACCTTGGCGCGCAGCTTGTAGAGCGTCAGCGCCTTGGTCAGATCGGCGGCCAAGGGTTCGGCCACGTCGATGAGGATCGAGCCATCCGCGCGCGGCACAAGGAAGAAATCCGCCCGGTACTTGCCCTGCGGCGTCAGCAGCGCGGTATAGACCAGCCCGCCGCTGAGTTTGCCAAGGTCATTGGTGACGAGGTTTTGCAGAAAGTCGCGCGCCTCGGGGCCGCTGACGCGCAGGACGCTGCGCTCTGTTCCATTGGTGGTGGTCATGGGAACTCCGTCGTGACTGCCTCGCCACCGCAGGCTGCGGCCACGAGGCTTTGGGGCCTGAATCTTTCGGCCAGAGTATAGGCGTGACGCGCGGCGGGTGACAGGGGGCGAGGCTCAGCCCGGCTGTTCATCCTCGAACTGCATGGCGTGCAGCCGCGCATAGGCACCTTCGCGGGCAATAAGCTCATCATGTGTGCCCTGTTCGACCACGCGGCCTGCATCCATCACCACGATCTTGTCGGCGTTGCGGATGGTCGACAGCCGGTGCGCGATGACCAGCGTGGTGCGCCCGGTCGACAGTCGGTCGAGCGCCGCCTGCACCACCTGCTCGGATGCCGCATCAAGCGCCGAAGTGGCCTCGTCGAGCAGCAGGATGGGCGTGTCGCGCAGCAGCGCGCGGGCGATGGCGACGCGTTGACGCTGGCCGCCCGAGAGGTTGCTGCCCCGCGTCCCGGCGGGGCTGTCGAGCCCCTGCGGCAGACGAGGCAGGAAGTCCGACACATGCGCCGCCTCCAGCACCTCCTGAAGCTGCTCTTCCGAGACATCCTCGCGGCCCAGCAGGATGTTCTCGCGCAGGCTGTCCTCGAACAGCAGCGCGTCCTGACTGACCACCGAGAACATGCCGCGCAGATCCGCCAGCCGCATCGCGTCGGTGCGCACACCGCCGATGGTAACCGCGCCGGTCTCGGGATCGACAAGCCTTGTGAGCACGTTGAACACGGTGGACTTCCCGGCGCCCGAGGCCCCCACCAATGCGGTGGTCTTGCCCGCCTCGGCGGTAAAGCTGGTGCCGCGCAGAACCGCAGAGCCGGAGTACGACAGCGCCACATCGTCCAGCACGATCTCGGGCACGCCCTGCGGCGCGGGCAGGGGATGCGGCGGGTCGCGCAGCTCGGGCTGCATGTCGAGCAGTTCCTTGATCCGTTCGATCGAGGCCGCAGCGATCTGCCACGTGCCACTGATCGCGCCCAGACGGCGCAGCGGCTCGAAGGCAAGGCCGATGGCGGTGAAGAAGGCCATGAAATCGCCGACGGTCTTTTGGCCAGAGATGATCTCGCCGCCGCCATAGATCAGCACGCCAAGGATGCCGATGCCCGACATGATGTCGATCAGCCCGGGGATCGCCGACTGGCCGAGGCTGGAAGCGACGGTGGTGCGGATGCGCTCTTTGGTCAGCGCCTTGTAGCGCGCGGCCTGATAGCCTTCCAGACGGTTGAGTTTGATCGGGACGATGCCGTGGAACACCTCATTGAGGCGCGTCGACAGGCCCGCCGAAATGTCGCGCGCGCGGCGGGCATACTTGCGCACGTAGCGCTGCAGCACGATCGAGGGCGCCACCATGATCGGCACGCCGATCATCGCCACCAGCGTCCAGCGCCAGTCCATCCCCAGCGCCACGCCAAACAGCGAGACCAGCGCGATCACGTCACGCCCGGCGCCGGTGATCAGGATACGCCAGACCTTGTTGATCGAGTCGACGTCGCCCTCGACCCGCTGCATCAGATAGCCGGGGCCGTATTTTTGGTGAAAGCTGCCATCGAGCGTCATGAGATGCGCCAGCAGATCGTTGCGGATATCCGCCACGGTCAGCTGCGAGACCCGCGTCAGCACCACTTTTTGCAGAACGCTCGCAACGGCCCGGATCGCGAAAATGGCAAAGATCGCCAGCCCCACGCCGACCAGCGCGGCGCGGCTGCCGCCGACCAGCACATCGTCGAACATCGGCTTCATCATGTAGCTCAGAAAGCCGAACATCGAGCCTTCGAGGATCATGAAGACCAGCGCGATAGAGATCTGCCAGCGGTAGCGCCACAGGTAATTGCGCCCAAGCCAGACCAGCAGGTGTCGCGAATTTCCGGTGGCGGTGCGCGGCGGCTGGGTTTCAGTGACGTCGCTGTTGCTGCTGTCTGCGCTCATGCCATCTCTTCCGGCGGACGCTTTGCGTCAAAGCCCGTCTGCAGTTTCTTGGCATCATACTCGGTGCGGATCCAATCCTCGAAAGAGATCGGATCGCGCCGGTTGCGTGCGGCGTAAGTGTCCAGAATGTAACCCTGAATACCGGTCTTGGTGAATTCAAGGTGGACGTATTTCAGGCCCATCTGCTTGCGCGCCTCCTCGACCGGCACGCCCTCGAACACCATCAGGTAGACGGCAGAGGCGAAACCGGCGCGGTCGGCACCCGATTTGCAGTGAAAGATCATCGGCCGCTCGGCACTGCGCAGCGTGTCGATCAGATCGATCACCCGCTCCCGCTTGGGCGCCATGCGGGCCCAAAGCTTGGCATGCAGCAGCGTCAGCCCAAGCTTCTCGCAGCTCTCTTTCTCAAAGAGATAATGGGCGTATTTCTCTTCGCCGCGCAGGGTGATCACGGTCTTGATGCCCATGGCGGCATATTTCTCAAAGCGCCCGTGCGTCGGCTGGTTCGAGCGCCAGACCCCGGGGGCGAGCTGCCAGAAGTTGGTCCAGAACATGCGCAGGAAAGCGTGGTCGAACACATGATAGTGGAATTTCGACAGCGCCCGGGCGCGGGGCGTCGAGATATCCTTTCCGAAGGACCGGCGGAAACGCCGCTCGGCGCTCTCGATCTTCTCCCAGAGCTTGGTCAGCATTGCTCACTTCCTGTAGCTGTCGGGCGGCGGTTTACGGGCTAAGGCCCCTGCTGGCAAGCGCCGCGCGTATTGCGGTCCGGGGGTGATTGACCTCGGCGCAACCGCCGTTAGGTTGGCTCTCGCCCCGGAATTTCAAGGGGTGCTTTCGGAGTTTCCCCATGTCTCTAGCCCACGGCCGCCCCTATCTGGCCATTCCCGGTCCGTCCGTCATGCCCGACGCGGTGCTGCGTGCGATGCACCGCGCCTCGCCGAATATCTACGAGGGCGCGATTGTCGAGATGGTCGCCGGGCTGATCCCCGACCTGCGCTATGTTGCGCAGACCGAGGCGGCCAAAGTGGCGATCTATATCGCCAACGGCCACGGTGCGTGGGAGGCGGCGCTGGCCAATGTGGTGGGCGAGGGCGACAAGGTGCTGGTGCCCGCGACGGGCCGGTTTGCGCATGGCTGGGCCGAGATGGCCCGCGGTCTGGGGGTCGAGCCCGAGATCATCGAGTTCGGCACGAAATCCACCTATGATCCCGAACTGGTCGCCGCGGCGCTGCGCGCGGACACCGCGCGCGAGATCAAGGCGGTGCTGGTCAGCCACGTGGATACCGCAAGCTCGGTGCGCAACGACATCGCCAGCCTGCGCGCGGCGATGGACAGCACCGGCCACCCGGCGCTGCTGATGGCCGATTGCGTCGCTTCGCTGGGCGTCGAAGAGTTCCGCATGGACGCTTGGGGCGTCGACGTGATGGTCACCGGCTCCCAGAAGGGGCTGATGGTGCCGCCGGGTCTGGGCTTTGTCTTCTTCAACGAGAAGGCCGAGGCGCGGCGCGCCGAGATGAAGCGCGTCAGCCTCTATTGGGACTGGACGGCGCGCGGGGCGCCCGACTTCTTCTATCAGTACTTTGGCGGCACCGCGCCGACGCACCACCTGTTCGGCCTGCGCACCGCGCTCGACATGATCCGCGAAGAGAGCATCGAGCAGGTCTGGCACCGCCACGCGGTGCTGGCGCGCGCGATCTGGGCCGCCGCAGAGGCTTGGGGCGAGGGCGGTCCGCTGACGCTCAATATCGAGGATCGGGCGCTGCGCAGCCATGCGGTCACCGCGCTGCGGCTCGGCAAGCCCTATGGCGCACAGCTGCGCAAATGGTGCGAAACCGAGGCGGGCGTGACGCTGGGCATCGGCCTTGGCATGGCAGAGCCCGATGATCCCGCGGGCACCGGCTTTTTCCGGCTGGGTCACATGGGCCACGTCAACGCGCATATGATCCTTGGCCTGCTCGGCGTGCTGGAGGCGGGGTTCACCTCGCTGGGCATCCCGCACGGGCAGGGCGCCATGTCCGCCGCCGCGGCCGAGATCGCCAAGGGCTGAGCCTTACACGCGGCAAGCGCTGCGATTCTCATATACAGAGCGCCGGCCCGTTCCTACGGGCTGGCGTTTTCTTTTCGAAATGGCCTGCGCGGTCAGGTCTGCGGCGGTGTCTCGCTGCCATTGCGGCGATGGTCGATCACCGAGATCACGTGGTTCATCGCAACCCCGGCAATCAGAGCGATTCCAAGGCCATAGCTGATCCACAAAAGCAGCAGCAGGGAAAAGATCACCACAAAGAGCAGGACGAGATTGGCGCTGAAGAAGTCGGGGCGCGGCGGTTCGGAATAGGGGGCCATGATGCGTTCCTCGGACGGGCCATGTCGGAGACGGGCACAAAGACAAAGGTCAATAAAGGAAGGGTAGCGCAACCTTCCCTTGGGTCACGCATCAGGCTGCTCAAAACTTGTTTCCAAATCGTTGCGCGGCGAAGTGCTGCCACACTCCGGCGCAAAATTTGTGCAGATGATCGGGTGTCAGGCGGCGCTGCTGCCGCGCGCCTCTGCCAGCGCGCCGGGCAGCGCCTCGGCCAGCGCGTCGAGGTCTGTGGGCGTGCCCGCGCCGATGCGGATGCAGCGGTTCTGCGGGGTCACGAAGGGCATGCGCACAAAGACGCCGCGCTTGCCGAGACCCTCCAGCACCGCCTTGGCAAAGGCGCCATCGCCGCCGCAATCCACCGCGACGAAATTGGTGGCCGAGGGCAGGGCGGTGAGCCCGTTGTCCGTGGCGATCTCGGCGATGCGCAGGCGGGCCTGTGCGACCTTGTCGATGGTCTGCGCCAGCCATGCGCCGTCTTCCAGCGCCGCCAGCGCCCCAGCCTGCGCCGTGCGGTTCATGCCGAAGTGGTTGCGGATCTTGTCGAAGGCGCGAATGAGCGGCGCCGCCGCCAGCGCGTAGCCGACACGCGCGCCCGCCATGGCGTAGGCCTTCGAGAAGGTGCGGAAGCGGATCACCCGCGGGTCTTCGATGTCGATCTCGGGAGCCGTGCCTTCCGGGGCGAACTCCACATAGGCCTCGTCGAGCACCAGCAGCGTCCCCTCGGGCACGGCATCCAGCTGCGCCGCGATCTCGGCGCCGGTCTTCCACGAGCCCATGGGATTGTCGGGGTTGGCGAAATAGGCCAGCTTGGCGTCTACCTCGGCGGCCTTGGCCAGCAGCGCGGGCAGATCCTCGGCGTCGTCCTGATAGGGCACCTTGTGCAGCACGCCGCCAAAGCCCGCCACATGGTAGTTGAAGGTGGGATAAGCGCCGTCGGAGGTGACCACCGCATCGCCCTGCGCCACCACAAGCCGCGTCAGATAGCCCAAGAGCCCGTCGATGCCTTCGCCGACCATGACGTTCTCGGGCGCCACACCGTGATGCGCGGCAATTGCATTGCGCAGATCAAAGCTGGTCGAGTCGCCGTATTTCCAGATCTCCGCCGCCTCGCTTTGCATCGCCTCGATCGCGCGGGGCGAGGGGCCAAAGACGTTCTCATTGGCGCCGATGCGGGCGCGGAAGGGCGCGCCGCGCTCACGCTCCTGCGTTTCCGGGCCGACGAAGGGCACGGTCTCGGGAAGGGAGGCAACGAGCGGGGTGTAGCGAGGTCCAGTCATGGGCCGGAGATATGCCGTAGCGTCCGGGTTCTGGCAAGAGCCTGCGCGTGCGGTGCGCTGGACAAGGAAAACCCCCGGAGCCATGGGCTCCGGGGGCATACTGACAATACGATCTTGACGCGTCACTCGTTACCGTTCCGGCCCCCGCGCGGGGCGGAGGCCGGAATGAGGGATCACTCGGCTTTCATCGCCTCGATCGAGATCTCAACTTCAACCTCGTCGCTGACGTAGGGGGCGAACATGCCGAGGTTGTAGTCCGAGCGGATCAGCGTGGTGGTGGCGTGGAAACCGAGCCACGGCTTGCCTTCCATCGGGTGCTCACCGGCTTGGGTCATCACCGTGTCGAGCACGACTTCCTTGGTCACGCCGTTCAGCGTGAAATCGCCGGTGATCAGCGCGGTGTTGTCGCCGGTCACTTCGATCGACTTCGAGGTGAAGGACACGGTCTTGTCGTCCGACGCGCCGAAGAAATCTTCGCTCATGAAGTGATCGTAACGGCCCTGCCAGCCGGTGATCATCGAGGTGACGTCGAACGAGGTGGTCACGGTCGATGCGGCGGGGTCTTCGGCGTCATATGCGATCTCACCGTCAAAGCCGCCGAACATGCCGTAGCCGGTCGAGAAGCCGAGGTGGTTGTAAGAGAACACGATCTGCGTGTGGCTGGCGTCGAAGACATAGTTTTCGGGCGCTGCAACTGCGGCGATCGGGGCGAGCGCGACGGCGCCGGCAAGCAGAAGGGATTTCATATCGGATAACTCCGCTGGGGTTTTTGCGTTTTCGATGCCCCGAACATGGGGGCAAGCGCTGCGTCGCGGCAATTCGGCCTGCGCCCACAGGGTCTGTTGAAAATCGAACACTGGACATATGCAGATGTGCACCGGTGCTGGATATGCCGCGGCGCAGCCCTAGCATGGAGCGAGGGATTGACCCCGCCATGGGTTGAGGTCAGGTTCCGCCGCGAAGAGATCACCCGGAAAGATTGCCGATGGCCCGTACCCCGCCACCCTTTGCCCCGTTCGAATGGATGATCGCCTGGCGCTACTTGCGTGCCCGGCGCGCCGAGGGCGGGGTCAGCGTGATGACCTGGATCAGCCTGATCGGCATCACTCTGGCCGTCTTTGCGCTGATCGCCACGCTGGCCGTGCGGTCGGGCTTTCGGGCCGAGTTCGTCGATACGATCCTTGGCTCCAACGCCCATGTCACCGTCTATGCCGCAGCGCGCGAGGATGAGTTTGGCCGCACCGTGCGCACCTTCCCCGATTACGCCGAGCGCGCCGACGCGGTGGCCGAAGTGCCGGGCGTCACCCGCGCCGCGCCGCTGGTGAAGGGGCAGGTCATGGGCAACGCCAATGGCCGCAACGCGGGTATCGAGGTCTTTGGCATCTCGGCGGACGATCTGCAGGGCATCCGCCGCATCGTCGATCCCGAGACCGGCCGCGGCGATCTGGCGCGCTTTGGCGAGGGCATTGCGCTCGGCTCGGGCGTGGCGCGTGAGTTGGGCGTGGACGTGGGCGACGAGATCAAGCTGATCTCGCCCGACGGGGTGAAGACCGCCTTCGGCGTCTCGCCGCGCGTCAAAGCCTATGAGGTGACATGGATCTTCACCGCCGGGCGCTACGACATCGACCGCACCCGCGCCTATATGCCCTTCGAGGAGGCACAGCTTTATTTCAACCGCGAAGGCGTGGCGGACGAGCTTGAAGTGATGGTCGAAGACCCCGAGCAGGTCGACGGCATGGCCACGGCGATCCAGCAGGCCGCCGGTCAGGGGGCGCTGGTCTGGACGTGGCAGGATGCCTCGGGCGGCTTCCTGCGCGCGCTGGAGGTCGAGGACAATGTGATGTTCGTGATCCTGTCGGTGCTGGTGCTGATCGCGACGATGAACATCGTCTCGGGGCTCATCATGCTGGTGAAGAACAAGGGCCGCGACATCGGCATCCTGCGCACCATGGGCCTGACCGAAGGCTCGGTGCTGCGCGTCTTCTTCATCTGCGGCGTTTTCACCGGGGTGATCGGCACCATCATGGGCGTGCTGCTGGGCTGCCTTTTCGCCATCTACATCGACCCGATCTTTTCGTTCGTGAACTACGTCGCGGGCGGCGGCGTCTGGGACCCGGCGGTGCGCGGCATCTACGCGCTGCCCGCCAAGCTGCAATGGGGCGATGTGTTCAGCGCCATGGCGCTCTCGCTCGGCCTCAGCTTCATCGTGACGATCTTTCCCGCGCGCCGCGCCGCGCGCATGAACCCCGTGGAGGCGCTGCGTTATGAGTGATCCCGTTCTGCGCCTGTCGGGCATCGAGAAATTCTACAACCGCGGCGCGCCCAATGAGGTGCAGGTGCTGCGCGGGGCCTCGCTCGAGGTGGCGCGCGGAGAGGTGGTGGCTCTGGTCGCGCCTTCGGGGGCGGGCAAGTCGACGCTGCTGCATATCGCCGGGCTGCTCGACACCGCCGACGCGGGCGAGGTGGCGATCGCGGGCGAGGTGCTGGGCGGCAAATCCGACCGCCGCCGCACCATCGTGCGCCGTCAGGAGGTGGGCTTTGTCTATCAGTTCCACCACCTGCTGCCCGAGTTCACCGCGCTCGAGAACATCACCCTGCCGCAGCTGGCCAATGGGGTGCCCGCCGCCGAGGCCGAGGCGCGGGCCAAGGATCTGCTCGCCAGCGTCGAGCTTCAGGACCGGGTGGCGCATCGCCCCGCCGCGATGTCGGGCGGCGAGCAACAGCGCGTCGCCTTCTGCCGCGCCATGGCCAATGCGCCCAAGCTGCTGCTGGCCGACGAGCCCACCGGCAACCTCGATCCGACCACCTCGGACCGGGTGTTCGGCGCGCTCATGACGCTGGTGCGCGAGACCGGGCTTTCGGCGCTGATCGCCACGCACAACCTCGAACTTGCGGGCCGCATGGACCGGCAGGTCGAAATGCGCGACGGCCAGCTTGTGCCGCTCTGAGCGCCGCGAGAAGACCCCGGCGGGGCCGCGGCCCCGCCTGATTTTTGTCAAACTTGAGCGTCAGGGTTCCGGGGACTAACTCTCTGGAGCCGCCTTCATGCCGCTGGAACTTCTTGTCGCGCTCGCGGCGCTTTTCCCCTTCGCCGCCGTCGCCTTTCCCATGGGCGATGATGATGACGAAGAGGACACCTCAGACGACAGCGACGAGCTGGACCTCGGCGATGGGATGATCCTGCCGGTGGAGGAGGAGACCGGCACCGAAGACGGTCTGACCGACGACAGCACCGACGAAACCACCGACGACGTTGCCGAAGACAGCACCGGTGACGTTGCCGAAGACGCGGGCGATACGGATGCGTCCGATGACGTGGGCGACGAAGACAGCACCGACGACACCGCAGATGAAGAGACTGCGGACGAAGAGACCGGCTCACCCGCGGACGTGATCGGGGACGATACGGCGGACGATACAGTGGACGAGACGGGGGGCGACACGGCGGGCGAGGACAGCAGCACCTCGGGTGCCACCGACGACACGGCTGATGACACCACTGACGAGACCACCGAAGACACCACCGAAGACCCGGGCACCGATACCACTTCTGACGCTACCTCCGGCGACGACACGCTCACCGGCACCGATATCGGCGACATTCTCGCCGCGGGCGACGGCGCGGATGTGCTCAGCGGCGGCGGCGGCTCCGACAGCCTGTCGGGCGAGGCGGGTGACGATTATGCCGAAGGCGGCAGTGGCGGCGACACGCTTGAAGGCGGCACCGGCGCCGACACGCTGCTCGGCGGCTCGGGCGACGATCTGCTCTGGGGCTCGGACGAGGATGGGGACGATGGCGAAAGCGATCTGCTGATCGGCGGCACCGGGGACGACACGCTGATGCTCGGCGAAGGGGACATCGGGCTTGGCGGTGCCGGGGCCGATACCTTCACGCTCGAAGATGGCGCGATCGTCGAGGATTTCGACGAGGAGGAAGACCTCATCGTCTTCAGCTACAGCGGCAGCACCGCGCCCGCCATCGCCTCGCAGGTGGCAAGCTCCAGCGGTCTGGTGGTGACGCTCGACAATGGCGCCTCGGTGACGCTGATCGGGCGCAGCGCGCCGATCACCTCGGCCAGCCTCGCCTTCGTCGCCGAAAGCTGAGCCGCGCGCTCAGCGCTGCGCGAGGAAAACGCCCGCAGCCATCATCGCGATCCCAAGTCCGCGCTGCGCCGAGATCGGCGCGGCTTTCACGCCGAGCAGGCCGAAATGGTCGATCAGCGCGGCGCTGATCAATTGCCCCAGCAGCACGAAAAACACCGCCCGCCCGACGCCGAAGGTCGGCGCCACATAGGTGATGCTCAGCACGTAGAACGCGACGAAAAGCCCGGCAAGGAACAGGTGCTTGGGCGCATCCGCCGCGCGCGCGATGGGCCGCGGATCAAGCGAGAAGAGCACGATCAGGCTGGCGCTCAGCGCCACGCAGAACAGGATCACCGCCGCCGCCGCGGGCGAGCCCAGCCAGCCCCCGAGCCGCGCATTGAGCGCCGCGAGCACCGGAATGCCGATCCCGGCTGCGAGCATGATGAGGGCTTGGGATGGCATGGGGGTCTCCGGGAACGTCAGATTCCGCGCGACACTGGCCCGGCGCGGCGCGAATGTCACCCCGCCGCGGAGCGCTCCGGCAGATGTCGCTTCGAATGTTGACCCGCCGCCTGTCGACCCGCGAAGCGGCGCTGCGGCCTTGATCCGCCGGGCGCGGCGGGCGAGACATGAGGCGACAGGCAAGACGAGGGATACGCCGATGAGCACCGAACTGACAGAAACCACAGGTCAAACCACAGATCAAACTACGGGCCAAATAACAGATCAAACCACGGGCGCGCCGCTGAAACCGCGGGTCTGGGCACTGGGCGCGGCGGCGCTGCTGGCGCTCGGCGCCTGCATGGAAGCCGCGATGCCGGAACCGGCGGACGGGCAGGCGCTCTTCGTCGAATATTGCGCGGCCTGCCACGGCAACTCGGCCAAGGGCGACGGCCCGCTGGCGGCAGATCTTGGGGTGGTGCCTGCGGATCTGACGCTGATCGCCGCGCATCGCGGGGGCAGCTTCCCGCGCGCCGAGGTGTTGTCGAAGATCGACGGCTACACGCGCGCCGATCTCGATGGTCCCGGCATGCCCGAGTTCGGCGAATTGCTGAAAGGGGATGAACTGCCGCTCGACACCGGCGACGGGGTGCTGACGCCGACGCCGCGCAAGATGGTGGCGCTGCTCGAATACCTCGAATCGATTCAGGTGGCTGAATAAGGCCAACGTCCTTCGAAGGAGGTTGCAAAAGCCTTCGAAGGTTTTTGTCCCCGCCGCGCTGAACACGCGCGGCGGTCTCCAGTCTCCGGTCTCCTGCCTCCGGTCCACGGGGCAGGGGGAGGGGCAGGGGCAGGGGCAGTCCTAGGCGCCCACCGCCTTGCGCGCCATGTCCCAATAAAGCGTCGCCACTTCCTCTTCCGACAGGCGCCCGCCCTCGCGGTACCACGTGTTGACCCCGGTCAGCATGGCGATCAGCGCAAAGGCGGCGATCCGCGTATCCGGGACGGCAAGCTGCCCGGCGTCGCGGCCGTCGCGCAGGATCTCTTCCAGCACCGCCTCGTAGCGCCCGCGCAGCGCCTCGATCACCGCGAAATTCTCGGGCTCGAGATTGCGCAGCTCCATATAAGAGATGAAGATCGACTCCGGGTGCCGCAGGGTGAAGCCGATGTGGAACCGCACAAAGGCCTCGAGCCGCGCCAGCGGATCGTCGGGCCGCGGCTCGGCCTGCCACGCCTCGAGCAGCTCATCCATATGGCCCTTCAGCAGCGAGACCAGCAGCGCCTGCTTGTCGGGGATGTAATTGTAAAGCGCCCCGGCTTGCACGCCGACGTCCGACGCGATCTTGCGCATCGAAACGGCGGCATAGCCGTGTTTGGCAAAGAGCCGCAGCGCCGCCTCGCGGATCCGCGGCCCGGTGATGTCGGAATGCGATCCAGCGGTACGGGCCATGCGATCACTATTATCTGAACGTTTGTTCAGATCAAGCGCGATGCGTCCCGGCCTTGCCCTGCGCCACCGCTTGCGGCAAGACGGGCACAGTGTCCAGCGAAAGACGTCTTACCGCCATGCGCCCCGTGCTCTCGTACAGCCTCGTGCCTATCTGCCTTAGCGCCCTGCTGGCGGCCTGCACCAACTTTCCCGAATTCGACGGCGCACAAAGCCCCGGCGTCGCCACCGCGCCGTTCCCCGATCTGGTGCCTTTGTCCGGGCTTCTGGCCGCCCCGGCGCCGATCCGCGCAGAGCCCGAAGTGACCGAGACCGTTTCGGCGCGGGCCGAAGCGCTGCGCCGCCGCGCAAGCGGCCTGCAGGGCGATGTGGTCCAGTCCAGTGCCCGCGCGCGCATGGATCAAGGCGTGCGGACGGATCTGCTGATCGCGCCCGAAAGCGCAGCCCCAAGCGCCACCGAAAGCGCGACCGAAAGCACCTCCGAGACGGAAGAGCAGGTGGGCGAGCAGACCGGCGACCAGACCGGCCAATAGGCCTGCCCCGCGCGCCCCGGCGCTCCGCCAAGCGCGCCGCCGCCGCCCAAACCACCCCGCTCTGCAGTCACACGCCGTTGCACAGCCGCGACGTTACGGCTAAGGCAGCGCACACCAAATCACAGCCACAAACCTCGTTTCGAAGATAGAAGGATCCCGCATATGTCTGAACCTCTCCGCCTGGGGATTGCGGGCCTTGGCACTGTCGGCGCCGGCGTCGTGAAAATCGTCCAGCAGAAGGCCGATCTTCTGCAGACCCGCTCGGGCCGCAAGATCGTGATCAGCGCGGTTTCGGCGCGCAACCGTGACAAGGATCGCGGCGTTTCGCTCGCCGACTACGCATGGGAAGACGATCCGGTGGCGCTGGCCAAGCGCGACGACGTCGACCTGCTGGTCGAACTGATGGGCGGCTCGGACGGTCCGGCAAAGGCCGCCACCGAGGCCGCGCTGAAGGCGGGCAAGGATGTGGTCACCGCCAACAAGGCGCTGCTGGCCCACCACGGGCAGGCGCTGGCCGAACTGGCCGAGAGCACCGGCGCGGTGCTGCGCTTCGAGGCCGCCGTGGCGGGCGGCATCCCGGTGATCAAGGCGCTGACCGAAGGGCTCGCCGCCAACCGCATCACCCGCGTCATGGGCGTGATGAACGGCACCTGCAACTACATCCTCACCCGGATGGAAGGCGCGGGCCTGTCCTATCAGGAAGCCTTCGCCGAGGCCGATGGTCTGGGCTATCTCGAAGCCGATCCCGAGCTTGACGTGGGCGGCATCGACGCCGGCCACAAGCTCTCGCTGCTGTCGTCCATCGCCTTCGGCACGCAGGTGGCCTTTGACGCGGTGGAGCTTGAAGGCATCGGCCGCGTGTCCATCGACGACATCCGTCAGGCCGCCGACATGGGCTATCGCATCAAGCTGCTGGGCGTCTGCCGCCTCACCGAGCGCGGCCTCGAGCAGTCGATGGCGCCGAGCCTCGTGCCCGCCACCTCGCCGCTGGGTCAGCTCGAAGGCGGCACCAATATGGTGGTGATCGAGGGCGATGACGTGGGCCAGATCGTGCTGCGCGGCGCCGGTGCCGGCGAGGGGCCGACCGCCTCTGCGGTGATGGGCGACGTGATGGACATCGCCCGCGGCACGCGGCTGTCGACCTTCGGCGCCCCGGCCTCTGCGCTGGTGGCGGCGACCTCGGCGCAGGCCACCACGCCTGCGCCCTATTATCTGCGCATGGCGCTCGCCGACCGCCCGGGCGCGCTGGCCAAAGTTGCCGCGGCGCTTGGCGAGGCGGGCGTGTCGATCAACCGCCTGCGCCAATACGGGCAGAGCACCACGGCGGACACCGCGCCGGTGCTGATCGTGACCCATAAGACGACGCGCGCGGCGCTCGATTCGGCCCTCGCTGCGATGGCAGAGACCGGCGTGGTGCATGGCTCCCCCGTGGCGCTGCGAATCGAGGCAGTCTGAGCGCGCTGACACCGAGCCGCCGCCGCGCTGTCCTGCGCGGCGGCGGTTAGCGCGAGCGGGCTTGCCCTTCGGCAACCGCGCGCGCTACACCCTTCCCAACGGTAAATTTTTCAAGGAAGACTCCATGTCGGCTCCCACAGATTTTAATGACCGTATGCTTTCGCTGGGCCTCGCCCGGGTCGCCGAGCAGGCCGCCATCGCCTCCGCAAGCCTGATTGGCCGCGGCGATGAGAAGGCCGCGGACCAAGCTGCGGTCAACGCCATGCGCGACCAGCTGAACATGCTGGATATCGCCGGCGTGGTGGTGATCGGCGAGGGCGAGCGCGACGAGGCTCCGATGCTTTACATCGGCGAGGAAGTGGGCACCGGCAACGGCCCGGGCGTGGACATCGCGCTTGACCCGCTCGAAGGCACCACGCTCACCGCCAAGGACATGCCGAACGCGCTCACCGTGATCGCCATGGGCCCGCGTGGCTCGATGCTGCACGCGCCCGACGTCTACATGGAAAAGCTGGCGATCGGCCCGGGCTATGCGGAAGACACTGTCACCCTCGACATGACCCCCTCCGAGCGGGTCGCGGCGCTGGCCAAGGCCAAGGGCTGCGCGATGACCGACATCACCGTGTGCATCCTCGAACGTCCGCGCCACGAAGATCTGATCGCCGAAGTGCGCGCCACCGGTGCCGGCATCCGGCTGATCACCGATGGCGACGTGGCGGGCGTCATGCATTGCGCCGAGGCCGAGATCACCGGCATCGACATGTACATGGGCTCGGGCGGCGCGCCGGAAGGCGTTCTGGCAGCCGCTGCACTGAAGTGCATGGGCGGCCAGATGTATGGCAAGCTGCTGTTCCGCAACGACGACGAGCGCGGCCGCGCCGCCAAGGCCGGGATCACCGATCTCGACAAGGTCTATAAGCGCGACGAACTGGTCACCGCCGATGTGATCTTCGCCGCCACCGGCGTCACCAACGGCTCGATCCTTTCGGGCATCAAGCGCCAGCCGGGCTGGATCGAGACCGAGACCATCCTGATGCGCTCGAAGACCGGCTCGGTGCGCCGCGTGCAGTACCGCAACCCCTTCGAGGGCTGAGCGCGGGCCGGCCAGCGCCGGATTTGCGTATTTTTAAAGAGAAGAAGAGGGCTCGCGGTGCGGGCCCTTTTTCGTTTTCGAGAGGTCCCGGCTTCTTCTCTTTCCAAATACGCCGCCGCGCCCGTGCCGCCCTGCGACGCGGGGCAGGCGCGCCCCGTTCCGTTTCCCGCCGTTTCGCGCTACGAGGGGGCCGATTGCGGGCAGAATGACAAGACGCGAGGGGCGCATGAGCTATCTGGGTGTGGAGCAGTCGCTGACCGGGCGGCGCTGGGTTGGTCCGGCGGTGGAGGTCGAGCGGCAGGCCGAGGCGCTGGCGCAGATGACCCATCTGCCGCGCCCGCTCTGCGCGGTGCTGGCGCGGCTTGGTGTGGCGGGCGAAGAGGTGCCGGGGTTTCTCGAGCCGAAACTGCGCGACCTCATGCCCGACCCGCGCAGCATGCGCGACATGGAAAAGGCCTCGGGGCGGATTCTGCAGGCGGTGCAGCGGCGCGAGCGCATCGCGATCTTTGCCGATTACGATGTCGACGGCGGCAGCTCTGCGGCGCTGCTCATCGACTGGCTGCGCCAGCTGGGTCTGGAGGCGACGCTTTATGTGCCCGACCGCATCGACGAGGGCTATGGCCCGAACGTGCCCGCCATGCAGCAGCTTGCCAGCGCGCATGATCTGATCATCTGCGTCGACTGCGGCACGCTCTCGCATGAGCCCATCGCGGCGGCCGAGGGCGCGGATGTGGTGGTGCTTGATCACCACCTTGGCGGCGAGACGCTGCCAGATTGCGTAGCGGTGGTGAACCCCAACCGGCAGGACGAGGACGGCGCGCTTGCGCATCTTTGTGCCGCCGCCGTGGTCTTCATGGTGCTGGTCGATTGCGGGCGGCTGATGCGCGAGGCGGGCACGCCCGGGCCCAACCTCATGTCGCTGCTCGATCTGGTGGCGCTGGCCACCGTCGCTGATGTGGCGCCGCTGCGCGGGGTCAACCGCGCCTTCGTGCGCTCGGGTCTGCAGGTCATGGCGCGGCGCGAGCGCCCGGGCCTTGTGGCGCTGTCGGATGTGGCGCGGCTCGACACGGCGCCCTCGTCCTATCACCTTGGTTATGTGCTGGGGCCGCGGATCAACGCCGGCGGGCGGATCGGGCAGGCGGACCTTGGCGCGCGGCTGCTCGCCACCCGCGACCGGCATGAGGCCGAGGCGCTGGCCGAGCGTCTCGACAAGCTCAACTCCGAGCGCCGCGAGGTCGAGGAGGCGGTGCGCGCCTCGGCGCTGGCGCAGGCCGAAGAGCGCGGGCTCGACGCGCCGCTGGTCTGGGCGGCGGGCGAGGGCTGGCATCCGGGCGTCGTGGGCATCGTCGCCTCGCGCCTCAAGGAGATGACCAACCGCCCGTCGGTCGTCATCGGCTTCGACGGCGGCGAGGGCAAGGGCTCGGGCCGCTCTGTCTCGGGCGTCGATCTGGGCGCGAGCATCCAGAAACTCGCCGCCGAGGGGCTGCTGATCAAGGGCGGCGGCCACAAGATGGCAGCGGGTCTCACCGTGGCGGAGGACAAGCTGGACGCGGCCATGGAACGGCTGGCGGAGCTGCTGGCCAAACAGGGCGCGGGGCAGGGCGGCGCGGCGGACCTGCGGCTCGACGGGCTGATGATGCCGGGGGTGTGCAGCACCGAGCTGTGCGACCGGATGGAGCAGGCCGGCCCCTTCGGGGCGGGCGCGCCGGGGCCGCGCTTTGCCATGCCCGATGCGCAGATCCTCTTTGCCAAGGAGGTTGGCACAGGGCACCTCAAGATCACTGCCGGGGACGGCATGGGGGCCAAGGTCGACGCGATCTGCTTTGGCGCTTTCGACACGCCCATGGGGCAGGCGCTGAGCCAGCACAAGGGCGCACGATTCCACCTCGCCGGGCGTTTCGAGATCAACGAGTGGAACGGGCGGCGCAACGTGCAGATGCGGCTGGAGGATGCCGCGCCTGCCGCAGGGTAAGCGATTTTCGAGCGGAATTTCCGTTTTTTGTCAGTGGTTTGAGAAAAAATCACCTGAGGCTCAAAAAAACCGTAAAATTCCGCTTGCAAGGGGGGGGCGCTTTGACTAGAACGCCCCTCACCAGCCGGCACGGCCCGTTCGTCTATCGGTTAGGACGCCAGGTTTTCAACCTGGAAAGAGGGGTTCGATTCCCCTACGGGCTGCCACTGGTTTTGTTTCTGTCCCCGCGGGGACAGGCAAAATCAGGGGTCAGAGACCGGGTCAGCTGGGGTTCATGAGGTTCGCAACAGCCTCTCCGTCGGATAAAGTTTTCGGCGGTCGCGTTGCAATGGCCCGTTCGTCTATCGGTTAGGACGCCAGGTTTTCAACCTGGAAAGAGGGGTTCGATTCCCCTACGGGCTGCCATCCCACCACTCACGCACCATGAACCAGACGCCGGATAAGACACCGGACAACACGCCGAAGGCGCGCGATTTTCGCGTGCCTTTTTGCATTTGTGGGCGTTGCCGTGGGGCATGCGAAAGCCGCTGTCCCCGCAGGGACAGCGCTTCGCTGCGCGTATCCTCAGCTGGGAACCTTGTGCCGCCGCCGCACACTTCCGGGGCGGCCGGGCAGGGCGAGGCGCGCGTCGTTGCGGGCCTGTTTCGAGACCACCTTGCCCTTGGAGATCACGCAGAGCCGGTCGGGCCGCAGCCGCAGCGCCTCGATCGGATCGCCCGCGTCGAGCACCACCAGCGAGGCCATATTGCCGACCGCCAGCCCATATCCCTCGAGATGCAGGATCTTGGCGTTCTCCTCGGTCACCATGGTGAAGCAGCGCGCCATCTCCTGCGGCGAGGTCATCTGCGCCACATGCAGCCCCATGAAGGCCACGTCGAGCATGTCGCCGGTGCCGAGCGAGTACCACGGGTCGCGCACGCAGTCCTGTCCCCAGCCGACGCGGATGCCCATGGCCTGCATCTCTTTTACGCGGGTGAGGCCCCGGCGTTTGGGGTAGCTGTCGTGCCGCCCCTGCAGGGTGATGTTGATCAGCGGGTTGGGGATGGCAGAGATTTCCGCCTCCGCGATCAGCGGTAGCAGCTTGGACACGTAATAGTTGTCCATGGAGTGCATCGAGGTCAGATGGCTGCCGGCGACGCGCCCCTGCAGGCCAAGCCGCTGCGTCTCATAGGCCAGCGCCTCGATATGGCGCGACATAGGATCGTCGGTTTCGTCGCAGTGGATGTCCACCAGCAGGCCGCGGGTGGCGGCGATCTCGCAAAGCTCTTTCAGCGAGGCGGCGCCATCCGCCATGGTGCGCTCGAAATGCGGGATGCCACCGACCACCTCGACGCCCATGTCGAGTGCGCGGATCAGATTCTCGCGCCCCGTGGGGCTGCGCAGGAAACCGTTCTGCGGGAAGGCGACGAGCTGCAGGTCGAGATAGGGTTTCACCTTCTCTTGCACCTCGAGCATCGCGGTGACGGTGTTGAGGTGATCGGGCGTGGTGTCGACGTGACTGCGGATCGCCAGAAGGCCCAGCGAGACCGCCCAGTCGCAATATTCCAGCGCCCGCGCGACCATCTCGTCGACGGTTGCCTCTTCGCGCAGCTCGCCCCAGAGATCGATGCCCTCGAGCAGGGTGCCGCTGGCGTTGATCCGGGGCGTGCCATAGCTGAGCGTGGCGTCCATGTGGAAATGCGGATCGACGAAGGGCGGGGCGACGAGATCGCCGCTGGCGTCGATGGTTTCGCCCGCCTCGGAGCCTGCAAGTTCGCCAATGGCGGCGATGCGGCCGTTGGTGATGCCGATGTCGGCAATGGTCCCGTCCGGCAGGGTGCCGCCGGTGACGAGGATGTCGAAAGTGGCCATTCAGCGCTCTCCGCGGTTGAAGGGGGTCATCAGCGCTGCGGGCACCTCGGCCCGGCGCGACATGAGGATAAGCGCGAGGATCGACAGCACATAGGGGATCATCAGGAAAACCTGATAGGGCACGAGCTGTCCCATGGGCGTCTGCTGCAGGCGGATCTGCAGCGCATCGAACCCGGCAAAGAGCAGCGCGCCGAGCAGCGCCTTGCCCGGCTTCCACGCACCGAAGACCACCAGTGCGATGCAGATCCAGCCGCGCCCGTTGACCATCTCGAAGAAGAAGGAGGAGAAGGCAGACATGGTCAGGAAAGCGCCGCCCACGGCCATCAGCCCCGAGCCGACGATCACGGCCCCCATGCGGATCGCGGCCACCGAAAGCCCCTGCGCCTCGACCGCCTGCGGGTTCTCTCCGGCGGCGCGCACCGCAAGGCCCAGCGGCGTGCGGTAGAGCACCAGTGCCACCAGCGCGGCGCAGCCGAAGGCGGCCCATGTGAGCGCGGTCTGCGAGAACAGCGCCTGCCCGAGCCACGGGAGGTCCGACAGCACCGGGATGTGCAACGGCTGGAAAGGGTCGATGCGCGGCGGGCTGGTGAACTCCGGCAGGGCGAGGCGGTAGGCGTAATAGGCCGAGGAGGTGGCGAGCATGGTGATGCCAAGCCCCACCACATGCTGCGACAGGCCAAAGGGCACGGTGAGCAACGCATGGAGCGCACCGAAGGCCATGCCCGCCAGCAGCGCCACCAGCACCCCGGGCCAGAGCCCCAGCCCGGCGTAGACCGCCATCCAGCCCGCGAAGGCGCCAAAGACCATGATGCCCTCGATGCCGAGGTTCAGAACGCCCGCGCGCTCGCAGATCAGCTCTCCGAGCGTGGCGAAGATCAGCGGCGAGGCGATGCGCAGTACGGCGGCCCAGAAGCTGGCGGAGATGAGAATGTCGATGATCTCGGTCATCCGCGCACCACCCGGACTTTCGTGAGCAGGATCGCCAGCACCATGAACAGGAGCGCGGTGGCGAGCAGGATGTCGGCAATATACGTCGGCACGCCCGCGGCGCGCGACATGCTGTCGGCGCCGACGAAGACCCCGGCCACGAAGAGCGCCGAGACGACCACCCCCAAGGGATGCAGCAGCGCCAGCATGGCGACCACGATGCCGGTGTAGCCGAAACCGGGCGAGAGATCGGCGGTGAGATTGCCCTTCAGCCCCGCGACCTCGGAGAAGCCGGCCAGCGCGGCGAGCCCGCCGGAGATCAGCGCGGTCTTCACCAGCACCCGGCCCACCGGAATACCGGCGAAACGCGCCGCCTCGGGGCTGAGGCCGGTGGCGCGGATCTCATAGCCGAGCGTGCTGCGGGTCTGCATGATCCAGACCGCCAGCGCCGAGAGGAGCGCCAGCCCGAAGCCCCAGTGCAGCCGCAGCCCCTCGACGATGCGCGGCAGGCGGGCATCGCGTGGCAGCGCCGGGGATTTCGGCCAGCCCATGCCCATGGGATCCTTCAGTGGGCCCTCGAGCAGGTAGGAGATGAACAGTGCCATGATGAAGTTGATCAGCAGCGTGGTGACCACCTCGTCGACGCCGAGCCGGGTCTTCAGCAGCACCGGCCCGAGCAGCACCAGCGCCCCGGCAAGAACGGCCCCAAGCGCCATCAGCGGCAGCGCGAGAGGCCCCGGCAGGCCAAGCTGCGTGCCGATCACCACGGTGACCAGCGCGCCCGCGTAGAGCTGTGCCTCGGCGCCGATGTTCCAGAGCTTGGCGCGGAAGGCGACCGAGATGGCGAGGCCGGTGAAAATGAGCGGCGTGGCGCGGTTGAGCGTTTCCAGCAGGGCAAACTTCGAGCCCGCGGCGCCTTTGATGATCAACCCCAGCGTGGCGAGCGGATCGGCCCCGGCGATGAGCGCGAGCCCCATGGCGACAAGCACCGTGGCACCGAGCGCCAGCGCGGGCAGCCCCAAGGTGCGGGCGGGCGAGGGGGCGGTGATGGGATCAAGGCGCATGAGGGGCTCTGCTGGCGGGGGCCTTTGCCCAGCCTGAGGCGTGGGCGGAGGGTGCGTGATATGCGTATTTGGAAAGAGAAGAAGGGGGGAGGTGGCGCGTTTCGTCAGGTGGTGTCTTAGGCAGCATCGTCGAACCCCTGTCCGGCCATCCATTGGCCCAGCTCGGCGGGGGTCTTGCTGCCGCGCGGGAATTCGGGCGAGAGGCGGCCCTCGCAGATCACCCGCACCACATCCGAAAGGCTCAGCACCTCGTCGAGATCCTCGGAGATCAGCAGCACGGCGGCACCGGCGTCGCGGGCGGCGATGAGCCGCTCTTGCACATAGGTGACCGCGCCGATGTCGAGGCCGCGCACCGGCTGGTTGGCGAGAATGATCCGCGGCTGCGCTTCGAGCACGCGGCCAAGGATCAGCTTTTGCATATTGCCGCCCGAGAGCAGGCGGATGCGGGTGTCGGGGCCGGGGCAGCGCACGTCGTAGGTTTCGATGATCTGCTCGGCGGTGCGGCGCGCGGCGGACCAGTCCATCCAGCCGCGTCGGGCCACCGGGGGCTCGGCGTAGCTTTCCAGCACAGCGTTCTCGGTGAGGGTGAAATCGGCGATCGTGCCGGTCTTGTGGCGGTCCTCGGGGATGCGCCCGATGCGGGCCTTGAGCGCGCTTTGCGGCGACCAGTTGGTGACGGTCTCATCGGCCAGAACCATGACGCCCGCGCTGGGCGTCTCGAGGCCCGACAGCAGGTCGGCCAGCGCGCCCTGACCATTGCCCGAAACGCCTGCGAGGCCGAGGATCTGGCCTGCCCTGAGTTCCAGATCGACGCCGCGCAGCCCGGTGCGGTTGCCGCGCGCCGGGGTCGAGACCCCTTGCAGTTTCAGCAGCGTGGCGCCGGGGCGGGCCTCGGCGGGAGCGGGGGGCGTGATCTCGGTCCCGACCATCAGTTCGGCAAGCTGGTGGCGGTCGGTCTTGGCGGTGGCGACCTCGCCCACGAGCCTGCCGTGACGCAGCACCAGCACCCGCGACGAGACCGCCATGACCTCATGCAGCTTGTGCGAGATGAAGATCACCGACAGCCCCTGCGCCACCGCCTTGCGCAGCGTCTCGAAGAGCGCCTCGCTTTCCTGCGGGGTGAGCACGGCGGTGGGCTCGTCGAGGATGAGAATACGGGCGTCGCGGTAGAGCGCTTTCAGGATCTCGACCCGCTGCCGCTCGCCCACCGAGAGCGTCGCGACGCGCGCATCGGGATGCACCGCAAGGCCGAAATCGCGCGACAGCTGTTGCACGCGCTGCCGGGCCGCGCTGCGCCCAAGGCCGGGGCGCCACAGCGGCTCGGTGCCGAGCAGGATGTTCTCCAGCACCGTCATATTGCCCGCGAGGGTGAAATGCTGGTGCACCATGCCCACGCCCGTCGCCAGCGCCGCGCCGGGAAGGCCGGGGGGCAGGGTCTGGCCGAACACCTCCACCGTGCCCGCGTCGGCGGTGTAATGGCCGAAGAGGATGTTCATCAGCGTGGTCTTGCCCGCGCCGTTCTCGCCCAAGAGCGCCACGACCTCGCCGCGCGCCAGCGCGACGTTGATGCCGTCATTGGCGGTGAGCGCGCCGAACCGCTTGGTGATGCCGGAAAGGCGCAGGACGATCTCCTGCGCCTCTTGTGTCTGTGTCATCAGGAGGAGGTCGGCTCTTCGTCGTTGATCTCGACGGTGAAGGACCCGTCCTTGATCGCCGCTTCCTTCTCGGCCACCAGATCGAGCGCCTCTTGCGGGACCTTGCCCTCGAAGGTGCCGAGCGGGGCTAGCGAGCAGCCGCCTTCCTTCATGAAGCTGTAGGTGCCGTAGTTCTCGGCCGAGAAGCTGCCGTCGCTGACTTTCGCCAGTGCCGCCGCCAGCGTCGGGCCGAAGTCCCAGAGCGCCGAGGCGACCACGGTCTCGGGGTAGTCGGCCTGCGTGTCGATGACGTTGCCGATCGCCAGAACGCCCTTCTCCTGCGCCGCGTCCGAGACGCCGAAACGCTCGGCATAGAGCATGTCGGCACCGCTTTCGATCATCGCAAAGGCGGTCTCCTTGGCCTTGGGCGGATCGAACCACGAGCCGATGAAGCTGACCTGGAAGGTGGCCTCGGGTTTCACTTCCTTCACGCCCGCCATGAAGGCGTGCATCAGCCGGTTCACCTCGGGGATCGGGAAGCCGCCGACCATGCCGATATTGCCGCTCTCGCTCATCGCGCCGGCGATGATGCCCGAGAGGTATGAGGCGTCCTGGATGTAATTGTCGAAAACCCCGAGATTTGGATAGGCCTCGTCGGGCATGAAGCTCGAACCCATGAGGAAGGCGGTCTCGGGATAGTCGAGCACCACCTCGCGGGCCTCCTGCTCGACGCCGAAGATCTCGCCGATGATCAGCTGCGCGCCGCTCTCGGCATATTCGCGCATGACGCGCGGATAATCGGTGTTGGCGGTGTTCTCCGAGAAGCTGTAGCTGATCAGCCCGGCCTCCTTGGCGGCCTCGGCGGCGACATGGATGCGGCTCACCCATTGCTGCTCGACCGGCACCGTGTAGATGCCCGCGACGCTGATCGGCTCCTGCGCCATCAGCTTGCCAGCGAGGCCGGTGCTGGCGAGGGCGGCGATCCCGCCGGTGCTGAGCAGCATCTGTCTGCGGGTCATCTGCCCGTGGGTGTTGGTGAATTTCATCGTCGGTCCTTATCCATCCCTGTGCATTGTTTGGTTTTTTTACCAACCGGTAAGGAATGCACCGATTCGGGCAATCGGTGGACGGGCGGCGGCTTGCACTATTCGCCCGCCCGATGGCCCGGAGGCGGCGTGCTGCCTAGGAATTGGGCAAAGCGGCGCGGGACAGCAACGGCGGGTATGGCGCGGCGGAGTGCCGCGCGCGCTGCGGGGCGTTGGCGCGAACAGGCTTGCCTTGCGGCGCGGCGCTGCGCACCCTTGGCAGGGCCGGGGGGCACGCACCGCTGATAGAGAACCGCAGGAGCCTGCCATGAGTCTCTTTGCCGATCTGCTGACCACGATCTTCGAGCGCCGGATGGGCGCCGCGCCGCGCCTGCGCCGCGATCCGCGCCCGCTTCCGACGCTTGTCTCGGACCTGCTGGAGGCGCGCAGCGAAGGCGTGGTGACCGCGCTCGCCCGGCAAGTGCTGCAGCGCTATGACGGCATGTCGGGGCCGGAAAAGCTCGAGGCCTTCCGCGGGCTGGCGGCGCTCAACATCGACGCCGCCGACCTGCGCAGCGCGCTCGACGCCTATGAGGCCGCGCCCTCGGGCCGCAGCTACCGCGCCTTCATGGCGGCCGCCGAGCCGCCGCGGGCCGAGCTGCTGCGCCGTCTCAACATGGTGCCCGGGGCGACCGAGCGGCTGGTGCGGATGCGCTCGGACCTGCTGCGGCGCAGCCGCGACGAGCCCGAATTGCAGGCGCTCGACGAGGATTTCCGCCATCTGTTCAAAAGCTGGTTCAATCGCGGCTTTCTGGTGCTGCGGCCGATCAGCTGGGAAAGCCCGGCGCATGTGCTGGAAAAGATCATCGCCTATGAGGCGGTGCATGCGATCCACAGCTGGGACGATCTGCGCCGCCGCCTCGCGCCGCCGGACCGGCGCTGCTTTGCCTTCTTCCACCCGGCGATGCCTGACGAGCCGCTGATCTTCGTCGAGGTGGCGCTGACCCGGGGCGTGCCCGGCTCGGTGCAGGCGCTGCTCAGCGAGGACCGCGAACCGATGGAGGCGGCCAGCGCCGACACCGCCGTGTTCTACTCGATCTCCAACTGCCAGCCGGGTCTGGCGGGCATCTCCTTCGGCAATTCGCTGATCAAGCAGGTGGCCTCGGATCTCTCCAGCGCGCTGCCGGGGCTCAAGACCTTCGTCACGCTCTCGCCGATCCCGGGGCTGGTGGCCTGGCTCGAAGAGCAGGGCACCGCCTTCGATCCGCAGGACGTCAAACGGATGAGCCAACTGGCCGCGCATTACCTGCTGACCGCCAAGCGCGGCGACGGGCGGCCGCGCGATCCGGTGGCGCGGTTTCACCTCGGCAATGGCGCCATGGTGCATGCGGTGCACGCCGGGGCCGACACATCCGAAAACGGCCAGCGCCAGTCCGGCGGGGCGATGGTCAACTATCTCTATGATCTGCCGAAGGTCGAGACCTACCACGACCGCTTTGCCGCCACCGGCGAGGTGATCGCCTCCTCGGCGGTGAAATCGCTCTCGGCGGGACGCGAGAAGGCGCAGGCCTGAGGCGCGCCGCCGCCCGCTTCTTCTCTTTGAAAATACGCCCGCCGGAGGCGGTCCCGCACTCTCCACCCGCCGCGCGCCCCGGGATCGGCGCGCCCCTTGCCGCCGCCAACACCCGGCCCTATCGTCGGGTCAGGAGGCGCCATGGGCCAGAGCCATACCACGAGCGGCGGATTTACCGAGGACAGCTGGGGCGATGTGCTCTCGGCGGTCGACCGGACCTATGCCGAACTGGTGGAATATCAGGAACGGCTCGAGCGCCAGAACGAAGCGCTGCACGAGGCGCGGCGCTTCATCGGCTCGGTGCTGGGTTCGGTCAGCGACATCATGGCGGTGGTGGGCCGCGACGGGGTGATCGAAGAGGTCAGCGCCTCGCTCATGCGCGCCGCCGAGGCAGAGCCCGGCGCGTTGGCGGGGCGGCGCGTGGCCGAGCTTTTCACCGCCGAGGGCGCGGCGCGGATCGAGGGCGCGCTGGCCGATCTGCGGCTCTCGCGTGAGACCGCGTCTTTCGAGGCCGATCTGGTCTCGCCCTCGGGCGCGCAGCCCTTCGACATCGCGCTGTCGGCGCGGCTGTCGGATCGGGGGCGCTATGTGGGTGCGGTGCTCACCGGGCGGCCGCTGGGCGAGCTGCGCCGCGCTTATGCCGAGCTCGAACGCTCGCACCGGCAACTCAAGGAAGCGCAGGGCCAGTTGGTGCGCAACGAAAAGCTTGCGACGCTGGGCCGTCTGCTGGCGGGGGTGGCGCATGAGCTCAACAACCCGATCAGCTTTGTCTACGCCTCGACCCATGCGCTGCAGAAATACGTCACCCGCTTTGAGACCTATTTCGAGCGGGTGCAGGCCGGGGCCACGCGCGAAGAGCTTGTGGCGCTGCGCGAAGACCTGAAGCTCGAGCGCGACCTGCGCAACCTGCGCGAGGCGATCCATGGCGCCCGCGAAGGCGCCGAGCGGGTGCGCGACATCGTCGCCGATCTGCGGCGGCTGTCGGCGGATGGCTCGGGCGAGCGGGTGCGCTTCGATCTGGTGGAGACCGCCAAGGTCGCCGCGCGCTGGGTCGAGCGCGGCTCGAAAAGCGGCATCGCCGTGCGCTACGAAGGGCCCGAGCATCTGGAGATCTGGGGCGCCCCCGGCCATGTGCAGCAGATCGTCATGAACCTTGTGCAGAACGCCATGGACGCGCTGAAAGGCCATGCGGCGCCCGAGTTGGTGATGCGCGTTGCGACCGAGGGCGACAGGGCGCTGCTCACCCTGTCCGACAATGGCCCCGGCGTGCCGCAGGAGGTGCGGGCGGCGATCTTTGATCCGTTCTTCACCACCAAGCCCGTGGGGCAGGGCACCGGCCTCGGTCTCGCCATCAGCGCCAAGATCGCGCAGGAGCATGGCGGGCGGCTGGTGCTAGAAGAGGGGCCGGGCAGCTCGTTCCGGCTGGAACTGCCGCTGGACGCGACGGCGGAGAGGCCAGCTGAGAGGCCAGCTGAGAAGAGGGAGCCCCCGCAATGAACGTGCTCTGGCTGCAAACGGCGGGCTGCGGCGGCTGCACCATGTCGCTGCTCTGCGCCGAGAACCCCAATGTCTTTGACACGCTGGGCGACGCGGGCATCCGCTTTCTGTGGCACCCGTCCTTCTCGTTGGAGACCGGCGCCGAGGCGCGGCGCATCCTTGAAAGCGTCGAGGCCGGAGAGATCCCGCTCGACGTGCTCTGCGTCGAGGGCTCGATCGTCACAGGCCCGCGCGGCACCGGAAAATACCATATGCTCGCAGGCACCGGGCGCTCGATGCTGGACTGGGTGCAGTCGCTGGCGCCCAAGGCGCGGCATGTGGTGGCGGTGGGCAGCTGCGCGGCCTTCGGCGGGATCACCGCAGCGGGCGGCAACCCGGCGGGCGCGCTTGGCCTGCAATGGGATGGCACGCTCGAAGGCGGGGCGCTGCCCGGTGCGTTCCGCTCGGCCTCGGGCCTGCCGGTGATCAATGTGGCAGGCTGCCCGACGCATCCGGCATGGGTCACAGAAACGCTGCTGCTGCTCGCCGGGGAGGCGATGAGTGAGGACGATTTGGACCCGTTCCGCCGCCCGCGCTTCTACGCCGATCATCTGGTGCACCACGGCTGCACCAAGAACGAGTTCTATGAGTATAAGGCCAGCGCCCGCAGCCTGTCCGAGATGGGCTGCATGATGGAGCATCTGGGCTGCGTCGGCACGCAGGCGGTGGGCGATTGCAACATCCGCCCGTGGAATGGCGAGGGGTCCTGCACCCGTGGCGGCTATCCCTGCATCGCCTGCACCAGCCCCGAGTTCGAAGAGCCGAACCATCCGTTCACCGAGACGCCGACCATCGCCGGGATTCCGGTGGGGCTGCCGTCGGACATGCCCAAAGCGTGGTTCATGGCGCTGGCCTCGCTGAGCAAGGCGGCCACCCCCAAGCGGATCGACGTGAACGCCCATTCCGACCGCATCCGCGTGGCGCCGACGCTGCGGGTGAAACGCAAGTAAGTGCTGCGGGTGAGTGAGAGATGAGTGAACGACAGCTTCTGGTCGGCCCGTTCAACCGGGTCGAGGGCGATCTGGAGATACGGCTCGACATCGAGGGCGGGGAAGTGCGCGCGGCCTATGCCAACTCGCCGCTGTTTCGCGGCTTCGAGATGATGCTGCCCGGCAAGGACCCGCGCGATGCGCTGACCCTGACGCCGCGCATCTGCGGCATCTGCTCGATCAGCCAGTCGGCGGCGGCGGCCTTTGCGCTTGCGGATGCGGGGGGCGCCGAGATGCCCGAGCAGGGGGCGCTGGCCGCCTCGATCCTGCATGGGGTCGAGAATATGGCCGACCATGTGACGCATTTTCATCTCTTCTTCATGCCCGACTTCTGCCGCCCGTCCTATGCGGGCCGCGCGTGGCACGGGCGCGCGCTGCAGCGCTTTACGGCCATGGAGGGCTCGGCGGCCAAGACCATGGTGGAGGCGCGGGCGCGGCTTTTGCACATCGTCGGGATGCTGGGCGGCAAGTGGCCGCACACGCTGGCGATCCAGCCCGGCGGTGTCACCCGCGCGCCGGACGCGCGCGACAAGGTGCGCATCCAGACGCTGCTGCGGGCGTTCCGGCGGTTTCTTGAGACCAGCCTCTTTGGCGCGCCGCTGGAGGCCTTCGTTGGCCTGTCCTCGCTGCGCGATCTCGACGGCTGGCGCACGGGCGACGCGGGGCTGTTCCTCGAGATCGCAGGCGATCTCGATCTGGCCAGCCTTGGACGCGGGCCGGGGCGGTATCTGTCGGCGGGGGCCTATCCGATGCCTTCAGGCCGGGTGAGCCGCGCCGGGGTCTGGCAGGGCGGCGCGGTCACGGCGTTCGATCCGGCGCAGATCGTCGAGGATGTCAGCCACGCGTGGATGCTGGGCGGTGCGGCGCATCCGGCGCAGGGTGTCACCGCCCCCGACGAAGAGATGCGCGAGGAGGCCTACAGCTGGTGCAAGGCGCCGCGCCTCGGTGGGCAGCCGGTGGAAGTGGGCGCGCTGGCGCGGCAGGCGGTGGACGGCCATCCGCTGGCGCAGGCGCTGGCCGCCGAGGGCGGCGTGCGGGCGCGCATCACCGGGCGGCTGCTGGAGATCGCGCGGTTGCAGATCTGGCTTGAGGATTGGGCGGCACGGCTCGACCCCGCGGCGCGTTTCATGGGCGCATGGACGCTGCCCGAGGCAGGCGCAGGGATGGGGCTGGTCGAGGCGGCGCGCGGCACGCTGGGCCATTGGCTGCGGATCGAGGGCGGTAAGATCGCCAGCTATCAGATCGTCGCGCCGACCACATGGAACTTCTCGCCGCGCGACGCGGGCGGCGCGGCGGGGCCGGTGGAGGCGGCGCTGGTCGGCTGCCCGGTGGGCGAGGCGGAGGACACGCCGGTGTCGGTGCAGCATGTGGTGCGGAGTTTCGATCCATGCATGGTCTGCACGGTGCATTGAGGTCCGGCGGGGTGAGGGTTTTGGGGGCGCTGCCCCCCGCGGCGCCTGCGCGCCGCACCCCCCGGGATATTTGGGTCTAGACGAAGCCATGGGCGAAACGGTGATAGGCCGCAGGATACGGGTGCGCGGGCAGGTGCAGGGGGTGGGGTTCCGGCCCTTCGTCTGGGCGCTGGCGCGGCGCTTTGGCGTTTCGGGCGAAGTGTCCAACGACGCCGAGGGCGTGCTGGTGCTGGCCTGTGGCGGCGATCTTGACGCTTTTGTCGCGGCGCTGCGCGATGAGGCACCGCCTCTGGCGCGGGTGGATACGGTCGAGGTCTCTGACTGGTCCGGGCGCGCCGAGGGCTTTGTCATCGCCGCTTCGGGGGCGGCTGGGGCCGAGACGCGGGTGGCACCGGATGCGGCGACCTGCAAGGACTGCGTGGCGGAAATCTTTGGTACCGGGCGGAGGCGGGGCTATGGCTTCACCAATTGCACCAACTGCGGGCCGCGCTACACGATCCTGCAGGGGCTGCCTTACGACCGGGCGCAGACCACCATGGCGGGCTTTGCGCTCTGCGACGCCTGCCGCGCGGAATATGAGGATCCGGGCGATCGCCGCTTTCATGCCCAGCCCGTCGCCTGTCCGGCCTGCGGGCCGCGGCTCTGGCTTGAGCGCGGCGGCGCGGAGGCTTTGGGCGATGGGCTCGCGCTGGCCGCAAAGGCGCTGCTGGCGGGAGAGATCCTCGCGGTGAAGGGGCTGGGCGGCTTTCATCTGTGCTGCGATGCGACGCAAGCGGAGGCGGTGGCGCGCTTGCGGACCCGCAAGCGCCGTCCGGGCAAGCCGCTGGCGCTGATGGCGCCTCTGGAAGTGCTCGAACGGTTCGCCCACCCGAGCGCCGAGGAGGCGGCGCTGCTGCAAGATCCCGCCGCGCCGATCGTGCTGCTGCCCAAGCTGGGGGAGACCCTGCCCGAGGCACTGGCGCCGGGGCAGGCGCAGCTTGGCTGGATGCTGCCCTATACGCCGCTGCACCATCTGCTCTGCGCCGCGGTGGGCCGCCCGCTGGTGATGACCTCGGGCAATCATTCGGGGGAGCCGCAGGTCATCGGCAATGCTGAGGCGCGCGAGAAACTCGCAGGCTTTGCCGACGCCTTCTTGATGCATGACCGGCAGATCGCCCGGCGGCTCGACGACAGCGTCGAGCGGATCACGCCGCAGGGGCCCATGGTGCTGCGCCGGGCGCGCGGGCGGGTGCCGGGCACTTTGCCGCTGCCCGAGGGCTTCGCGGACCGGCAGGTGGTGGCCTATGGCGGGCAGATGAAGGCGGCGATCTGCCTTGTGAAGAACCGCCAAGCGCTGCTGGGGCATCACCTTGGGGAGCTTGACGAGGCGCTGACATGGGAGGCGTTTCTGCAGGCGGACCGGGACTATGCGGCGCTGTTCGATCACCGCCCCGAGGCGGCGGCCTGCGACCTGCATCCCGAGTTCCGCGCCTCCCTCCACGCCCGCGCCACCGGCCTGCCGCTGGTCGAAGTGCAGCACCATCACGCGCATCTCGTCGCCTGTCTGGGCGAAAACCTCTGGCCGCTGGCGGGCGGGCGGGTGGCGGGGATCGTGCTCGACGGGCTGGGGCTGGGCAGCGATGGCACGGTCTGGGGCGGCGAGCTGCTGCTGGGCGATTATCACGGGTTCGAGCGGCGGGGATGGCTGCGGCCCGCGCCGCTGCCGGGGGGCGATGCGGCGAGCCGCGAGCCGTGGCGCAACCTTGTGATGCGGCTCGATCAGGCGGGGCTGGGGGCGGAGGCGGAGCGCCTGTTGCCGGGGCGGCCGCTGGTGCTGCTGCGGCAGATGGCCGAGCGCGGCATGAACGCGCCGCTGTCGTCGAGCGCCGGGCGGCTGTTTGACGCTTTCGCGGCTGCCTTGGGAATTTGCGCCGAGGGGCAGAGTTTCGAAGGCGAAGCGGCGATGCGGCTTGAGGCGCTGGCGGCAGCGGCACCGGAATGCGGGGCCTATCGCTTTGCCTCGGACGGGGGCGTGATCGACCCGGCACCGCTTTTTGCCGCGTGGGCGGAGGATGCGGCGGCGGGCGCGGATCCCGGCGTCATGGCGCGGCGGTTCCACGCCGGGCTGGCCGAGGCCTTTGCGGCCCCGGCGCGGGCGCTGGTGGACCGCGGCGAGGCGGCGGCTGTGGCGCTTTCGGGCGGATGCTTTCAGAACGCGCTGCTGCTCGATCTGACGGTGCGCGCGCTGGGCGATGTGCCGGTGCTGATCCACCGCAAGACACCGGCCAATGACGGCGGGCTGGCATTGGGTCAGGCGCTGGTGGCGCTCGCACGGCTGGAAAGCGCCTGACCGTCTGCGCTCTCGGGCTGGCAGGGCGCTATCCGTGCTGCGGCTGCAGAAACCCTGCAGAAGTGCAACGTAAATATCTGAAAATCATAACTATTTAAAACCTTCCTCTGCGTCCGCGCATTCCCTTCGCACACACCGGCATACCGTGGTTTCTGGAGGGACCACGCGCCTTTGCACTTGGCGCGCCAGAGTCTCACCGGGTGGGCTGCCCGGAGCATGAGGCCAGACCTGAAGGCGAGGGAGGGACCAGCTTGAGCCAGATAGAAACCTTCTACGACGTGATGCGGCGGCAGGGGATCACCCGGCGCAGCTTCATGAAATATTGCTCGCTGACGGCGGCGGCGCTGGGGCTGGGACCGGCCTTTGTGCCGAAGATCGCCCACGCCATGGAGACCAAGCCGCGCACCCCGGTGATCTGGGTGCACGGACTGGAATGCACCTGCTGCTCGGAGAGCTTCATCCGCAGCGCGCATCCGCTCGCCAAGGACGTGGTGCTGTCGATGATCAGCCTCGATTACGACGACACGCTGATGGCGGCGGCGGGGCATCAGGCCGAGGCGGCGCTGGCCGACACCATCGAGAAATACAAGGGCAACTACATCCTCGCGGTCGAAGGCAACCCGCCGCTGAACGAGGACGGCATGTTCTGCATCGTCGGGGGACGTCCCTTCGTCGAGCAGCTGCGCGAGGCTGCCGAGCACGCCAAGGCGATCATCAGCTGGGGGGCCTGCGCCTCCTATGGCTGCGTGCAGGCGGCGAAACCCAACCCGACCCGCGCGACGCCGGTGCACAAGGTGATCACCGACAAGCCGATCATCAAAGTGCCGGGCTGCCCGCCCATCGCCGAGGTGATGACCGGGGTGATCACCTATATGCTGACCTTCGATCGGCTGCCCGAGCTTGACCGTCAGGGGCGGCCCGCGATGTTCTACAGCCAGCGCATCCACGACAAATGCTATCGCCGTCCGCATTTCGACGCCGGGCAGTTCGTCGAGCATTGGGACGATGAGAACGCGCGCAAGGGCTATTGCCTCTACAAGATGGGCTGCAAAGGGCCGACCACCTACAACGCCTGTTCGACGGTGCGCTGGAACGAGGGTGTCTCGTTCCCGATCCAGTCGGGCCATGGCTGCATCGGCTGCTCGGAAGATGGCTTCTGGGATCAGGGCAGTTTCTACAACCGCGTCACCGATCTTACGCAGTTCGGGATCGAGGCCAATGCCGACAAGGTGGGCCTTACGGCGGCGGGCGTGGTGGGCGGCGGCATCGCGCTGCACGCCGCCGTCTCGGCGCTGAAATCTGCACAGAAGAAGACGCAGTCCAAAGCGTCCCACGAGGAGGTCTGATCCATGGTCGTGCAAACCCCCAACGGCTTTACGCTCGACAATTCCGGCCAGCGCATCGTGGTCGATCCGGTCACTCGGATCGAGGGTCACATGCGCTGCGAGGTGAACGTCGACGAGAACAACATGATCACCAACGCGGTCTCTACCGGCACCATGTGGCGCGGGCTGGAAGTGATCCTCAAGGGCCGCGACCCGCGCGACGCCTGGGCCTTCACCGAGCGCATCTGCGGCGTCTGCACCGGCACCCATGCGCTGACCTCGGTGCGGGCGGTCGAGGATGCGCTGGGGATCACCATCCCTGACAACGCCAACTCGATCCGCAACATGATGCAGCTGGCGCTCGAGATTCATGACCACGTCGTGCATTTCTATCACCTGCATGCGCTCGACTGGGTCAACCCGATCAATGCGCTGAAGGCCGACCCCAAGGCGACCTCCGAGTTGCAGCAGACCGTCGGGCCGAACCACCCGCTGTCGAGCCCGGGCTATTTCCGCGATGTGCAGAACCGGCTGAAGAAATTCGTCGAGAGCGGCCAGCTGGGGCTCTTCAAGAACGGCTATTGGGACAATCCCGCCTATCTTCTGCCGCCCGAGGCGGATCTGATGGCGACGACCCACTACCTCGAGGCGCTCGATCTCCAGAAGGAGATCGTCAAGGTGCACACGATCTTTGGTGGCAAGAACCCGCACCCGAACTGGCTTGTGGGCGGCGTGCCGTGCCCGATCAACATGGATGGTGTGGGCTCGGTTGGGGCGATCAACATGGAGCGGCTGAATATGGTCAGCTCCATCATCGACCAGACGCAGGAGTTCAACCGCAACGTCTATATCCCCGATGTGAAGGCGATCGGCGGCTTCTACCGCAACTGGCTGTACGGCGGCGGGCTGTCCTCGAAGGCGTGTCTGGCTTATGGCGACATCCCCGAGCATCCCAACGACTTCTCGCCCGAACAGCTGCATCTGCCGCGCGGCGCGATCATCAATGGCAATATGGACGAGGTGCTGGACGTCGATCCGCGCGATCCCGAGCAGGTGCAGGAGTTCGTCGATCACTCGTGGTACACCTACGGCGAGGCGGGCAAGGGGCTGCACCCGTGGGATGGCGTCACCGAGCCGAAATACGAGTTGGGGCCGAACGCCAAGGGCACCAAGACCCGCATCGAAGAGCTTGATGAGGCGGCGAAATACTCGTGGATCAAGGCCCCGCGCTGGCGCGGTCATGCCATGGAGGTGGGGCCGCTGGCGCGTTACATCGTCGGCTACGCCAAGGGCCATGAGGACATCCGCGATCAGGTCGACCGGCTGCTGTCGGATATGGACCTCCCCAAGGAAGCGCTGTTCTCGACGCTGGGCCGCACCGCGGCGCGGGCGCTGGAATCCGAATATTGCGGCCGTCTGCAACGGCACTTCTTCGACAAGATGATCGCCAATATCCGCAACGGCGACGAGAGCACGGCGAACATCGAGAAATGGGATCCGTCGACATGGCCGAAAGAGGCCAAGGGTGTGGGCATGACCGAGGCGCCGCGCGGCGCGCTGGGGCATTGGATCAAGATCAAGGACGGGCGGATCGAGAACTATCAATGCGTCGTGCCGACCACGTGGAACGGCTCGCCGCGCGACACCGCGGGCAATATCGGCGCTTTCGAGGCGTCGCTGATGAACACCAAGGTCGAGCGTCCCGAGGAGCCGGTGGAGATCCTGCGCACGCTGCACAGCTTCGATCCCTGCCTTGCCTGTTCCACCCATGTCATGTCCCCCGACGGCGCCGAACTGGCGCAGGTCAAGGTTCGCTGAGAGGAGAAGCGATCATGAAAAAGGCAATCCTGATCTGGGCCGCCTCCGCCTCTGTGGCGGTGGCCCATCCCGGTCACGACGCGGCGCTGCCCGCGGATGGCGCGGCGCATTGGCTGCTCTCGCCGCTGCATGGGCTGGGGGTTCTGGCGCTGGCGGGCGTGCTGGTCTGGCGGCTTTACGCCGCGCGCCGGGAGTGAGCCCATGCCGGAGGACACGCTTCATACGCAAGGAGGGCAGGGCCAGACCCTGTCCACCCGCCCGCTGACCGGCGATGCGCGGGCCTCGGACATCGAAACCGTCCGCCGCCGTACCTCGGTCTTTGTCTACGAATGGCCGGTGCGGCTCTGGCATTGGATCAACGCGGCGCTGATCATGGTGCTGATCGGCACCGGCTGGTTCATCGCTTCGCCGCTGCCGACGATGAATTTCGCCGAGGCCACGCATCAGTTCGTCATGGGCTACATCCGCTTTGGCCATTTCGCCGCCGGGCAGATGCTGACCGTGGCCTTCCTTGGCCGGGTCTATTGGGCCTTTGTTGGCAACCATCATGCCAAGCAGCTGTTCTATGTGCCGGTGTGGAAGAAAAGCTGGTGGAAAGAAGTTGTCCACGAGCTGCGCTGGTACGCCTTCCTTGAGGACGTGCCGAAGAAATACGTGGGCCACAACCCGCTGGCGCAGGTGGCGATGTTCTTTTTCATGACGGTGGGCATCACCTTCATGCTGCTGACCGGCTGGGCGCTTTACGCCGAGGGCGCGGGGCAGGGATCGCTGCCCGATCTGGTCATGGGCTGGCTCATCGCGCTGGTGGGGAATACGCAAATTCTGCATTCCCTTCATCACCTTGGCATGTGGTTCATCGTGATCTTCATGATGATCCACATCTACGCCGCGATCCGCGAGGACATCATGTCGCGGCAGTCGATGGTCTCGACGATGATCTCGGGCCACCGCACCTTCAAGGACGATCTTCCGGACTGACTCCCCTCCCAAGACGGAAGACGTGGAAGCGGGCCCTTCGGGGTCCGTTTCTTTGTGTGGAAAGTAATGTTCCAATTTTGAGTATTTGTGGAAAGATGAATTCCGGTTAGCGTAGGTCAGTTCGGGGCGATTTTTAGGTTTTTGTTAAACATATCATGCAGATGCGGATTTTATCCGGGTGGGTGGAAATTCGCTGCCGTGGCGGAACGAAGACCTTAATTTCGGACGGGCCAGCAGCTGAAAACACGGTTTTCGGCGCGCAAGCGGAGGGAGGGACATATGGCGCAAAAGGCGCTCATTCTCGGCATCGGTAACGTGCTCTGGGCGGACGAGGGCTTTGGTGTGCGCTGCGTCGAACATGTGGCCGCGACGCTGGCCTATGGGCCGGAGGTGACGGTTCTCGATGGCGGCACGCAGGGGCTCTATCTGCTGCCTTTCCTCGAAGAGGCGGACGTTATGGTCGTCTTTGACGCGGTGGATTACGGGCTGGAGCCCGGCACCATGAAGATCGTCGAGGGCGAGGACGTGCCCGCCTTCATGGGCGCCAAGAAGATGAGCCTGCACCAGACCGGTTTTCAGGACGTGATCGCCACCGCGCAACTCATGGGCTATTGCCCCGGCGAGCTTGTGCTGATCGGCTGCCAGCCGGTCGAGCTTGAGGATTACGGCGGATCGCTGCGGCCCGAGGTGACGGCGCGCATCCCCGAGACGGTGGCCATCGCCCGCGACTGGCTGGCGGCGCGCGGCTTTGTGGCCGCCGAAGGCAGCACCGAGACGCCAGACCTCGCCGATGCCTCGCTGCGCATGGACGCCTATGAGGCGGGCCGCCCGACCGAGGATGAGGCCTGCCGCAGCGGCGACGCGCGCTTCTTTCCGCAAAGCGGACGCGGCTGATGTGCGTCGGCATCCCCATGCAGATCCTTTCGGTCGAGGGCATCGCCGCCCGCGCCACGGGCGCCGAGGGCGAGGCGCTGATCGACCTGTCGCTCACCGGCCCGCTGACCCCCGGCACATGGGTGCTGACCCATCTTGGGTGCGCCCGCGAGGTGATCTCGCCCGAAGAGGCGGCACTGATCGCCGAGGCGCTGGCGGGGCTGCGCAGCCTCATGGCGGGGGGCAGCGCCGAGGGGGCCTTTGCCGATCTGGAAAACCGCAGCCCGGCGCTGCCACCGCATCTGGAAGCGGCCCGCGCGGCCGGTTTGAGCAAGGCTTGAGGCCGCAATACGAGGAGTGACTGACATGGGCCATCCGCTGATCGACCGGCTGAGCACCGAGATGAACATGCCGCTGCTGGAGAGCATGGAGGCGCTGCGTGCCTTCACCGCGCGCGACGGGGCGCATGTGCTCTTTGTGCCCGGTGATCCCAAGCGCAACCTTGAAAGCGCCGATGTCGCGGTGATCCTGCCCGAGCTGCGCATGACCTTCCAAGGCGCCTTCGACTGCGCCGTGGTGGGCGATGCGATCGAGGCCGAGCTGCGCGAGAGCGCCGGGGTGCTGAAGACGCCGTCGCTGATCTTCTACCGCGGCGGCACCTGTGTCGGCGGCATCCCCAAGGTGCGCGACTGGGACGACTACATGGCCCGCATTCCGCATCTTCTGGCGATCACGCCCGAGCTTCCTCCGGCTTCCGAAGCCACCTCCGCGGCCTGAGCCGAAAGGACATCCCCATGGTCAGCAATTTTCACCTTCCGCCCGTCGGCTACGGCCCCGGCTCGCAGCCCGAGGATGAGGCCGAGCTGCAGTATATGTCGCTGCCGCAGGACATGCGCACCTTCACCGCCCATGTGCCGGATGTGGAGGCCAGCGCCGCGCTGGCCCCCGCGATGGGGCTGCTGGCGGCGCTGGCGGAGGCCGCCGAGCGTGTCGCTGCGGGCGGCGCGCCCGAGCGCTTCGATCTGAGCCCGCTGGACGCGGCGAACCGCAGGCTCGTCGCCGACACCATGCTGGAAGGCGAAGTGGCGATGAAGATCCGCGGCATCCCGGCGATCCGCGTGCAGGAGAGCGTTTTTGCGGGTGTCTGGATGCTGAGCGGGGCGGGGCTCGACGCGATCGAGATCGGCGCGGTGCCGGGCGCGGCGCGCAGCCGGGCGTTCGAGCCGTCGCGGCGGGGCAGCGCTGAAAAGGCCGGTGCGGGGGTGGTCAACGCCCCGGCGCTGCTGGCCGAACTTTTGGACAAGAGCGCCGCCTACGCGGGCGCGACCCATGTGGTGAACATGACGCTGCTGCCGCACACAGAGGGTGATCTGGCATGGCTCGATGCGCGGCTCGGCGAGGGCTCTGTCGACATTCTGTCGCGCGGCTATGGCAACTGCCGGGTCACCGCCACCGCCACGCCCCACGTCTGGCGCGTGCGGTTCTACAATTCGATGGATCAGCAGATCCTCGACACCTTCGAGGTGACCGCCATGCCCGAGGTGGCGCTGGCGGCGCCCGAGGATCTGACGGACAGCGCAGAGCGTCTGCGCGAAGTACTGGAGGCGATCCGATGAGCTTTGAAGGGTCCTATCTGGGTGCCAATGACCGGATCAGCGCGCAGGCGGTGATGGAGTGCAAGATCTGCTGGACGCCCTATGATCCGGCCGAGGGCGACGATTTCCGGCAGGTCGAGCCGGGCACCGCCTTTGCCGATCTGCCCGAGGATTGGTCCTGCCCGAATTGCTCGGCCCCCAAGGAGCAATTCATGGTGCTGGAAGATCCGGGCGCGGCGGACCTGCTCGAAGCGGCGCGCATCAAGGCGGTGACGGACCGGCTCGAGGCCGATTTCGCCGAGGTGTATCACGCCAAGATGCGCGACGTGCCGATCGTCAACAAGGCGCTGCGGGTCGAGGCGGTGGGCTTTCAGCGCCACGGCGACTGCCTGCTCGGGGTGCTGGTCTCGCCGTGGTTCATGAACCTCGTGCTGCTGCCCGATGAGGGCGCGGAGTGGCCCGAGCTTCGCGCGGGCGACAAGGAGGTGATCGGCTTTCCCTCGGGCGAGTATGAATTCCTGCACAACAGCCGCGAGATGACCGGCCCCTACAAGGCCTGCTCGCTGTTCTCGCCGATGGGGGAGTTCACCCGCCAGAAGGACGCCACCGATGTGGCGCGTGCGGTGATGGCCGCGCTTTTCGACGAGGCCAACCGTGCCGAGACCGACCGCGCCGCCGAGATCCGGGCGCAGCGCGAGGCGGATCTGGCCGAGATGGCCGCTGAAGAGGCGGCGATGGATGCGGGCGAGGTGCCGGACCTGCGCGGTGCTCCTTCGCGGCGCGCGGTGCTGACCGCGGGGCTCTCGGACAGCGGGGCCGCTGAGCAGCCGTCGGTGGAGCAGGGCTGATGCTTGACGACGCCGCCTCTCCGCGCCTTGTGGCGCAGGCTGCGCCGGGGCTGCCGGTCGCCCGGCTGGTCGCCGGTCGGTCGGTGGAGGAGGTGCTGGCGCTGATGCCACGGCTCTTCAACCTGTGCCGCGCGGCGCAGGGGGCGGCTCTGGCGGCGGCGCTGGGGCGGGAGGTGGAGAGCGGCGGCATCGCGGCGGAGGTGCTGCGCGATCACTTGCTCAAGCTGCACGTCAGCTGGCCGGGGCAGTTCGGCCTTGCGCCGCTGCCGCTGCCCGAGGGCTGGCAGCAGGGCGGGCGGGCGCTGCTTGCGGCGCTCTTCGGCCCCGCCGGACGCGCCCCCGAGCGGCTGGCCGAGCTTGATGCCTTCATCGTCTCGGATCGTCCTGCGGCGCGGGCGCTGCAGCGCATCGGGACATGCTTTGCGCCCGGAGAGGCGGTGGCCGAAGGTCTGGCGGTGGTGGACGCGGCCAGCGTCTGGCGCGACGCGCCGGTCGAAAACTCGGTCGCGGCGCGGCACATGCATCACCCGGCGCTGGCGGCGCTGGCCGCGCGCGAGGGGCGGGGGCCGCTCTGGCGCGCCTGTGCGCGGCTCTATGATCTCGAGGCGGCGGCGCTGGGAAGGCTGCCCGCCGTGCTGCAGGGCGCGGGCTGGGCGATGGTCCCGGCGGCGCGCGGCGCTTATGCGGTGCGCGTGACGGTCGCGGCGGGTCAGGTGACCGCACTGGAGCGCCGCACGCCCACCGATGCGCTGCTGGCGCAGGGCGGCGTTCTGGCGCGCAGCCTCGCCACGCTGCCGCCGGAAAGATCGGGTCTGGGGCCGCTCTTGCTGGACATTCTCGATCCCTGTTGCCCTCTTCGGCTGAAAGAGGTGCAGCATGCATGAGATGTCGCTTTGCGAGGGGATCCGGCAGGTGGTCGATCGGGCCGCCGCCGATCCCGCTATCGCCAAGGTGACCCGCGTGCGGCTGGAGATCGGCCGCTTCGCCGGGGTGGAAAAACATGCGCTGACCTTCGCTTGGGAGGTCGTCATGCGCGGCTCCAAGGCCGAGGGCGCGGCGCTGGAGATGATCGACCTGCCGGGCCGCGCGCTCTGCTACGACTGCATGGCGCAGGTCGAGATCGACAACCGGCTCGATCCCTGCCCGAACTGCGGCGGGGGCAAGCTGATGCCCGACGGGGGCGATGAAATGCGGATCAAGGACATGGAGGTGATCTGATGTGCACGGTATGCGGCTGCGGCGATGCAAGGCTCGAGGGGCATTCCCACAGGGAGCACGGGCATCACCACCATCATCACCATGGTCACAGTCATGATCATGGCCACCACCACACGCATTCCCATCCCCATTCCCACGGCGACATTCACTTCGGGCAGGGTCCGGCGGGTGTCGAGGTGCCGGGCATGTCGCAGGAGCGGCTGGTCGAGATCGAGACCGGCATCCTTGCGCAGAACGACCGCTACGCCATGGCCAACCGGGCGCGGCTGGCCGAGCTTGATGCCTTCGCGGTGAACCTCGTGTCCTCGCCCGGCTCGGGCAAGACCACGCTGCTGTGCGCCGCGATCCGCGCGCTTGGGCAGGCGCCCGTGGCGGTGATCGAGGGCGACCAGCAGACATCGAATGACGCCGACCGCATCCGCGCCACAGGCGCGCCCGCGGTGCAGGTCAACACCGGCAAAGGCTGCCATCTGGACGGCCATATGGTCGGCCACGCCATGGAGCATCTGGACCTGAAGCCGGGAACCACGCTCTTTATCGAGAACGTCGGCAACCTCGTCTGCCCGGCTGCTTTCGATCTGGGGGAGGATGCCAAGATCGCCATCCTCTCGGTCACCGAGGGCGAGGACAAGCCGCTGAAATACCCCGATATGTTCACCGCCGCGCGGCTGGCGCTGCTCAACAAGGTGGACCTTGCGCCGCATTGCGATGTGGACCTCGACCTTTACGAGGCGAACCTGAAGCGGGTGAACCCGACGATCGAGGTGATCCGCGTCTCGGCGCGTACTGGCGAGGGGCTGGAGCAGGTTCTCGGCTGGCTGCGCAGCGAGGCGCAGGAAAAACTGCGGGCCAAGGCACAGGTCAAGGCGGCAGAGTGATGGCGGGCCCGGCGCTTCCCACCGTTCTGGTCGTCGACGACGAGCCGCATTCGGTCGCCGCCATGCGCATGGCGCTGGAGGATGACTTCTCGGTGCTCGAGGCGGGCAGCGCCGAAGAGGCGTGGCGGCTGATGGAAGAGCATTGGGTGCAGGTGGTGATCTCGGACCAGCGCATGCCCGGCAAGACCGGCATCGAGCTGCTGACCGAGATCCGCGACCGCTGGCCCGAGACCGTGCGCATTATCGTCACCGGCTATACCGAGACCGGCGACATGATCGACGCGATCAACGAGGCGGGGATCTATCAGTTCATCACCAAGCCGTGGCATCCCGATCAACTGCTGATGTCGGTGCGCAACGCGGCGCGGCTGTTCGAACTGGCGCGCGACCACGAGCGGATCTCGCTCGAGATGCGCTATCTGGGCAATACCGCCACCGCCAAGCTCGAGGAACGGCGGCGGCAGGCGCAGGCGGGGCTTGGCTTCGACAAGGTGCTGCGCGGGGCGAACTCGCCGCTCAATGCCACCATCGCGCATGCGCGGCAGGTGGCCAGCTTCGACGTGCCGGTGCTGATCACCGGCGAGCCGGGCACCGGCAAGACCGACCTTGCCCGCGCCATGCATTACGGCTCGCTGCGCGCCGACCGGCCGTTCTTTGAACTCAACTGCACGGGCCTCTCGGATGAGGCGCTGGCGGCAGAGCTTTTTGGGGTGAAGCGCGGCGCCATGGCGGGGCAGGTGCAGGCGCGTGCGGGGCTTTTGCAAAAGGCCGACCGGGGCACGATCTTTCTCAATGGCGTCGACGGGCTGTCGGACGTCATGCAAATGGCGCTGCTGCGGATCGTGCGCGAGGGCGCCTTTCAGCCGGTGGGCGGCCATGAGACGCTGACCACGCGGGTGCGGCTGATCGCGGGCAGCCATGCCGACCTGCGCCCGGCGGTCGAGGCCGGACGGTTCCGCGGTGATCTCTTTTACGAACTGGCGGTCACCGAACTGGCGATGCCGCCGCTGCGGGCGCGCGGCGAGGATGTGGAGCTGCTGGCCGAGCGTTTCTTGCATGACGCCGCCAGCGCCCACGGCAAGCCGGTGCGCGGGCTCAGCCGCGCGGCGCTGGAATTCCTCATGGCCTACGACTGGCCCGGCAACCTGCCGGAGCTGCGCAACGAGATGCTGCGCATGCTGATCCTCGCGCAGGATATGACGCTGGGGCCGGAACTGATCTCGCGCGCGATCCTGCAGGCGGGCTCGCAGCGCGACGGCGAGCGGATCTCGGGGCAGGATCTGTGCCAGCTCGAGGGCACGTTGAAGGACCGGGTGGAACTGATGGAAATGCGCATCCTTGGCGAGACGCTGACCCGTCTCAAGTGGAACAAGTCGCGGGCGGCGGCGGAGCTTGGGCTCAGCCGCGTCGGCCTGCGCGCCAAGCTCGACCGCTACGGCATCGAGCCGCATGCCGCCGTGGCAGAGGAGGACTGAACCATGTGTCTGGGCATTCCGGGACAGATCGTCTCGATCACCGATGCGGGCCGCCAGATGGGCATGGCCGAGGTTTCGGGCGTGCGCCGCGAGGTCTCGCTCGCGCCCGTCGCCGACCGTCCGCTCGAAGCGCTGGTGGGCGAATGGGTGCTGATCCACGTCGGTTTCGCCATGGCGGTGATCGACGAGCATGAAGCGCAGGAGACGCTGATCGCCTTGCGCGAACTGGGCGAGGCGCAGGAGGCGCTGGAGCAGATGGCCGAGGGCGACAGGGCCCTCGCGGGGGAGGGCACGGCATGAGATACGTTCAGGAGTTTCGCGATCCCAAGGCCGCGCAGGGCGTGCTGCGGGCCATCGAAGCGGTCTGCACCGAGATCGGCTGCACCGCCGACGACCCGCTGCGCATCATGGAGATCTGCGGCGGCCACACCCATGCGATCTTTCGCTACGGGCTCGACAAGCTGGTGCCCGCGGGCATCGAGTTCATCCACGGCCCCGGCTGCCCGGTCTGCGTTCTGCCCATGGCGCGCGTCGACGATTGCGTCGAGATCGCCGAACAGCCCGGCGTGATCTTCTGCACCTTCGGCGATGCGATGCGGGTGCCCGGCACGCGCAAGTCGCTGCTGCAGGCCAAGGCCGACGGTGCCGACATCCGTATGGTCTATTCTCCGCTCGACGCGCTGGAACTGGCGCGGCGCAACCCGGACCGCGAGGTGGTCTTCTTCGGCCTCGGTTTTGAGACCACCACCCCCTCGACCGCGCTCACCCTGCAACAGGCGAAGCGCGAGGAGATCGGCAATTTCTCGGTCTTCTGCAACCACATCACCGTGCCGCCGCCGATCCGCGCGCTGCTGGAAGACCCGCATATGATCCTCGACGGGTTTGTCGGGCCGGGGCATGTGAGCATGGTCACCGGCATCCACTGCTATGATTTCGTCGCCGAAGAGTTCGGCAAGCCCATCGTCGTTGCGGGGTTCGAGCCGCTCGATCTGCTGCAGTCGGTGCTGATGGTGCTGCGGCAGATCGCCGAGGGTCGCGCCGAGGTCGAGAACCAATACGCCCGCGTCGTGCCCGAGCATGGCAACCCGGTGAGCCTTGCGGCCATCGCCGATGTCTACGAGCCGCGCCCCAGCTTCGAATGGCGCGGGCTCGGCGAGATTGACGCCTCTGGCCTGCGCATCCGCGACGGCTATCGCGCGTGGGACACCGAGGCCAAATTCGGCATCGGCTACGGCGCGCGCCCCAAGGTGGCAGAGCCCGAGGGCTGCGCTTGCGGTGCGGTGATGACCGGGCGGATGAAGCCCGTCGCCTGTCCGCAGTTCGGCAGAGGCTGCACCCCCGACACGCCGCTTGGGGCGCTGATGGTCTCGTCCGAGGGCGCCTGCGCGGCCTATTGGACCTATGGCGGCGCGCGTGCCGTCGCGGCGGCGGAATAAGGGCGGCACCGCCCGACCATGAAGGAGGCTCAGCCATGAACGCCCTCACTCCCGAACCCTCGCGCCAACCCTCGCGCCTGCGCGGCGACCGGGTCACGCTGGCCCATGGCGGCGGCGGCAAGGCCATGCGCGATCTCATCGACGAGGTCTTCACCTCGGTCTTCGAGCCCGCCGGGACCGAGGATCAGGCGCGGCTGATGCATGGCGCGCTGCAGGCCCCCGGCGCGCAACTGGCCTTCACCACCGACAGTTTCGTGGTGACCCCGGTGGAGTTTCCCGGCGGCGACATCGGCAAGCTGGCGGTCTGCGGCACGGTCAATGATCTGGCGGTGGGCGGCGCGCAGCCGCTCTGGCTCTCGGCGGCCTTCATCATCGAAGAGGGCTGCGAGATTGCGCTTTTGCGCCGCGTGGTGGCCTCGATGGCGCGCGAGGCGGCGATAGCGGGCGTGCGCATCGTCACCGGCGACACCAAGGTGGTCGAGAAGGGATCCTGCGACACACTCTTTATCACCACATCGGGCGTCGGGGTGATCCCGGCAGGGCGCGACATGGCGGCGGCCAATATCCGGCCCGGCGATGCGGTGCTGGTCAACGGCGTGCTCGGCGATCACGGCGCGACCATCCTTGCCGCGCGGGGTGATCTGGCGCTGTCCTCGCCCATCGAAAGCGACTGCCAGTCGCTGAACGCGCTGATCGAGGCGGTGCTCGCCGCTGCCCCCGATGCGCGCGCCTGCCGCGACGCCACGCGCGGCGGGCTGGCTTCGGCGCTCAATGAGATGGCGGCGGAGGCGGGGGTGACCGTCACGCTCGAAGACGCCGATCTGCCGATCCGCGACGAGGTGCGCGGGATGTGTGAGCTTCTGGGGCTCGATCCGCTCTATCTGGCCAATGAGGGCACGCTGGTGATGTTCGTGCCTGAAAAGCAGGCCGAGGCGGCGCTTGCGGCGATGCGCGCGCGGCCCGAGGGGCAGGGCGCGGCGATCATCGGATATGCCGCGGCGGCGGGGCCGATCCCGGTGGTCTGCCGCACCGCTTTTGGCGGCACGCGCATCGTCGACATGCTGGTCGGAGAGCAGCTGCCGCGCATCTGCTGAGACGGGGGCTGCCGCCCATGTCTCTCCATTGGGCTTGCCATAACGCGCAAATTCGGGAATCTTTCTCGTATCAGAGATGGATTCCCGGAGCCGATCCCATGCCCGATGCAGCAACCCTGTCCCCGCCCGATGACCTGTCAGGCTTTGCCGCGCGGCTGGCCCGCCGTCTTGCCGCGCTGCGCGGCGAGCGCGGGCTGACGCTGGACCAACTGGCCGAGCAGAGCGGCGTGTCGCGCGCCGCGCTCTCGCGGTTCGAGAAGGGCGAGACCAGCCCCACCGCCGAGGTTCTGGGCAAGCTTTGCCTCGCCTATGGGCTCAGCATGTCGCGGCTGATGGCGATGGTCGAAGAGGGGTTCACCGCGCATGTGCCCGCCGCCGAACAGCCGGTCTGGGAGGACGCAGAGACAGGCTTCACCCGCCGCGTGGTTTCGCCCGGCGCAACCGGGCTTGCCGCCGAGATGCTGCATTGCACGCTGACGCCGGGGGCCGAGATCGCCTATGACGCCTCGCCGGTGCCGGGGCTGGAGCATCACCTGCATCTGCTGTCGGGCAAGCTGCGGGTCGAGGTCGAAGGCGCGGCGCATGAGATGGCGGCGGGGGACACGCTGCGCTACCGGCTCGATGGCGCCAGCCGCTTCACCGCGCTGAGCAAGAAAAAGCCCGCAGACTATGTGCTTGTGCTGGTGACGCCATGAGCGATGTGACCACCGGGGTGGAGATCCGCGCGCTGGGGCTGGCAGAGGCGCAGAGTCATCTGGCCGCTCTCGCCGAGGTCTTGCAGGCCTGCGTCGCCGATGGTGCCAGCGTCGGCTTCGTGATGCCCTTTTCGCTGGCCGAGGCAGAGGGGTTCTGGCGGGGCCTGCTGCCCGAGGTCGGCACTGGCGGGCGTCTGCTCTTTGGTGGGTTCCTTGAGGGGCGCCTGGTCGGGACTGGATCGCTTGTGCCCGCGGGGATGCCGAACCAGACCCACCGCGCCGAAGTGTCGAAGATGCTGGTGCACCCGGCGTTCCGCCGCCGCGGCATCGCGCGGGCGCTGATGCTGGCGCTTTTGGAACGGTCCAAGCAGATGGGCCGTGATCTGGTGACGCTGGACACGCGCAGCGGCGACGCCGCGCAGCATCTCTATTCCAGTTGCGGCTTTCTGCCCGCGGGAGAAATTCCCGAATATGCGCTTGCGCCCGAGGGCGGCGCGCGGCGAGATGCGACGCTGTTCATGTACCGGCTGGGCTGAGCCTCAGCCGGTCGGCGTCGACCAGTTTTCCAGCGCCAGCCCGGTCATCCTGCGCAGCGGCGCATGTTCCGACAGATAGCGCCCGGCCAAGGCGCGGCGGGTGCGCTCGCTGAGCGCTGGCGCGGGGGTTGTGCGCCCGGGCAGGGCGCGGTCGAGCAGGCGCTGCACGGTTCCGGGCTGGGACGGCTCGACCGCGGCGGCGGGGGCGAGGTCAATCGCGGCGGGCGCGAGCCCGAGGTGGGCGCACAGCTGCTCCCATACCTTGGCGGGGGTCTCGCGCAGCGCCTCATAGCTCAGGAACAGGATCTGCTCGCGCGGGAAGGCGTCGAGATAGCGCTGAAGCTGCGTCACGTAATGGCTTTGTTGCGCGTAGCCGTGCCACGCGCTCCAGCCGCTGGCGAGGCGCTGCGGCTCGGCGGCCAGCGCCTCTTCGAAGCTGGGGCTGGGGTCGAGCCCTTGCACGCGGTAATCCGCATAATGCGCGAAGGCGCGGGCCACCGGGTCGCGCAGGGTGATGACGATCCGCGCGTCGGGACGGGCCTCGGCGATGCGACCCGCCGCCTCGCAATGGGCAAGGTAGCAGGGCGAGGCATCGCCGCGCATCGCCGCGCCGCGCCCGGCGTAAAGCGCGAGGTAGTCGGCCGCATCGGTCACCACGGTTGCCATCTGGTCGCGGTCGTAGGGACCGGCGGCCGGACGCGGATCATTGCTCGTATGGGCAAAGTATCTCGGCGCGCGGTTCTCGGGCAGAAAGACCTCCGGATGCTGGGCCAGCCAAGTGCCCAGCGTCTCGGTCCCGGCTTTCGCCGCGCCGACGAGGTAGAATTCCGGGTAGTCTCTCGAAGAAGAGCGTGCCATGGAAACCGTCGCTAAAAACATGCGTATCACAGCATGTTACGGTGCGGCGGGCGATCCCGTCCGCTCCGGCGGCGGACAGGCGGAGGGGGCAAGCGGATGCCCCACTAATCCGTTCGGAGAGGGTCAGCAGTTGGGCACGTTCACCGCAAGCCCGCCGAGCGAGGTTTCCTTGTACTCATGGCCCATGTCGCGCCCGGTCTGGCGCATGGTCTCGATGCAGGCGTCGAGCGAGACGAGATGCGTGCCGTCGCCGCGCATCGACAGCGAGGCAGCAGAAACCGCCTTGATCGCGCCCAGCCCGTTGCGCTCGATGCAGGGCACCTGCACGAGGCCCCTCACCGGATCGCAGGTCATGCCGAGGTGATGCTCCAGCGCGATCTCGGCGGCGTTTTCGATCTGTGCAGGCGTGCCGCCCATGACGGCGCAGAGCCCGGCGGCGGCCATCGCCGAGGCGCTGCCCACCTCGGCCTGACAGCCCGCCTCGGCGCCAGAGATCGAGGCGTTGTATTTCACCAGCCCGCCGATTGCCGCCGCGGTCAGCAGGAACTCGGGGATGCGCGAGGAGGTGGCGCCGGGCACGAAGTCGAGCCAGTAGCGCAGCACCGCGGGCACCACGCCCGCCGCGCCATTGGTGGGCGCGGTGACCACCTGTCCGCCAGCGGCGTTCTCTTCGTTGACCGCCATGGCGTAGCAGCTCATCCAGTCGTTGATCACATGCGGCGCGGTGAGATTGCGGCCACGTTCGGCCTGCAGCTGCTCGTGGATATTGCCCGCGCGGCGCTTCACGTTCAGCCCGCCGGGCAGGATGCCGCCGCCTTCCAGCCCGCGTTCGAGACAGCCCATCATCACCTCTGAGATGCGCAGCAGCCCGGCATCAAGCTCGGCGGCGGGGCGGCGCGACAGCTCGTTGCGGCGCTTCATCTCCGCGATGCCGAGGCCGGAGGTCGCGGCCATTTCGAGCATTTCGGCGGCGGTCTTGAAGGGGTAGGGCACAGCGGGGCCGTGGTCCTTGTCCTCGCCCGAGTTCAGCTCGTCCTCGGTCAGCACGAACCCGCCGCCGACGGAATAATACGTCTCCTGCGCGATCACGTCGCCCTGCGCGTCGGTGGCCATCAGGATCATGCCGTTGGCATGGCCGGGCAGATTGCGGTCGTAGTCGAAGCGCAGGTCCTTGGCGGGGTCGAACTTCAACGGCGCCAGCCCCTCGGGACGCACCATGCCGGTCTCGTTGATCTCCGCCAGCGCGGCCTCGGCGGCCTCGGCATCGAAGGTCTCGGGCAGGAAGCCCGCAAGCCCGAGGATGGTGGCGCGGTCGGTGGCATGGCCGACGCCGGTGAACGCCAGCGAGCCATGCAGCGAGCCGCGCAGCCCATGGGCGGCGAAAGGCGCGGCGCGCAGCCGGTCGAGAAAGCGCCCGGCCGCGACCATCGGCCCCATCGTGTGCGAAGACGACGGGCCGATCCCGACCTTGAACATCTCGAAGACGGACAGAAACATGCAAAAACCTCGGTTGGCGTTGGGCTGTTTGCGGCGACCCTATCCTCTGGCGCGGCGATGTCACCCGCGGAAAGCGGCATTCCGCCGGGGAAAAACGCTGCGGCGCCAAGCGCGGGCCTGCCTTGGCGGGGATTTTGGCTATCGCCCACGGGCGCGATCTTTCCTATAAGCGCCCCCGATATCACAAGAGGGGAGTCGCGGCGATGTCCGACCAGCTTTCGGCCAGCGATCTGGCCAAATTCGTATGCGCCCGCCGTGCGGCGGATTTCGTCGAGGACGGCATGCGCGTCGGTCTCGGCACCGGCTCCACCGCCGCTTGGCTGGTGCGCAGCCTTGGCAAGCGCGTGCGCGAGGACGGGCTGAAGATCCGTGCCGTGCCGACCTCCAGCCGCACCGCGGAACTGGCGCGTCAGGTGGGCATCGAGGTGATCAGCCTCGACGAGGCGGGCTGGCTCGATCTGACCATCGACGGCGCCGATGAGTTCGACCCCGCGCTGAACCTGATCAAGGGCGGCGGCGGCGCGCATCTGCAAGAGAAGATCGTCGCCTGCGCTTCCGACCGCATGGTGGTGATCGCCGATGCGGCCAAGGATGTGGCGACGCTGGGCGCCTTCCCGCTGCCGCTCGAGGTGATCCCCTTCGGCGGCGCCTCGACCCGCAAGCTGGTCGAGCGCGCGCTGGCGGACATGGATGTGGACGGCCGCGAAACCACCCTGCGCATGGCCGGTGAGCAGCCCTTCATCACCGATGAGGGCAACCATGTGCTCGACCTGCATCTGAAGCGCATCGGCGATCCGCGCGCGCTGTCGCTGGCGATCAACCAGATCCCCGGCGTGGTGGAGAACGGCCTCTTCCTCGGCATCTGCGACACGGTGGTGATCGGCCATGCCGATGGCCGCGCCGAGCTGCGTGGCGGCGAAGCGGGCGAGAGCACGGTCGATCTCAGCGAGGCTCAGACCCTGCTCTGAGCCCCGCGCCCAGACTGACACCAACCAGACGACGCCAAAACGACAGGCCGCCCATGGAACATCCGTGGGCGGCCTTTCATCTTTCGACAAATACTCCGGGGGCGCGGGGGCTGGCCCCCGCCTCGGCGCAGCACCTCTGCACGCAGAGCGCGCACGTCGCATGGCGCCGCTGCCATCCGGCCCGGTCGCTCTGGTCATCCGCCCGGCTCTGTGGTCTACCTCCCGCCGACAGAAAACAAGGCGACCCAGAGGCGACCCATGAGCGATTTTGACTTTGATCTCTTTGTGATCGGCGGCGGTTCGGGCGGCGTGCGTGCGGCCCGCGTTGCGGCGGGCGAGACCGGCGCCAAAGTGGCCCTCGCCGAAGAGGACCGGTATGGCGGCACCTGCGTCATCCGCGGCTGCGTTCCCAAGAAACTGATGGTCTTCGCGTCCGAATACGGCACCGTTGCCGAGGACGCCAAGGGCTATGGCTGGGACATCGCGGAAGGGGCTTTCGATTGGAGCGCCTTCCAGCACCGGCTCAACAACGAGCTGGACCGGCTCGAAGGCATCTACCGCAACCTGCTGAAGAACTCGGGCGTCACCTCCTATGATGCGCGGGCCAAGGTGAAGGACGCGCATACGGTCGAACTGTCGACCGGCGAGACGATCACCGCCAAGCACATCCTCGTCGCCACCGGCGGCCGCCCGATGCGCCCCGAGATCCCCAATGCCGAGCTGGGTCTGGTGTCGGACGATATCTTCCACCTTGAGGATCTGCCGAGCTCGATCCTGATCGTCGGCGGCGGCTATATCGCCTGCGAGTTCGCCTGCATCCTCAACGGGCTTGGCGTCGAGGTGACACAATACTACCGCGGCGCGCAGGTTCTGCGCGGCTTTGACGAGCAGGCCCGTGGCCTGATCGCCGAGAGCATGGTGGAAAACGGCGTGCAGTTGCATTGCGGCACCGACATCGTTGAAATGCGCCTCGCCACCGCCGAGGATCTCGAAGAGCATGAGATCGCCGGCGTGTCGATGGGCGCGCGGATGCAGGAAATGCTGGCCGATCACAGCGGCGGCAAGCCCGGCGACGGCCCGGTCTGGGTCAAGGCCTCGAACGGCGACGTGAAGGTCTTTGACAAGGTGTTCTTTGCCACCGGACGTCTGCCCAACACCGACGACATGGGTCTCGAAGAGGCTGGCGTGAAGCTGGGCCGCAAGGGCGAGATTCTGGTGGATGAGTACAGCGCCACGGATGTGCCCTCGATCTACGCCATTGGCGATGTCACCGACCGGGTGAACCTCACCCCGGTGGCGATCCGCGAGGGCATGGCCTTCGTCGAGACGGTGTTCAAGGACAACCCCACCAAGGTCGATCACGAGCTGATCCCCTCGGCGGTCTTCACCCAGCCCGAGTTCGGGACGGTGGGCCTGTCCGAGGAAGAGGCGGCCGAGCAGGAGCCGATCGAGGTCTATGCCACCTCGTTCCGCCCGATGCAGAGCGCCTTTGCCGGTCGGCCCGACCGGGTGATGATGAAGCTGGTCGTCTCGAAGGCGACCCGCAAGGTGCTGGGCTGCCACATCGTCGCACCCAACGCCGGGGAAATGATCCAGCTGGCGGGGATTGCCGTAAAGATGGGGGCGACGAAAGAGGATTTCGATCGTACCGTGGCAGTGCACCCGACCATGTCGGAAGAGATCGTGACGCTGAAGTCCCCGGTGCGCACCGCTTGAATTCGCGGTGAAAATGCACAGGTAGGGGAACACACAGACGTGAGTGAGAGGGAAGGAACCTAATGGCAGGACACGGCGGCGGCCCCTGGGGCGGCGGTGGCAATCAGGGTGGCGGCAGGCCGCCCAGCGGTGGCGGAGGCAACAACAACGGTGGCCGACGTCCCGAGGATCCGCAGATCCCCGAGATCGACGAGCTGATGAAGAAGGGCCAGGAGCGGCTGCGCGTGCTGATGGGCGGGCGCGGCGGCAACAACGGCGGGCGCACCGGTGGCACCGGCGGCGGCTCGGGCGGGCCCAAGTTCAACCGCAGCACCGTGGCCCTGATCGCGCTGGTCGCGGTTGGTGTCTGGGGTTGGATGAGCTTCTACACCGTCCGGCCCGAAGAGCAGTCGGTGGAGCTTTTCCTCGGCAAATATTCCTCGACCGGCAATCCCGGCCTGAACTTCGCGCCTTGGCCCTTCGTCACCCATGAGGTGGTGAATGTGACCTCGGAGCGGACCGAGACCATCGGCAACGGGCGTGATGCGGCGGACAGCCTGATGCTGACCACCGATGCCAACATCGTCGACATCGAGTTTCAGGTTGTCTGGAACATCAACGATCCGGCGAAACTGCTGTTCAACATTCGCGACCCGCAGCTGACCGTTCAGGCGGTCTCCGAGGCGGTGATGCGCGAGATCATCGCGGCCAGCAACCTCGCCCCCATCCTCAACCGTGACCGCGGCATCATTGCCGACACGGCGATGAGCGAGATTCAGGAAACGCTGGACGAGTACGAGAGCGGCATCAACATCGTGCGGATCAACCTCGACACCGCCGATCCGCCCCGCGAAGTGATCGACGCCTTCCGCGAGGTGCAGGCCGCCGAGCAGGAGCGTGACCGTCTCGAACGTCAGGCCGACGCCTACGCCAACCGCGTGGTCGCCGAGGCCCGTGGTGAAGCGGCGCAAATCCGCGAAGAGGCCGAAGGCTATCGTGCGCGCGTGGTCAACGAGGCGCTGGGTGAAGCCAGCCGCTTCTCTGCCGTGCGCGAGGAATACGTCAAGGCGCCCGAAGTCACCCGCCGCCGTCTCTACCTCGAGACGATGGAGAACGTGCTGGGCGGGGTCGACAAGACCATCCTCGACGAGGGCGTGACCGGCGAGGGCGGCGTTGTGCCTTACCTGCCGCTCAACGAGCTGAACCGCAGCCGAACCACCACAGAGGGAGGTAACTGACATGCGCAAGTCGACTTATGTGCTGCCGGTGATCGTCGTTCTGGCGGTGATTGCCCTCTCGTCGATCTTCGTGGTGGACGAGCGCGAGAAGGCACTCGTGCTGCAGTTCGGCCAGATCAAATCGGTGAAGGAAGAGCCCGGGCTCGCCTTCAAAGTGCCGCTGATCCAGGAAGTGGTGAAATACGACGACCGCATCCTGTCGCTCGACACCGACACCATCGAGGTGACACCGTCGGATGACCGCCGCCTCGTTGTGGACGCCTTCGCGCGCTACCGCATCGCCGATGTGGTGCGCTTCCGTCAGGCCGTGGGCGTGGGCGGTCTGCGCACCGCCGAGGACCGCCTCTCGGGCATCCTCAACGCGCAGATCCGCGAAGTTCTGGGTGCCGATCAGGTGACCTCGGACGTGATCCTGTCGGAAGACCGTCGCGGGCTGACCAACCGCATTCGCGACCAGGCACGCCAACAGGCGCTGTCGCTGGGCCTTGATGTGGTGGACGTGCGTCTCAAGCAGACCAACCTGCCGTCGCAGAACCTCGAGGCGACCTTCGCCCGGATGCGCGCCGAGCGGGAACGGGAAGCCGCAGACGAGATCGCCCGTGGTAACGAGGCCGCGCAGCGCGTGCGCGCGCTGGCCGACCGGACCGTGGTCGAGACGCAATCGGAAGCCAACCGCGATGCCGACATCATCCGCGGTGAGGCCGACGCCGAAAGCAACGGCATCTATGCCGAGGCCTATGGCGCCGATCCCGAGTTCTTTGGCTTCTACCGGTCGCTGCAGGCCTACCGCAACGCGCTGCCGGGCGAGAATTCCTCGATCGTCATGACCCCGACCGGCGAGTTCTTCGACTATTTCCGCAATCAGGGTGAGGCCACTCCGGCACCGCTCGCGGAAAGCTCGGAAGAGGGCGAGGATTCCGCTGCGGCGGCGCCCGCGGCCCCCGCTGCTTCGGCTCCCTCTACTTCGGGCAGCACGGCCACCGGCTCTTCCACCAGTGGAAGCGCCACCACCGGCGCCACCGCCACCGAGTGAGCGGCACCGACATACTGACGGGGATCGCTCTGGTTCTCGTGATCGAGGGGCTGGTGTACGCACTGGCCCCTTCGCTTGTGGAGCGCATGCTCGAGGCGCTGCGCGACATGCCGCTGGAGATGCGCAGGTTTCTGGGGCTTGCGACGCTGATCACCGGGGTTCTGCTGCTGTGGATCGCGCGCCGCTGAGCGGGCTTGCGCCGAGCCTGCCGGCGGCGCACCGCCGAAATTTTCACTGCCCTGTCACATGGGCTTGAAACCTTGAAACCTTTTCTTTGGTGGCCGCCCAAAGCACCTATGTTACGCTTGTTCATGAGGAGGCAGCGCGCCGCGTGGGGCACCGCGCTCAAGACCGCGATCAAGGCTGCCGAACAGAAGGAGTTCCCTGTGAAACCACAAAATCTTGCAGTGACGGAGGGTGCGAGCCCGGTGCGGCTGTTCTGGCTCGCCACGATCTCCGCATTCATGATCGTCTCGCAGTCGCTGATGGCGCAGGCGCAGAGCGCGCCTGACAGCTTCTCGGGACTGGCCGAGCGCGTCAGCCCCTCGGTCGTCAATATCACCACCTCGACGATGGTCGCGGGGCGCACCGGCCCGCAGGGCATCGTTCCCGAAGGCTCGCCCTTCGAGGATTTCTTCCGCGAGTTTCAGGACCGCAACGGCAATGGCCCCGAAGGCGACCGGCCGCGCCGCTCCTCGGCGCTCGGCTCGGGCTTCGTGGTGTCGGAAGACGGCTATATCGTCACCAACAACCACGTCATCGAAGGCGCGGATGAGATCACCATTGAGTTCTTCTCCGGCAAGGAGCTGGACGCGAAGCTGGTCGGCACCGACCCCAACACCGATATCGCGCTGCTGAAGGTGGACGCGGACGAGCCGCTGCCCTTCGTCAAGTTCGGCAACTCCGACGACAGCAAGGTCGGCGACTGGGTTATGGCCATGGGCAACCCGCTGGGGCAGGGCTTCTCGGTTTCGGCCGGGATCGTTTCGGCCCGCAACCGCGCGCTCTCGGGCACCTATGACGACTACATCCAGACCGACGCGGCGATCAACCGCGGCAACTCGGGCGGCCCGCTGTTCAACATGAACGGCGACGTCATCGGGGTGAACACCGCGATCCTCTCGCCCAACGGCGGCTCGATCGGCATCGGCTTCTCGATGGCCTCGAATGTGGTGACCAAAGTGGTCGACCAGCTCAAGCAATACGGTGAGACCCGCCGCGGCTGGCTCGGCGTGCGCATTCAGGACGTCACCCCGGATATGGCCGAGGCGCTTGGCCTCGACAGCGCCGAAGGCGCGATGGTCTCGGATGTGCCCGATGGCCCGGCCAAGGATGCGGGCATGAAGGCGGGCGACGTGATCGTCTCCTTCGACGGCAAATCGGTCTCCGACACCCGCCAGCTGGTGCGGATCGTCGGCAACACCGAGGTCGGCAAATCGGTCCGTGTGGTGGTCAACCGCAACGGCAACACCGAGACGCTGCTGGTGACCCTCGGCCGCCGCGAGGAAACCGAGACCGCCGTGCCCGCCTCGCAACAGCAAGAAGGCATCGAAGAGCCCGCCACCAAGGACCTGATGGGCCTCACCCTGTCGCCGCTCACCGCCGAGCTGCGCAGCGAGCTGGGCCTGCAGGACAGCGCCAAGGGTCTTGCGGTGACCGACGTGGACCCCGCTGCCGAAGCCTATGAAAAGGGCCTGCGTGCCGGGGACGTGATCACCGAAGCCGGTCAGACCGAGGTGCTGAGCCTCAATGACCTCGAGGATCGCATCACCGAAGCCAAGGACGCCGGACGCAAGTCGATCCTGCTGCTGGTGCGCCGCGGTGGGGATCCGCGCTTCGTGGCCCTGAGCCTCGACACGGACGAGTGAGCCACTAGGTTCCACAGGTCAAGCTCATGAAAACGGGGCGGGGGGAAACCCTCGCCCCTTTTCTTGTCGGGCAACTGTCTCTTAAGGCCTTTGGCCTTCATTGTTCTGCAAATACGCAGTCGGCACCTGCCACCAGCGCCGAAGTCGCGTATTTTGGGAACAATGAAAGGCTCAGGGCAGCACCCGGCGCAGACCCGCCTGCACCTTGAGGAGGGCGGGCAGATAGTCTTGCGCCAGATCCTCCGGTTCCGCCTGCATGGCAGGCAGGCCGGTGTTCAGCGCGGCCACCACTTTCCCATGCGCGTTGTAGAGCGGCACGGCGATCGAGCGCAGGCCCATTTCCACCTCTTGATCGATGATGGCAAAGCCCTGCGCGCGGGTCTGGGTGATGCGGGCGATGATCTCTTCGGGGTCGGTCAGCGACCGCGGCGTGCGCGGCGTGAGGTCGGAGCGGTCGAGCAGGGCGCGCATCTCCGTCTCGGGCAGGGCGGCGAGCAGCACCCGGCCCATGGAGGTGCAATGGGCCGGCAGGCGCGAGCCGGGCATCAGGCCGATGCTCATGACTTTGCGCTGCGCGGCGCGGGCGAGGTAGACGATCTCGGTCTCGTCGAGGATCGACACCGAGCTTGACTGATGGATCTGTTCCGACAGCTGATCGAGCCAGGGCTGTACCAGCTGCGGCAGGGGCAGGGCGGCGAGCGCCCCCATGCCGAGGCGCAGCACCCGCGGGGTCAGCTGAAAGAATTTCCCGTCGTAATCGGCGTAGCCCAGCCGGTGCAGCGTGAGCAGACAGCGCCGCGCGGTGGCGCGGTCGAGGCCGGTCATCTCGGCCACCTGCGCGATCGACAGGCGCGGGGTTTCGGCGCGGAAGCACTCGATCACCTGCAGGCCCTTCGCCAGCGAGGCGATGTAATCGGTCGGTTTGTTCAACATGCGCACGATCTGCGGCGGTATCTGAACAAATGTCAACATGCGCACGAAATCCATAGCCCCTGTTACTCGCAGGTCATATTTCCGCTTCCGAGGGCGATCCGCGCCCACAGGAGGATTTTCATGGACAAGAGCATCGCCAGCGCCGCGGAGGCCGTTTCGGTCATTCCCGACGGCGCCACCGTGATGATCGGCGGCTTCGGTGGCTCCGGCGCGCCGATCGAACTGATCCACGCGCTGATCGACCACGGCGCCAAAGACCTGACCGTCGTCAACAACAACGCCGGCAATGGCCACGTCGGCCTTGCCGCGCTGATCGAACAGAAGCGGGTCAAGAAGCTGATCTGCTCCTTCCCGCGCTCGGCGGACCCGCGGGTCTTCACCGAGGCTTATCTGGCCGGAGAGATCGAGCTTGAGATCGTGCCGCAGGGCACGCTCGCCGAGCGTATCCGGGCGGGCGGCGCGGGCATCCCGGCCTTTTACACCGCCACCAGCTATGGCACCGAACTGGCCGAGGGCAAGCCGGTCGAGGAATTCGAGGGCAAGCACTACGTCCGCGAGCGCTGGCTCAAGGCGGATTACGCGCTGATCAAGGCCGAGCTGGCCGATCCGCATGGCAATCTGACCTACCGGATGGCGGCGCGCAACTTCAATCCGGTGATGGCCATGGCCGCGACCCACACCATCGCGCAGGCCTCGCAGATCGTTCCGCTGGGCGGCATCGATCCCGAGCATGTCATCACCCCCGGCATCTTTGTCGGCTCGGTGGTCGAGGTGGCAAAGCCCGCACAGGAAGAAGAGCTGAACCGGGCGGAGGCCGTTTACCCATGAGTGACATCGCGAGCGATACCATGACCGACATTTCCGCCATCAAGCTGAGCAACGCCCAGATCGCATGGCGCGCGGCGCAGGACATCGAGGATGGCGCTTACGTCAACCTCGGCATCGGCTTCCCGGAGATGGTCGCCAAGTTCCAGCCCGAGGGCAAGCAGGCGATCTTCCACACCGAGAACGGTGTGCTGGACTTTGGCAAGGCGCCCGAGCCCGGAGAGGAAGATTGGGACTGCATCAACGCCGGCAAAAAGGCGATCACCATCAAGCCCGGCACCGCCTTCTTCCACCATGCCGACAGCTTCGCCATGGTGCGCGGCGGCCATCTCGACGTGGCCATCCTTGGGGCCTATGAGATCGCGCAGAACGGCGATCTCGCCAATTGGTCCACCGGCAAGGGCGGCGTGCCTGCCGTCGGCGGCGCGATGGATCTGGTGCAGAGCGCCAAGCGTGTGGCGGTGCTGACCGACCATGTCACCAAGAAGGGCGATCCAAAGCTGGTCGCCAGCTGCTCGCTGCCGCTGACCGGTGTGGGCTGTGTGACGCGCATCTACACTTCGCTGGCGGTGGTCGACGTGGAGGGCGGCAATTTCGTCCTGCGCGAGAAGATCCCTGCCATCTCCTTCGACGAACTGCAGGCGCTCACCGGCGCGCCGCTGCATGTCGAGGGCGAGGTTGCCGACCTGATCTGCCCGGAGCTCTGAGATGACCGACGCTTATATCTGTTCCTATATCCGCACGCCCATCGGCCGCTTTGGCGGCGGGCTCTCCTCGGTGCGGGCCGACGATCTTGGGGCCATTCCGCTGAAGGCGCTGATGGCCAAGCACGACATCGACTGGTCGGCGGTGGACGAGGTTTACTTCGGCTGCGCCAATCAGGCGGGCGAAGACAACCGCAACGTCGCGCGCATGTCGGCGCTGCTGGCGGGCCTGCCGGTGACGGTGCCGGGCACCACGCTCAACCGCCTTTGCGGCTCGGGCATGGATGCGATCATCGCAGCGGCGCGCGCCATCAAGGCGGGCGAGATCGAGCTTGCCATCGCGGGCGGCGTCGAGAGCATGAGCCGCGCGCCCTTCGTGATGCCGAAGGCGTCCTCGGCCTTCTCGCGCAATGCCGAGATCTACGACACCACCATCGGCTGGCGCTTCGTCAACAAGCTGATGAAGGCGCAATACGGCGTCGATAGCATGCCCGAGACCGGCGAGAACGTGGCCGAAGAGTTCGGCATCAGCCGCGAGGATCAGGACGCCTTTGCCATGCGCTCGCAGGAAAAGGCGGCGGCGGCGCAGGCCAATGGCCGTCTCGCGCAGGAGATCACCCCGGTGACCATCCCGCAGCGCAAGGGCGATCCGCTGGTTGTCGACACCGACGAGCACCCGCGCCAGACCTCGCTGGAGAAACTCGCCAAGCTGCCGACGCCGTTCCGCGAGGGTGGCTCGGTCACCGCGGGCAACGCCTCGGGCGTGAACGACGGGGCCGCGGCGCTGATCATCGCCTCGGAAGCGGCGGTGAAGGCGCATGGGCTGACCCCGATCGCGCGCATCGTCGGCGGCGCCACCGCAGGCGTCGAGCCGCGCATCATGGGCTTTGGCCCGGCACCGGCGTCGAAGAAGCTGATGGCGCGGCTTGGTCTGACGCAGGACGCCTTCGATGTGATCGAGCTGAACGAAGCTTTTGCCTCGCAGGGCATCGCCACGCTGCGCGATCTTGGCATCGCCGATGACGACCCGCGGGTGAACCCCAACGGCGGCGCCATCGCGCTTGGCCACCCGCTTGGCATGTCGGGCGCGCGCATCACCGGCACCGCCGCGCTGGAGCTGAAGCCCGGCCAGAAGGCGCTGGCCACCATGTGCATCGGTGTGGGCCAAGGCATCGCCATCGCGCTCGAAGGCGCGTGAGCCACAGCTGAGCCATCTGCTCTGCAAGGGCATGTCAGGGGCGGGGGGCAACCTCCGCCCCTTTTGCGTCAAAAGATGGGTGGCGGAAACATGCCGCTATGTCAGGGATTAATGTCTCGATAATGACACGGCGCGACCTGCGCTTGGCCCGGCCACTTGCATCGGCGTGCCTGCGTTGCGAACCCTAGGTCAATCCGGGCGACCCTCCGGCGGGCAGACAATCAACAAAAATGGAACCGAACATGACGACCTCTGGCTTTCTCGCTACGGCCGGTCTTGCGGCATCTCTGGCATTGTCGGCGCTTCCAGCTGCGGCGGACGGCACCTTCGTGCAGCTCGAACAGGCGCAAAGCACCTCGGGCGCGGTGCTGGCGGTGAACCGCGACAAGCTGAACTACGGCGGAGTGGTGAGCCATTGGGACGGGGGCTATTCGGTTGTTGGCAGCCTCACCTACGGGTTCGACACGCCGATTGGTGCCAGCTTCAAAATCGGCCCGGCGGTGGGCGGTGTCTACAAGGATGGCGAAGAAGACGAGTATGACCTCGGCGTGCGGGCCTCGCTGGATCGCTGGATGCCCACGTCCTTTGGCTCGTTCTACTATCTCGCCGAGCTTAACAGCATCGAGAACAGCTGGTTCGGGCTGGTGTCTTTCGGCTGGGGAGACAGCGGTTTCAACACCGAGCTTTCGCGCGGCGGCAGTGACAGCTATCTCGACACCACCCTCGCGGTGAACAAGCATTACGACGGGCCGGTAAGCCTGCGTGCAGGCTATCGCTTCAACTCGGGCGAGTTCTTCATCGGCTTTTCGGTCAACACGTTCTGAGGCTCGCGCAGCGCGTCAGCCGGGCAGACCGAAGCTGATGCGCCGCGCGATATCTGCGATCACTGCCGAGGTCCGTGTGCTGACGATGCCCGGCGCATCGCCTTCCGCATAGAACCGCACGAACAGCGCCTCGCGCTGCTCTGCCGTCGGCTCCAGCTTCAGGCGCGCGCCGTCGGTGGTGGTGGCGATCACATAGGCCTCGAGATCGCCGACGTCGGGCAGATGCAGGATGCCGCGTGTCTGCAGCGGATAAAGGTTTCCGCGCAGCCGCGCCGTATCGAGCGTGAGCGACGACAGCCACAGTGTGTCGCTCCGGCCATTGGCGGTGAAGCTCACGCGTTCAGGCTTATCGGCGATATGGGATTCGGCGCGGGGCAGTTCGATGCAGGTAAAGCAGGTCACCGTCAGCACGGCCATATTGTACACGGTCCAGAAGACGATCACCCATTTGCCGTCACCCGCATCATTATAGGCAAAATTATCGTCGAAAATGCCGAGGCTAAGGCCAACCACGCTCAGCACAAGGCAGATCGCGAAGGGCGCCATCAGCCGCCATTGCACCACCACCTTCGAGCGGTCGCCCCCTTTGGCGGTGACCGAGAACTTGTGCCCCTTGGGGCGGAACAGCCCGGTATAGGCCGCGCGGGTGATCGGGATCGAGCCGATGAGCTGGCTGACGTCATGCATAACCGGGATCATCAGCCCGCGCGACAGCAGGTTCATCACCATGGTGACCCAGACGTAATAGGGGCCGAAATAGATCAGCACATCGGCCAGCTGCGCATCAACAACGGTGATGTTGAAGAACCAGTAGAGCAGCGGAAAGACGATGGCGGCGAGGCGGAACGGAAAACTGGTGGCCCAGAAGAACACCGAGTCGATGACGCTCCAACGGTCGCGGATGCGCAGGTTGGCTTTGCTGAACGGCCCTACGGACGAGCGGGCGATCTGCATCAGGCCAAGGCACCAGCGCGCGCGCTGGGTGATGTATTCGGCGATGCCTTCGGGGGCGAGCCCCTCGGTCAGCGGCTCGTTGAGATAGACGGTCTTCCAGCCGATGGTCTGCAGCGCGATGGTCAGCATGAAATCTTCGGTCACGCTCTCCGTCGGGAAACCGCCCAACTCGCGCAGCGCGTCCCAGCGGCTGATCGACGAGGTGCCGCAGCAGATCGCCGTGCCCCATGCATCGCGCGAGCATTGCATGTGGTCGAAGAAAAACCGCTGCTCGTCAGGGTAAGAGGCGCTGAGCCCGAGGTTGTGCTGGATCGGGTCGGCGTTGAAGAAGTGCTGCGGCGTCTGCACCAGCCCCACGGTGGGATCGTGAAACAGCGCCAGCGAGCGCGAGATGAACCCCCGGTGCGGCACGAAATCCGCATCGAGCACCGCGCAGAAGTCCGGCGGCACCGGGTCTTCGGCCAGCCGGTCCAGCGCGTGGTTGATGTTGCCCGCCTTCGAACCCTTATTGTCGGGCCGCCGCATATAGCGCACGTTTTGCGTTTCGCAGTAGTCGCGCAGCCAGTCGCGGCGATTGTCGTCGAGGACGATGATTTCCTTGTTGCGGTGCCGTAGCGATTTGGCCCCGATGATGGTGCGCTCGAGGATCTCGCGGTCCTCGTTGTAGGTGGCGATCATCACCGCAACTTTGGGCTCTTTGTCGCCCCACCACGCCGCGTGTTCGTCGGCCTCGATGCTGCGCTGCTTGTGGCGGGCGAGGATGACGAAGGCACTGAGCGAGCCGATCAGCGTGGCCAGTTCCAGCCCATAGAGCGCGTAGCTGAAGAAGGCGCTGGCGCTGAACTCCAGCGGCGCCAAGGTCTCTGCGCCGCGCCACCACGCGTAGCGCGCGGCAAGGATGAAGGCGACGGCGAAAAGGATGCTGCGGTCGCGGGTGCGGTAGATGTCGACGATGAACGGCAGGATCAGCCCGATGCCCGCCACCAAGAGCAGATAGGCGCTGCTCGACCCCAACTCGCCGAGATGGGGGAACGGGGCGAGATCTCGGTTCATCTCAGTCGAACCAGCCGCGGAAGATGTCCAGAGGACGCCCGTCAAAGAAGGCCCGGCCAGTGCGGCCCACGGCGCAGCCGATCTCGGGGTCGGCGTTGAGCGAGGGCACCAGCAGCGTCACGTCATAGCGTTCGAGGTGCTTGGCGCTCGGCGCGACGGCGAGGTTGGCGTAGATCGTGCGCGCGCCGCTGCCGGCAAGGCGGCCGACCGTGGCGGGATAGAGATGCGACTGCCCGGTGAAGCGGAAGCTGGCGTCTTGCCCCACGCGCAGCGAATTGAATGTGCGCTCGGTCACCGAAAGGGTGACGATGCTGCGACTGCAGTCGACGAGGCGCAGAACCGGATCGCCGCGCTGCACGGTCACGGCATCGGCCTGCAGCGTCTCCCAGAACAGCATGCCCTCGGCGGGGGTGCGCAGTTCGGCGCGCGACTGGCGGCCAAGGCGCTGGCGGGCGCGGGTCATGCGGCGCTCGAGCGCGGTGCGTTGCGCCTCGGTCTCGGCGAGGGCCGCGCTCAGACTGTCGAGCTCATCGTCGATCTGCGCCATGCGCTGCCCGGCATAGGGCGCGTCGTTGTAGCCGTCGCCGAGATAGACCCCCTCGCGCGCGGTGGCGAGTTCGATCTCCAGCGTCTCGACGCGCTCGCGGGCATGAGAAAGCGCCAGCGCGCGGGTCACCGGCTCGCCGGGGCGCCGGCTGTCTTCGACGGTCACGCCATCGGCCAGCGAGGCGGCGGCGCTGCCGGTGCCTTCGTCCGATGCTTCGAGCAATGCGACGCGCTCGCGCGCCTCTTTCAGCCGCGCCTCGATCTCTTCGATGCGGGCGGCGTGAAAGCGTTCGGCGCGGGCTTCAAGATCGCCGCGGGCCTTCTCCTTCTGCTCGATGTCGGCCTCGATCCGGGCATAGGCGGCGCCTGCCGTGTCGGCTTCGAGTTGCAGATCATAGAGCCGGACGGAATCGGCGAGCGGATCGTTCACCGTGGCCAGAAGATCGTTCTGCGCAAGCCGCGCGCCAAGTGCGTGCCCCTGCATTTCCAGCGTGCCTGCCACCGGCGCACGCAGCGTGACCACCGGCGCGTTGACAGTGGCGTTGGCGCTGGCGGCGGTCATCTGTTCGCCGATGATCACCCACAGCGTGGCGAGGATCGCGGCGATGCCGATGATGAGGCGGGTATACTTCATGTGCTGCTCGCGGTGTTTGCCCGTTTTGCGGGATTTTCTGCGCGACGCAGCGAGAGTGCAAGCCGTTGGCCGGCAAAAGTTTACGCGAGGTGGTGCCTCGGTAAACTTTTCTCAAGGATTAAGGCCGGAACTGGGCTGTCAGCAGCTTCCGCGCTCACGAATGGCCACATTTGCCAGAAGTTGCAGGGTCGCCGGGTAGTAGGACTGCGCGGAATCCTGCCGGGTTGCCGGGGGCAGGGGCGCGCAGCGGGCCAGCGCGGCGATGGCGCGATAGCCCGCGCTGTCGGAAACCGCACGCACCTTGCCTGCGGGCCCGAGCGCGACGGCGACCTTGCCGCCGGGGCCTGCCGCGTCGAAGCCTGCCAGCGCAGAGGCGACGGCGGGATGCGCGGTGCGGCCCGACCATGTCAGGTAAAGCGGGATGCGAATGGCGTCATAGCTCGAGCGCAACTCATGTTCCTGCGGCGCATCAAAGCCCGCCTCGGTGACGTCGATCCAGTCCGGCAGCACCGGCTCGCGCGCAAGTTCGGCCAGCAGCTTCTCGCCGTGGTCGGCGGCGCGGATCAGCTTGGGCTCCCCGGCGGCCTCGCCAAGCTCGCGCAGCGCGCGGGGCATGATGTAGGAGGGGTTAAAGAGCACCCGGTCGGGGGCCATGCGCGCCTCGGCTCCGGGCCTCAGGATAAGCTCTTGGGGTGCGCGCGGGTCGGGCGCGAGGCACAGGCGCGCGATGTCGCGGGCGATGGCCATGGCGGTGTCGTAATATTCGTGCCAGCCGCTGTCGCGCGCTGCCCGCAGCAGAGCCCAAGCGCGGAAGAGATCGCCATCGGTGGCGTTGTGCCAATCCTCGATATTGTCGCGGCGGCGGGGGATCCATTGCCATGCCATAAGCCGGTCGTCGCGGATCGCGAGATTATGCGCCGTCCACTCCTCCATATTTCGGAAGCTGCGCTCATCCCCATGGGCCTGCGCCAGAAGCAGGCCATAGCCCTGACCTTCGGAATGGCTCGTGCCGCCCTGCAAATCGTCGATCACGCGCCCGTCGGGCTGCATGAAGCGTGCGCGCCACAGCCGCCAGCATTGCTCGGAACTGGATTCGGCGGTCGCTGCCGGGGCGGCGCTGCAGGTCAAAGCGGTGAGCCCCGCGAGGAAATTGCGTCTGTCCATAACTGCTCGGTCAAATTGCGGCATGTTTCAGCTTCTGCGCTCTTCAAAGCCGATAGTGCGTGGGAAATCACGCATTTCCATAGCTTACGCGAGCGTAACTTGCTCTTTTCTACTTCAGCGTGAGGCCAATCGGCAACGCCGCTTGATGTGTGTAATTCCCGGTTTTGTTCGTACAAAAATGACTTTCCGATGCCGGTTTTGTGTGCGTCCGTGAATTTTCCGTTTAATTTTTGAGCGATCCAGATGGAATGCCAAAAAGATAATTTCCCGATGCGCTCGCCTGTCTGCCCATCGCTCTGCGCCCGCGTCAAGCTGATCACGCATCCGGCACACTCACGAGGCCGGGCCATTCAACAGGGATATTTCGGAGGTTCTTATGCTTCGTCTGAAAGCAGGCATTGCGGCGCTCGCCGTCGCGGCCACCATGGCCAGCGCCGCAATGGCGCAAGGCACTTTGCGGATCGGCATGACCGCAGCCGACATTCCTCTCACCACCGGTCAGACCGACCAGGGCGGCGAGGGGATGCGTTTCATGGGCTACACTGTCTATGACTCGCTGATCGAATGGGATCTCACCAGCGCCGACAAACCCTCGGTCCTGATCCCCGGTCTCGCCACCGAGTGGTCGGTGGATGAGGAAGACAAGACCAAGTGGACTTTCAAGCTGCGCGAAGGCGTCACCTTCCACGACGGCGCGCCGTTCACCGCCGCCGATGTGGTGTGGAACCTCGACAAGATCCTCGACGAAAGCTCCGAGCAATACGACCCGCGCCAGTCGGCGCAGGGCAAGTCGCGCATCCCCGCTGTGGCCTCCTATGAGGTGATCGACGACTACACGCTCGAGATCACCACGAAAGAGCCCGACGCCACGCTGCCCTACCAGATGACCTGGATCCTCATGTCGTCGAAGGCGAACTGGGAAGCCATGGACAAGGACTGGGAGAAGGTTGCAGGCAGCCCGTCGGGCACCGGCCCGTGGAAGCTCGAAACCTTCGTGCCGCGTGAGCGCGCCGAACTGGTGCCCTTCGCCGACTATTGGGACGACACCCGCGTTCCCCAGCTCGACAAGCTGGTGCTGATCCCGCTGCCCGAGCCCAACGCCCGTTCGGCCGCGCTGCTGTCCGGTCAGGTCGACTGGATCGAAGCGCCGGCGCCCGACACCATCCCGGCGATGGAAGGCAATGGCTTTGTCATCTCGTCCAACGCCTATCCGCACAACTGGACGTGGCACCTGTCGCGTCTGGAAGGCTCGCCGTGGAACGACATCCGCGTGCGCAAGGCGGCCAACCTCGCCATCGACCGCGAAGGCATGGCACCGCTTCTGGGTGGCCTGATGGTCCCCGCGAAGGGCTTCCTGCCGCCCAGCTCGCAGTGGTTCGGTGAGCCCTCGTTCGACATCTCCTATGACCTCGACGCGGCCAAGGCGCTGATGGAAGAGGCAGGCTACGGCCCCGACAACCACCTCGCCGTCAAGGCGCTGATCTCGCCGTCGGGTTCGGGCCAGATGCTGCCGCTGCCGATGAACGAGTACGTTCAGCAGAGCCTCGCCGAGATCTGGATCGACGTCGAATTCTCGGTGGTCGAGTGGAACCAGATGATCAACCTGTGGCGTGCCGGTGCGGCCGATCCTTCGGTCGATGGCGCGATGTCGGTGAACTTCACCTACTTCCTGCAGGACCCGTTCACCGGCCTCATCCGTCACCTCGACGAGAACCTGATCGCGCCCAATGGCACCAACTGGGGCCACTACAGCGATCCGGAGATGCAGGCGCTGTTCTCGGAGATCAAGAACACCTTCGATCCCGAAGCGCAGGACGAGGTGATGCGCAGAACGCATGAGAAATACGTCGATGACGCGCTGTTCCTCATGGTCACCCACGACGTCGCACCGCGCGCCATGGCGCCCAAGGTGAAGGGCTTCGTGCAGGCGCAGAACTGGTACCAGAACTTCTCGTCGATCACCATCGAAGAGTAAGGCCCGCAAGGGTTTCGCCCCCGCCGCACGCGCTGCGGCGGGGGTCCACTTCAAGCCAGGGATCCACCCGTGCTCAGCTATTTCCTCCGCCGCCTCATCCTCGTGCTGCCCGTGGCCTTCGGGGTGTCGGTCATCTGCTTCATGCTGGTCCAGATCGCTCCGGGCGATCCGTTGACCGCAATCATGCCCATCGACGCCACCGCCGAAGAGCAGGCCGCCATGCGCGCCGCCTACGGCCTCGATAAGCCGCTTCCCATCCAATACGCGATCTGGGTCGGCAATCTGATGCAAGGCGACATGGGCAAATCCATCGCCACCGGCCGTCCGGTCGCCGACGAGGTGTTCGGCGCGGTGCAGAACTCGCTGCTGCTGGCCGTCAGCGCCGCCGTCATCGCCTTTCCGATCGGCATCTTCCTCGGCTTCCTTGCGGGCTATTTCCGCGACACGCTGCTCGACCGCGCGGTCACCGCGGTGTCGATCACCGGCGTGTCGGTGCCGAACTACTGGCTCGGCATCGTGCTGGTCATCATCTTTTCTGTGAACCTCGGCTGGCTGCCCTCGATGGGCGCGGGGCCGGGCGGCTCGCATAGCTGGGCTTGGGACTGGCTGCACATGCGCCATCTGATCCTGCCCGCCGTGACGCTGGCCGTGGTGCCCATCGGCATCGTTGCGCGCACCGTGCGCGCGCTGGCCGGAGACATCCTCACCCAAGACTTCGTGCAGGCGCTCTATGCCAAGGGCATGAGCCGCGGCGACGTGCTGCGCCACGTGGCGCGCAACGCCGCCGCCACGGCGCTGTCGGTCATGGGCCTGCAGCTGGGCTACCTGCTCGGCGGCTCGATCCTGATCGAGACCGTGTTCAACTGGCCGGGCTCGGGCTTTCTGCTGTCCAATGCCATCTTCCAGCGCGATCTGCCGCTGTTGCAGGGCACGATCCTGATCCTCGCCCTGTTCTTCGTGGCAATGAACCTCATCGTCGACGTGGCACAGGCCGCCATCGACCCCCGCATCAAGAGGACCTGACCCATGGCGCTTGCGGAAACCGAAAACATGCAGGGCGCCAAGACCGAGAAACCGCAGGGCTATTGGTCCGGCGTGGGCGCGCGCGTGGCGCGCGATCCGGTCTCGATGATCTGTTTCGCGGTCGTGCTGCTGCTGATCCTCTCGGCGATCTTCGCGCCCTATCTGGGGCTCGCCGATCCCTACAAAGGCTCGATGATCGCACGCCTCAAGCCGCTGGGCACCGAGGGGCATTTCCTCGGCACCGACGAGCAGGGGCGGGACATGCTGGCGCGCCTCATCTACGGCGGGCGGCTGACGCTGTTCATCGGGCTGATGCCGGTGGTGCTGGCCTTCTTCATCGGCTCGGCGCTCGGCATCGTCGCGGGCTACGTCGGCGGCATGACCAACACCATCATCATGCGCATCGTGGACGTCTTCTTTGCCTTCCCCTCGGTGCTGCTGGCGATCGCCATCTCGGGCGCGCTGGGGGCGGGGATCGTCAACTCGCTCGTGTCGCTGACCATCGTCTTCATCCCGCCGATCACCCGCGTTGCCGAGGCAGTGACCTCGGGCGTGCGCGCGCTCGACTATATCGACGCCGCGCGGGCCACCGGGGCGAGCGCGTGGACGGTGATCCGCGTGCACGTGATCGGCAACGTGCTTTCGCCGATCTTCGTCTACGCCACCTCGCTCACCTCGGTGTGCATGATCCTTGCCGCGGGCCTGTCGTTCCTCGGCATCGGCGTGCGCCCGCCCGAGCCCGAGTGGGGCCTGATGCTGAACACGCTGCGCTCGGCCATCTACATCAACCCGTGGCTCTCGGCGCTGCCGGGGGTGATGATCTTTATCACTTCGCTCTGCCTCAACCTGCTGAGCGACGGACTGAGGAGCGCGATGAATGTCCGCGACTGACCTGTCACCGAGCCAAGATCAGGCGATCAAACCGAAAACCGCCGCCCCAGCGAGCCGCGACAAGGGCGGCCCGGCGCAGCCGCTGGTCATCGTGAAGGACCTGCAAAAGCACTTCCCGGTCCGCGGCGGCATCCTTGGCCGCACGCAGGCGGTGGTGCAGGCGGTCGACGGCGTCTCCTTCGAGGTGAAGAAGGGCGAGACGCTGGGCATCGTCGGCGAATCCGGCTGCGGCAAATCCACCACGGCGCGGCTGCTCATCGGCCTTATCGAGAAGGACAAGGGCGAGATCATCTTCGACGGGCAGGGTCTGGGCGAGCGGCTGTCGCTGAAGGACCTGCGCAAGGACGTGCAGATGGTTTTTCAGGACAGCTATGCCTCGCTCAACCCGCGCCTGACCATCGAGGATTCGGTGGCTTTCGGCGCCAAGGTGCAGGGGCTCGACGATCCCAATGGCCGGGCGCGCAGCCTGATGGCGCGCGTCGGGCTCGATCCCGACCGCTTTGCCCACCGCTACCCGCACGAGCTTTCAGGCGGCCAGCGCCAGCGGGTGAACATCGCCCGCGCGCTCGCCATGTCGCCGCGGCTGGTGGTGCTGGACGAGGCCGTGTCGGCGCTCGACAAATCGGTCGAGGCGCAGGTGCTGAACCTGCTGACCGACCTGCGCCGCGAGTTCGGCCTGACCTATATCTTCATCAGCCACGACCTGAACGTGGTGCGCTACATCTCGGACCGTATTCTGGTGATGTATCTCGGCGAAGTGGTCGAGGTCGCGCCGGTCGACAGCATCTGGCGCGAGCAGGCGCATCCCTACACGCGCTCGCTGTTCTCGGCGATGCCGGCGATGGACCCGGATGACCGCACGCAGGAGCCGCCGCTGGCGGGCGATCCGCCAAACCCGATCGACCCGCCCAAGGGCTGCCGCTTCCACACCCGCTGCCGTTTCGCCAGCGCGGTCTGCAAGACCAAAGTGCCGAAGCTGCAGGCGATCGCCGCCAATGCCGAGCATCTGACCGCCTGCCACCTGCATGACGCCACCTCGGGCCATCCCAAGGCCGGGCAGGGGGTGCCGGAATGATCCTGTCGGGAAAATGCGCCAAGCCAAAGCGCGAGGTCTTCTGGACCGCGCCAAGCACCACCCCGAAACCGGAGGAGGGCAAATGACCAAGCTACTCGACATCCAGAACCTCACCGTCCGCTTCAAGGGCAAGCGCACGGTCAATGCGATCAACAACGTCTCGCTGAGCATGGAACAGGGCGAGACGCTGGCGCTGCTGGGCGAGTCCGGCTCGGGCAAATCGGTGACGCTGAAGGCGCTGCTGGGCCTTCTGCCGCCAAAGCGCACGGACATCGAAGGCTCGATGCATGTCAACGGCACCGATGTGCTGAGCTTATCGGGCAAGAAGCTGCAGAAGTACCGGGGCGGCGAGGTCTCGATGGTGTTTCAGGAACCGGCGCTGGCGCTGGATCCGGTCTATACCGTCGGCCACCAGATCGCCGAGTCTGTGATGCGGCACAAGGGCGTCAGCAAGGCCGACGCCATGTCCACCGCGCTCGACATGCTCGACCGGGTGCGCATTCCCTCGGCAAACCGGCGGCTGCACAACTATCCGCACGAGCTTTCGGGCGGGATGCGCCAGCGGGTGATGATCGCGCTCGCGCTGGCCTGCCGTCCGCGCCTGCTGCTGGCCGACGAGCCGACCACGGCGCTTGATGCCACGGTGCAGATCCAGATCCTGCTGCTGCTGCGCGAGCTGCAGAAAGAGTTCGGCATGGGGGTGATCTTTGTCACCCATGACATTGGCGTGGCTGTGGAAATCTCGGAGCGGGTCGCGGTGATGTACGCCGGGCAGATCGTCGAAGAGGGCACCACGCGCGAGATCATCAAGGACGCGCGCCACCCCTATACGCAGGGGCTCTTGGCGGCGAACCTGCATGACGTCGAGCGCGGCGCGCGGCTCAGCGCCATCCCCGGCGCACCGCCCTCGCTCGAGACCAAGCCCGACAGCTGCTCTTTCGCGCCGCGCTGCCCGCATGCCATGCCCGAGTGCCGTGCGGGGCTGCCGCCGGTCTATACGCCCAGCCCGCGCCGCCGCGTGGCCTGCGTGAAGGCAGAGCCCGCCATCGCGGCGGAGTGAAGGCCCTCTCATGCTGATCGAGGACGACCCTTTCCGCTGCTTCATGCCCTATGAGCCGGTGCCGGTGGCGAGCGCCGAAGGCGGGCCGCTGGCGGATCTGACGCTGGCGGTGAAGGACATCTTTGATGTCGCGGGCTATCGCACCGGCTCGGGCTGTCCGACCCGGCTGGCGCAGAGCCCGGTTCATTCCCACACTGCCCCTGCCGCGCAGAAGCTGCTGGACGCGGGCGCGCGCTTTGTCGGCAAGACCCATACCGACGAGCTGGCGTGGTCGATGTACGGGATGAACGCGCATTTCGGCACGCCGGTGAACCCCGCCGCGCCGGACCGCATCCCCGGCGGCTCGTCCTCGGGCTCGGCGGTGGCGGTGGCGGCGGGGCTGGCGGATATCGCCATCGGCTCGGACACCGGCGGCTCGGTGCGCGCGCCCGCCAGCTTTTGCGGCATCTGGGGCATCCGCCCGACCCATGGGCGCATCTCGCTGCAGCACGTACAGCCGCTGGCCGAGAGCTATGACACCTGCGGGGTCTTCGCGCGCGACAGTGAGACGCTGCTGCGGGCCATGTCTGTGATGTTGGATGGCGAAACCGCCGCGCTGCCCGAGAGCCCTGACTTCCTGCGCCCGGTCGATATGCTGGACCAGCTGCAGCCCGAGGCGCTTGGGGTCTGGGAGGCGCGCTTTGGCGCATTGCCCGCGCGCGATGTCAGCGTTTATCCCGAAGGGGTCGAGGCGGCCTACACCGCCTTCCTGCGCACCATGGGAGCGGACGCGCGCAAATGGGTGGTGCCCTTCATCCGGCACAGCGGCATGCCGCTGGTGCGCGGGATCGACGGGCGCGCCGAGGCCGCCGAGGCGCTGACCGAGGCCGAGATCGCGGGCGCCGAGGCCACCCGCCGCGCCTTCACCGCGCATCTCGAGGCGCTGCTGGGGCCGGGCGGGGTGATCCTTGCGCCCGTGGTGCCAGAGCCGCCCTTCCGGCTCGATGCGCCGGTCGAGGTGTTTGACGCCTATCGCCACGGCGCCATGCGGCTGCTCTGCGTCGCGGGCCTGTCGGGCCTGCCGCAGGTTGTAATGCCCGCAGGGAGCGTGGACGGTGCGCCCTACGGGCTGTCGCTGATCGGGCCGCGCGGGTCGGATCTCTCTCTGCTGGCGCTGGCCTGCCGGTTGATGGCCGAAAGCCCCGGCCCTCGAAATCCCGCCCCGGTGACCGCGTGAGAAAAAGGAAAGCCCTATGAGCGTGATCGAAAACCGGCTGGCTGAGATGGGGCTGGCGCTGCCGCCTTCGGCGCCGTCGCGGGCGCTGTTCCTGCCCGGCAAGATCAGCGGCAACCTGTTGTTCCTCTCGGGGCAGATTTGCGAGTGGGAAGGCGTGCCGAAATACTTCGGCCCGGTGCCGGAGGGGTTCGACGTGAAGACCGGACAGGACGCGGCGCGTATGTGCGCGCTCAACCTGCTTTATTCGATCAAAGCGGTGGCCGGATCGCTCGACCGGGTGACCTCGGTGGTGCGGCTTGGCGGCTTCGTCGCCGCCCCGGCGGGCTATGGCGACGGGCCGCTGATCGTCAACGGCGCCTCGCAGCTGTTCATCGACCTGTGGGGCGAGGCCGGACGCCACGCGCGCACCGCCGTCAACGTGGCCTCGCTGCCTGCCAATGCGCTGGTCGAGATCGAGGCGACGGTGGAACTTGACTGAGCAGCCTGCGCCAGACGTTTCGGCGCCGCGGGTTCTGCTGATGAACCCCAACAGCAACGCCGCCACCACGCGCACCATGTGCGCCATCGCGGGGCGGGTGCTGCCGGAGGTCACCGGCTGGACCGCACCCGCCGGGCCGCCGCTGCTCACCAATCCCGCCTCGCTGGCCGAGGCGGGGCGTCTTGTGGCCGCCGCCGAACTGCCCGGGGGGCTCGCGGGGGTCATCGTCTCGGCCTTTGGCGATCCGGGCCGGGACGAACTTGCTGCGCGGCTCGACATTCCGGTGATCGGGATCGGTGAGGCTGCGGCGCGCGCGGCGGCGCAAGGCGGGCGCACCTTTGCGGTGGTGACACATACACCTGCTTTGGAAACAAGCATCGACGCTTTGATGCACAATGCCGCGCCTGATGCGCGGTACCTCGGGACATATCTTGCGGATGGCGATCCCACTGAACTTTCGGCAGATCCGAAAAAGCTCGACGCCGCATTGCTTTACGCGGTGCAGCGCGCCTGCGACGATGGGGCCGAGGCGGTGATTATCGGGGGCGGACCGCTGGGCGAGGCGGCGGATCGACTCGCCGATCACGCGCCCTGCGTACTTGTTTCGCCTATTTTACATGCAGCGCTACAAATGCAGGCAAAACTCCGCTTGCCAAGGGCCTGACTTTGCGGCAATCCGCCTGTGGATTGCCTGTGAAAGCGCCATGGCAGCGGAGATTCGGCAAAGTTTCGCTGCCGCGCAGCAAAAGCCCGCTTTTGCAGGGAACCCCTTCGAATACGGGGTGTTGTCTTTCCCGTAGTCCATATCATTTTCCCGGCCAGTACTATCCCTTGGAGCAGACATTTGCGGAAGTTTCCGATCCAGAGTCCCGTCGTGTCCGGACGCGCAGCCGTGGCGCGTCAAAATCGACGCCAATTCCTAACCCGCCTGGCGGGATCCGTCGCCATGCCCGCGCTTATCGCTGCTGGGCCACTTGCCGCGCAGGAAGCTGCGCAAGGCGAGGGCGATCAAGACACCAATGCGCCGGAGGCGCAGGGCGTTCCATTCTCCTTCGACATTCTGTCCGAGCAGATGGCCCGCGCCGCGCAAGAAGAGCAGAAAGAGCCCGAGCAGGTCGAAGGCTTCCTCGCAGAGCTTGATTACGACGGCTATCAGCGCATCCGCTTCGACAAGGAGAAGGCGCGTTGGGCCGATCTGCCCGACGATACCTTCCGGCTGCAGGCCTTCCATCTGGGCTGGCTGTTCAAACAGCCGGTGCGCCTGCATGAGGTGGTCGATGGTCAGGCCAAAGCGATGCATTTCTCGACCTCGGATTTCGACTATTCCGACGTGAAGACCGAAATTCCCGCAGACGCGGAAATGCCCGGCGTCGCCGGGTTCCGCCTGCACAACCCGCTCAACCGCGCCGACACTTTCGACGAGCTCGTCGCCTTTCTCGGGGCGAGCTATTTCCGGGCGCTTGGCCGGGGCAATCTCTACGGGCTCAGCGCGCGGGGTCTGGCGGTCAACACCGGCCTGTCGGGCGTCGAAGAGTTCCCGCGCTTCAACGACTTCTGGCTTGAGCGCCCCGGACCCGGTGCCGAGCATATCACCATCTATGCCGCGCTGAGCAGCGCCTCGGTGACCGGCGCCTATCGCTTTGTGGTGCGTCCGGGCGAAGACACCCGCATCGACGTGACCGCGCGCCTCTACCTGCGCAACGACATCCAGCAGCTGGGCATCGCGCCGCTGACCTCGATGTTCCTGTTTGGCGGTCCCGACATGGGCGATTTCGATGATTTCCGCCCGGCGGTGCACGACAGCGAAGCGCTGGTGCTGACCACGCAGGGCGGCGAGACCTTCTTCCGCCCGCTCAACAACCCGCCGCGCCTTGCAAGTTCTTACTTCGGGGCGCTCAGCCCGGTGAAATTCGGTCTGGTGCAGCGCAACCGCGAGTTCGAGCACTACCTCGACGCGCAGGCGCATTACGAGAAGCGCCCGACGCTGCTGGTCGAGCCGATTGGCGACTGGGGCGAAGGCTCGGTGCGGCTGGTCGAGATCCCCTCGGACCTCGAAGGCAACGACAATATCGTCGCCTTCTGGATCCCCAAGGCGGAAACCAAGGCCGGCGATGCGCTGGAGTTCGCCTATCGCCTGCACTGGGGGATGTCCCCCGAGGGTGACGGTGCGGTAGATCGGGCCCGCGTGGTGCGCACACGGGTCGGCAAGGGCGGCATTTCCGGAACCGACGAGGACAACGGTCGGCGGAAATTCGTCATAGATTTTGAAGGTGGCACTTTGGGGGAACTTCCTGCCGGTGCCGAGGTTGAACCTTCAGTGAGTGCCGCGAACGGCGAGATTGCCGAAGCGGTTGTGAGCCGGATCTCGGGAACCGAGACGTGGCGCCTTGTGCTTGAAGTCGAAGCTCCGGACGGGGCGGTGGCCGAACTCAAGGCGGGGCTCAAAGGTTATGGACGTACTCTTACCGAAACCTGGACTTATCAATGGGTGAAGGAATGAATGCTGAACCGATGAAAGAACTGGACGTGACTGAAGCACGGGCCGTTGAAATGCCGCATTGGGCTCCGCCCGAGGCACCTATGGAAATGCCGCGTCAGGACGTCGAGGCGCCGCGCGCCGAACGTGCGTCGCTGCATGAACTGATCCTGCGCGTCATCATGCCGGGCCAGAGAGCGTAAGGATACGCCAATGCCCGTTCTGCCCTCGCCCGACCGCAAGACGGTCGCCACCCGCTTTCTGGCGGCTCTCTTCGCGCTGGCTGCCGCTGGCACCGCCACGGCGCTGCTTCTCGAAGTGGCGCTGCAGGATGGCGTTGCCGTGTGGGACTTTGTGCGCGCCGGCCTGATCCTTGTGACGACCGCATGGCTCGCATGGGGGGCCGCGTTGGCGTTGTCGGGGCTGGCCCCCATGCGCCGCCGCGCGCCCGCGGAGTTGCAACTGCCGCAGCCGCGCACAGCCGTGCTGGTGCCGATCTGTAACGAGGACCCGGTGGCCACGTTTGCGCGCATCGCAGCCATGGATCGCTCGATCCGGGACGCGGGCGTCGAGGCCGATGTGGCGATCCTGTCGGACACGCGCGACGACGCGGCGGCCGCGGCAGAGCGCAAGGCCTTCGTGAAGCTGCTCGACACCACAGGCGGGCAGGGGCGTATCTTCTACCGCCGCCGCGAGGACAACCGCGGGCGCAAGGCAGGCAATATCGAGGATTTCTTCCGCCGCTCCGGTGGGGCCTATGAGTTCGCCGTGATCCTCGACGCCGACAGTCTGATGGAAGGCAGCGCCATCCGCCAGATGATCGCGCGGATGCAGGCCGACCCGCAGATGGGTCTGCTGCAGACGCTGCCGCGCGTCGTGGGCGGGCGCAGCTTCTTTGGCCGCGCCATGCAATTCGCCGCCGCCTTCCACGGCCCGGTGTTCACCCGCGGTCTTGCGCGGATGCAGGGCGCCACTGGCCCGTTCTGGGGCCACAATGCGATCGTGCGCGTGCGCGCCTTTGCGGAAAGCTGCGGTCTGCCGGAACTGCAGGGCAAGGCTCCCTTTGGTGGCCATATCCTCAGCCATGACTACGTCGAGGCGGCGCTGCTCGCCCGTGGTGGCTGGAAGGTTGAGGTGGATGCCAGCATCGACGGCTCTTTCGAAGAGGGCCCCGAGAACCTGCTTTCCTTTGCCAAGCGTGACCGCCGCTGGTGTCAGGGCAACCTTCAGCACATCCGGCTGGTGATGGCACCCGGCCTTGCGCCGTGGAGCCGCTTTGTCTTCATTCTCGGCATCTTCTCCTATCTGGTGTCGCTGCTCTGGTTCGGCTTCCTCGTCGCCTCGGTGATCGCCGCCGTGACCGCGCCGCCGCCGGATTATTTCCCCGAGCCGCACCTGCTGTTCCCGGTCTTCCCGAGCGATCGCACCAAGGAAATGATCGCGCTGATGATCGGCATCTTCGGGCTGCTGATCATGCCCAAGTTCGCCATCCTTACCGAAAGCGCGCTGACCCATCGGGTCGCCGGATTTGGTGGTGTGATGCGCGCCTTCTGGTCGGTGATCGTCGAGGTGCTGCTGACCTCGCTGATCGCGCCGCTGATGCTGATGTATCAGACCAAAGCCGTGCTGCAGGTGCTGTCGGGCCGCGATGGTGGCTGGCCGTCGAGCCAGCGCGGTGAGGGCCAGCTGACCATCATGCAGGGCCTGCGCGCGGGGGCATGGATTACCGTGACCGGCGCCGTGGCGCTGGGGGTGACCTTCTGGCTGTCGCGCGATTTGGTGCCGTGGCTGCTGCCGGTCTGTCTGCCGATGCTCTTTGCGCCGCTGCTGATCGCCTGGACCTCGCGTCCGCTGACCCACAAGCTGTTCGTCACCCCTGACGAAGGCAACCCGTCGCCGGTGGTGGTCTCTTACCGCGAGATCCTCGCGCAGTGGACCAATGCGCCGCAAGCGCCGCAGCCGGAACCCGGACCCGGTGCCAAGGAACCTCGTCATGTCGCAGCCTGATGGCACAAAGCTGGTGTCCTTCCCCGCAGGGAAGGCCACTGGCGCCCGGCGTCCGCGCGATCCGCGCATCGACGCCTTTCGCGGGCTGGCGCTGGTGATGATCTTCATCGACCATGTGCCGGGCAACCCTTACGAATATCTGACCATTCGCAATTTCACCCATTCCGATGCCGCCGAGGCCTTTTTCCTGATGTCGGGCCTTGCCGCCGCGCTGGCCTATTCGGGGCGGCTGACGTCCGAGGCGCGCGCCGAGCATGGGCTATGGAATGGTATCGCTCCCATGTGGAAACGCAGCTGGACGCTTTATCTGGCGCATATCTTCATGACGGTCTGGGCGATCGCGATCTTCTCTGCCGCGGCGGGGATTTACGCGATGCCCGAGCTGCTCGAGCAGATCAACCTTCGGCAGGTCTTCGGCAACACCGGCGAGGCGCTCTTCGGCATTGCCGCGCTGACGCATCAGTTGGGCTATGTGAACATCTTGCCAGCCTATTCAGTGCTGCTGCTCTTCGCGCCGCTGATGCTGATGATCGGCCTGTGGCGGCCTTGGGCGCTGCTGACCCTCTCGCTGGTTGTCTGGATGGCGGCGGGGCTGTGGCGGCTCAACCTGCCGAACTTCCCCAATCCCGGCGGTTGGTTCTTCAACCCGATCTCATGGCAACTGCTGTTTGTGCTGGGCGCGCTCACCGGGCTTGGGATGCGTCGCGGCGAGCGCTTCGTTCCAAAATCACGCGCGCTCTTCTGGGTCTGTCTTGGCTTTTGCGTGCTGGCGCTGGTGTGGAAGTTCGTGCCGGCGGTGGGCGACGTGATCAACCACCAGATGGCGCGGCTCTATCAGGCGGGCATTCCGTTCCACCTGACCACCCATGACAAGACCTTCGTGGCGCTGCCGCGGCTGCTCAACATTCTGGCGCTGGCCTATGTGTTGTCGTGCCTGCCTTGGGTCACCCGCGCCTGCGCGCATAAGGCCGCCGCGCCGCTGCGCCTGCTGGGGCAGCAGGGCCTGTTGGTCTTCTGCACCGGCACCGTGGTGTCGTTGATGTTCCAAGTCTACATGGCAGGCAATCCGCTCTCCACACGGATGGGCTGGGGGCTGCCGCCGCTGGGCATCGTGATCATGCTGGTTACCGCTTGGCTGGGCTCGACGCGCAAAGCCGCTCCGCGCGGCAGCGCTCCACGCGCGCAGGGCGGGCTTGTGGCCAGCGCGGAGCAGAAACGTATCGGCTAAGCCTCACCTCTTTACGAAAGGTAAAGTGGCGTCCTGTTTGGGGGCGCCATTTTCACGTGTTCACGATAGCGCGTGATTGATTGTTTTTAAAAAGTGGCGACGGAACGTCATCATCGCCGCGTAACAGTGTCGTGCCCGGGGGTCTCCCACCCCGGACCAACGATAGAAGGAGACGACGATGGCGACATGCCGGACCACCTGCTTGCCATGGGCATTCGCCACCGCTTTTGCGCTGATCCTGCCGATCAATACACTTCACGCGCAGCAAGCCGCCCGTGAGGTCGGGGTGATCACGCTCGAGACGGCCGAGGTTCCCTATTCGGTGACGCTGCCGGGGCGGTCCACCGCCTTCGAAGAAGTGGCGATCCGCCCGCGCGTCGATGGGGTCATCTCGGAAATCCTCTACGAGCCGGGCACCGACGTGAAAAAGGGCGACGTGCTCTTTCGCATCGACGGCGACACCTATCAGGCCGATGTGGCGGCGGCAGAGGCGGATGTGGCGGGCGCCGAGGCGGCGCTGCGCAGCGCCGAAGCGACGCTCACGCGCTACCAAAAACTGGTCGGCACCGGGGTGACGGCGGCGGATGTGGACACGGCCGAGGTTGACGTGATGCAGGCCAAGGCGACGCTCAGCGCGGCGCAGGCGGCTCTGGAACTGGCCGGGCTCGATCTCGACCGCACCGAGATCGCCAGCCCGATCAACGGCATCGCGGTGTTGCCCGAGGTGTCTGTTGGCGATCTGGTCACCGCCAATCAGTCGGACGAGTTGACCACCGTGACGCGGATCGACCCGATCTATGTCGACGTGCAGGAATCCATCACGCGCATCCAGCAGACCCGCGCGCGGCTCGATCAGGGCTCGCTCAATCGCGGCGAGCGGATCGAAGCAGAGCTGGAACTGGAAAACGGCGCGATGTTCGAAGGGCAGGGCACTTTCGTCTCGCCGCCGGTCAGCGTGTCGACCACCACCGGCACTTCGGTGGTGCGCCTGCGCTTTGACAACCCGCGCCGGGGCATCCTGCCGGGGCAGTTCCTGCGCGTGAAGCTGACCTTCGGCACCACGCCCGCCGTTCTGGTGCCGCAGAACGCCACCTCGCGCGCCTCTGACGGCACGCTGACCGCCTTCGTCTATCAGGACGGCACGGCGGTGAAACGCACGCTCACCTACGATGGCAGCTACAACAACGCATGGATGGTGAACGAAGGCGTCGAGGCCGGAGAGCAGCTGATCGTCGACGGTCTGCGCAACCTGCAGAACGGCGCGCCTGTTACCCCGGTCGAGGTGGCGATCTCGGAGACCGGCGTGGTCACCCGCAGCGATGGCGAGGCCGAAAGCTTCGGCGGCGCCCCCTCGGAGAACGAGGGCTGATCCATGGGTAACTTCTTTATTGCGCGCCCGGTTTTCGCCTGGGTGCTGGCGATCCTCACCATGCTGGGCGGCGCGCTTGCCGTGGTCACCCTGCCGGTCAGCCAATATCCCGACATCGCGCCCACCTCGGTGCGCATCTCTGCCACCTACACCGGCGCCACCGCCGAGGCGGTGCAGAACTCGGTCACCCGCGAGATCGAAGACGCGATGACCGGCCTCGACGGCATGCTCTACATGACCTCCAGTTCGTCGCAGGGGCGCGCGTCGATCGAAATCATCTTCGACGAGAGCGTCGATCCGGTGGACGCGCAGAACGACGTGCAGTCCAAGGTCAGTCAGGTCGAGGGGCGTCTGCCGAACGCCGTGCAGAGCCAGGGCGTGACCGTCTCGCGCTCGTCCTCGTCGATCCTGATGGTTGGCGCGCTGGTCGACCCCACCGGCACCTACAGCACGCTGGAGCTGGGCGACATCATGTCGACCACCGTCGAAGGGCCGATAGAGCGGCTCGAAGGGGTGGGCGGTGTGCAGAGCTTCGGCTCGGGCTACGCCATGCGCATCTGGCTCGATCCGCTGTCGCTGGCGCGCTACCAACTGACCGCCTCGGATGTGACCAGCGCGGTCTCGGCGCAGAACTCGACGGTCTCGGTGGGCTCGCTGGGCGATCAGCCCACAACCCGCGGCCAGCAGTTCACCGCCACGATCACCGCCCAAAGTCAGCTGACCACGGTGGAAGAGTTCAACTCCATCCTGCTGCGCTCGTCCGAAGAGGGCGGCGTGGTGCGGCTGGGCGACGTGGCCCGTGTCGAGATCGGACAAGAGAGCTATGGCAGCGACTCGCGGTTCAACGGGCTGAACTCTTCGGGCTTCGGGGTGAACCTCGAGACCGGCGCCAACGCCGTGGACACCGCAGCACGGGTGCGCGCGCAGCTCGACACGCTGAGCAGCGCGCTGCCCGAGGGGGTGGAGTTCCGCACCGCCTATGACACCTCGCCGTTTGTCGAGCTGTCGATCGAGCAGGTCTATCACACGCTTTTCGAGGCGATTGTGCTGGTGCTCGCGGTGCTGATGATCTTCTTGCAAAGCTGGCGCGCCACGCTGGTGCCGCTGATCGCCGTTCCGGTGGTGCTGCTGGGCACGTTCGGCGTGCTGATGGCGACCGGCTACACGATCAACACGCTGACCATGTTCGCCATGGTGCTCGCCATCGGCCTGCTGGTGGATGACGCCATCGTGGTCGTCGAAAACGTCGAGCGTCTGATGGAGGAAGAAAAGCTCTCGGCCTATGAGGCGACCAAACGCTCGATGAGCCAGATCACCAGCGCCCTTGTGGGGATCAACGTGGTGCTTGCGGCGGTCTTCCTGCCCATGGCCTTCTTTGGCGGCTCGACCGGGGTGATCTACCGGCAGTTCTCGATCACCATGGTGGCGGCGATGGCGCTGTCGCTGGTGATGGCGATCATCCTCTCGCCGCCGATGTCGGCGCGGCTGCTGAAGCCCGCGCATGGCCCGGCGAAATTCCCCCCGGCGCGCTGGTTCAACACCGGCCTTGCCAAGGTGACCGAGGGCTATGGCCGCGCCGTTGCATGGTCGCTGAAAATGCCCGCGCTGGTGCTGCTGGTGCTGGCAGGGTCTCTGGGCGGCGCGTGGCTGGTCAATGAGCGGCTCACCTCCTCGTTCATCCCGACCGAGGATCAAGGCGTGCTGATGACCATCATCAACCTCACCGAAGGCGCCACCACGCAGCAGACGCGGGCGACGCTGGAACAGGTCGAGGACTATTTGCTCAATCAGGAAGGCGAGGCGGTGGAAAGCACCTTTGCCTCGCTCGGCTTCGGGTTTGGCGGCTCTGGTCAGAACCGCGCGATGGTCTTCGTCAAACTGCGCGACTTCGAAGAGCGCGAGGGCAACCCCGAGCTTTCGGCCAGCGCCGTGGCGGCGCGTGCCACCGCCGCTTTCGCCTCGAGCCGCGCCGGGCAGATCATGGTGATGCAGCCGCCGGCAATTCGCGGGCTCGGCAACACCGGGGGCTTTTCCTTCTACCTCGTCGATCAGGCCGGCAATGGCATCGAGTCCCTTCAGGACGCCGCAGACGCGCTGGAGACAGAAGCCGCCGCGCGGCCAGAGATCGCCAACGTGCGGGTCTCGGGCACCGAGGACGAAAGCGCGCTGCGAATCCAGATCGACCGCGAGAAGGCCGAGAGCTTTGGCCTCACGCTGTCAGAGATCAACTCGATGCTCTCGGTGATCTTCTCGGGCAGCGAGGTGAATGATTTCATCATGGGCTCGGAACTGCGGCCAGTGATCGTGCAGGCGGATGCCGAGCACCGCATGCAGCCGGACAACATCATGGATTGGTACGCCAAGAACTCGGATGGCGAGATGGTGCCGTTCTCGGCCTTCATGACCACTAAGTGGGAGCCGGTGGCGCCGCGTCTGCAGCGCTATTCGGCAACCTCGGCCATCGAAGTTTCCGGCTCGCCCGCGGCGGGCGTCAGTTCCGGCACCGCTATGGAGGTGATGCAGGAACTGGTGAGCGACATGGACGGCGGCTACGCGCTGGCATGGACTGGCCTGTCGTATCAGGAGCAGCAGTCGGGCGCGCAGGCGCCGCTGCTCTACGCGATCTCGGGGCTGGTGGTCTTCCTTGCGCTGGCGGCGCTCTATGAGAGCTGGGCGATCCCCTTCTCGGTGATGCTGTCGGTGCCGGTGGGGCTGTTGGGCGCGCTGCTCGCGGCCTATCTCTTTGGCCAGTCGAACGACGTCTACTTCAAGGTCGGCATCCTGACGACGATCGGTCTTTCGGCACGCAACGCCATCCTCATCGTCGAGTTCGCCGAAGACCTGCGCGGGCAGGGCCGCAGCATCGCGCAGGCGGCGCAAGAGGCGGCGCAGCTGCGGCTGCGGCCGATCCTGATGACCGCGCTGACCTTCATCCTCGGGGTGGTGCCACTGGCCACCGCCAGCGGGGCCGGGGCGGCGGCGCAGAACGCCATCGGCACCGGGGTGATCGGCGGCATGCTGGCCTCGACGGTGATCGGCATCTTCCTTGTGCCGGGGTTCTACGTGCTGGTGATGCGTCTGGTACGAAAGGTCAGCGGCGGCACGGCCTAAGGCGCCGCGCGGGCGTCAGACGATTTTCTGCAGCAGGCGGATCAACGTCTCACGCTCGCGCGCCCGCAGCGGCGACAGGGTTTCGGCGGTGACGGCAAGCACACCCGCGACGGTGGTCTCGACCATCGCCTGTCCGGCATCGGTCAACGACACCAACTGCCGGCGCTTGTCCTTGGGATCGCGCTCGGTGTGCAAGAGGCCGCGCGTGCTCAGCCGGTCGACCACGCCTTTGGTGGTCGCGCCATCCATGGCGACGGACCGGCCCAGAAAGTTCTGCGACATCGGCCCCATTTCGGCCAGCCGGTGCATCACCGAAAACTGCATCGGGGTCAGCGCGCCGTCGATCTTGTCCGAGAAGATCGTGCAGTTGCGCTGGTAGGCGCGGCGCAGCAGATAGCCCACCTGCTCGTCGAGGTGATAGTCCTGCGTCGTGCTGCGGGCGGTATTGGAGATATCGGCCAAGCGCAAAGTCCTCCGGTCCTTCCAGACCTAAGGCGCGGAGGCGGCAGCGGCAATCGTGATTGGCGCTATTTGGCGTCAATGCCTAGACCGAAAGATAGGCGTCGCGGATTTCTGGCTGTTTTTCGAGCGTTTCGAAGCTGCCGTCGAACTTCTTCTGCCCGGACTCGAGGATGATCGCTCGGTCCGCGACGGCGCGGGCGAAATGCAGGTTCTGCTCGGAGATGAGCACCGTCAGCCCCTGCGATTTCAGCGCCGCGATGCTGCGCGCCATCTGCTCGACAATCACCGGGGCGATGCCCTCGGAGGGCTCGTCGAGCAGCAGCAGCGCCGGATTGCCCATGAGGGTGCGGGCGATGCTCAGCATCTGCTGCTCGCCGCCCGACATCTGCTTGCCGCGGTTGTTGCGGCGCTCGGCGAGGTTGGGGAAAAGCTCGAACAGCTGCTCGACGGTCCAATGCGGCGCGCCCTCGCGCCAGGGCTGGCGCCCGACCTCGAGATTCTCCAGAACCGTCAGATCGGTGAACACGCGCCGGTCCTCGGGCACATAGCCGAGCCCGGCCTTGGCGACCCGATAGGCGGGCAGCCCGACCAACTCGCGCCCCTCGAAGCGCACCGAGCCATGTCGCGGGCGCAGCAGTTGCATCACCGATTTCATCGTGGTGGATTTGCCCGCCCCGTTGCGCCCCAGAAGCGCCACCACCTCGCCTCGCTGCACCGCAAAGCTCAGATCGCTGAGGATATGCGCCTTGCCGTAGAAGCTGTGGATGCCTTTGACCTCAAGCATCCTGCGCCTCCTTGAACAGCGTCCCGCCGCCCAGATAGACCTCTTGCACCTTGGGATCGCGGCGCACCTCTTCGGCGCTGCCGTCAGCGATCAGCTGGCCCCGGTTCAGCACCATGATGTGATGGGCATGGGCAAAGACCACATCCATGTCGTGCTCGGTGAACAGCACCGACAGCCCCTCGTCGCGCACGATGTCCGCGACCAGCTGCATCAGCTCGATCCGCGCCGAGGGAGCCATGCCCGCCGTCGGCTCATCCATCAGCAGAAGGCGGGGGCGGTGGCAGAGCGCAATGGCCAGCTCCAGCCGCTTGAGATCGCCATAGGCCAGCACCGAGCAGGGGCGGTCGGCCTGATCTTCGAGCGAAACCGTGCGCAGGAATTCCAGCGCCTCGTCGCGATAGAGCTTCCACGCCCGCGCTCCGAAAGAGAAGATGCGCCCATGATGGCTGATCAGCGCCATCTGCACGTTCTCGATGACGCTCATAGACCGGTACGTCCCGGTGATCTGGAACGTCCGCCCCACGCCCTTGCGCCAGATGTCGCGCGGACGCTGCCCGGTGATCCGCGCGCCGCCGAGATAGACCTCGCCCGCGGTGGGCCGGAGCTGCCCGGAGAGCATGTTGAAGCAGGTGGATTTGCCCGCGCCATTGGGGCCGATCAGTGCTTTCAGCTCGCCCTGCCGCACAGAAAAGGAAACATCTTCGACCGCAAGGAAGCCGTCGTAGCTTTTGCGCAGGTGCTCAGCGCGGAGAATTTCGGTCATCGGCGCTGCTCCTCGTCGCTGTGGCGCAGACGGCCTGCCAGCCTGCGCAGGGTGCCGACGATGCCCTCGGGCATCAGGATGACCACGGCGATGATCACCAGCCCCAGCAGCAGCCGCCAGTACTCAAGCCGGGTGAGCCAGTGCTCGACCGTGGTCATGAAGCTGGCGCCCACCACACCGCCCGCGAGCGTCTTTACCCCGCCGAGAAAGACCACGATCAGCGCGTCGAAACTCTTGGCGATCTCAAGCTCGGTGGGAAACACCGATCCCTTGGAGAAGACGAAGATCCCGCCCGCAAGCCCCGCCATCATACCGGCCAGCGCGAAGGCCACCAGCTGCACCCGCTTGACGTTTATCCCCATGGCCTCGGCCTGCCGCGGGCTGTCGCGCCCGGCGCGCAGCGCGTAGCCAAAGGGCGCATGGATGATATGGCGCAGGGTGAGGATGCCGCCCACGCCAAAGGCGAGCGTGAAGTAGTAATAGGGCAGCGTGCCGTTCAGCCAGTCCGCTGGCCAGATGTTGATCAGCCCGTCGTCGCCGCGCGTGACGCTGCGCCACTGGAAGGCCAGAGACCAGACAAGCTGGCTGAAGGCGAGCGTCAACATGGCGAAATAAACCCCAGAAAGGCGGATGCAGAACCAACCGATGCCGAGCGCCAGCAGCCCCGCGGCCAGCGGCGCGAAGAGAAAGGCCAGTTCCATCGGGGTGTCTGTGTGGTAGACCAGCAGCGCCGCGGCATAGGCCCCGCCGCCGAAGAAGGCCGCATGCCCGAAGCTCACCAGCCCGCCAGAGCCGAGGATGAAATGCAGGCTGGCGGCGAAGAGCGCGAAGACCACGATGTCGATCACCAGCACCATCAGGAACTGGTCGGCAAAGAGCGGCAGCGTGGCGAGGGCTGCGAGCAGGGCGGCGGTGAGCGCGATGCCGACAGGGCCATAGGGGCGGATGGGCGTCTCGGGCGCGCCGACCTGCCCGTGCTCGCCCGCCACCTCCTCGCGGCCCAGCAGACCATAGGGGCGGATGATCAGCACCACCGCCATGACCACGAACATCAGCACTAGCGTCGATTGCGGCAGGTAGGTCACCCCGAAGACCCCCAGCACCGAGATCAGTACCGAGGCGATGAAGGCCCCCGGCAGGCTGCCCATGCCGCCGATCACCACCACCACGAAGACCGCGCCGATGATGTTGAAATCCATCAGCAGATCGGCCCCGCCCTTGGGCAGTTGCAGCGCGCCGCCCCAGCCCGCCAGCGCCGAGCCGAGCGCAAAGACCCCGGTGAAGAGCCACGCCTGATTGACCCCCAGCGCGCCGACCATCTCGCGGTCCTGCGTCGCGGCGCGCACGAGGATGCCCAGCCGGGTGCGGGTGATTAGATACCACAGCGCCAGCAGGATGACCGGCGTGAGCGCGATCAGAACGATGTCATACTTGGGCACCGGCTCGCCGAAGATGCGCCAGACCCCGCGCAGCCCCGGCGCGCGCGGGCCGAGCCGGTCTTCGGCACCCCAGATCATCAGCGCCAGATCCTGAATGACGAGGATCACCCCAAAGGTGGCCACAAGCTGAAAGAGCTCTGGCGCGCGGTAGACGCGGCGCAGCACGATCACTTCGACCAGCGCGCCGATCAGCCCCACCGCGAGCCCGGTCAGTACGATCGCCCCCCAAAAGCCGACCGCGCCGGGCAGCACCTCCATCAGGGTCACGCCGATGAAGGCCCCGAGCATGTAGAAGGACCCATGCGCGAAATTCACGATCCGCGTGACGCCAAAGATCAGCGACAGCCCTGAGGCCACGAGAAACAGCGCCGCGGCATTGGCGAGGCCAGTCAGGAACTGGGCGAGGAAGAAGGCCATGGTGGGGAAGGCTCGGATGGGGGAAGGGGGCGGGGCGCTGCCCCTCTTGGCCTTACGGCCAATTCACCCCGGAGTATTTGCGGAAAGATGAAAGGGGGAGGCTGCGCGGCCTCCCCCGAAGCGCCTCAGTCGGCGGGGCGCATTTTGCGGATATCTTCGTCCGAGGGCATGTAGGATGTGGGGTCCTTGTAGGACCAGTCCACCATCACGCCTTCGCCCGCATCGTTCAGCGCCGTGGTGCCGGTGAAGGCGCCCAAGGTCGATTGGTTGTCGAGCGCGCGGTAGTGCAACGGCCCGATCGGCGTGTCGGGAATGTCGAGCCCCTCGAAAGCTTCGCGGATCGCCTCGGTCTCGGTGCTGCCCGCGCGTTCGATGGCGGCGGCGACCGAGAGCGCGGTCAGATAGCCGACGTTGCTGCCGTTCTTCGGCGTTTCGCCGAACATTTCCTCGTAGGCCGCGACGAAAGCACCGCCGGGCGTGTCGGCGGCGAAATCGTACCAAGGGTAGCCGGTGACGAACCAGCCTTCGGGGGCTTCCTCGCCAAGCGGCTCGAAATACTCCGGCTCGCCGGTCAGCAGCCCGTAGACGTCGCGCCCGTCGAAGAGGCCGCGGTCGGTGCCCTGACGGACGAATTTGGCCAGATCGGTGCCGAAGGTGACGTTGTAGATCGCGTCGGGCTTGGCGCGCTCCAGCGCCTGTACCTCGGCGCCGGCGTCGATCTTGAACAGCGCGGGCCATTGCTCGGCGACGAACTCCACCTCGGGCTTGAGCCGCTTGAGGTTTGCCTTGAAGGCCTCGACCGCCTCGGTGCCATAGGCGTAATTCGGCGCGATGGTGGCATAGCGGATGGCGTCGGTGGTTGCCGCCTGCTCGGCCAGCATCGCCGCCTGCACCCATGTCGAGGTGCGCAGTCGGAAGGTGTAGGGATTGCCCGAGCTCCAGACCAGAGTGTCCGCCAGCGGCTCGGAGGCGAGATAGACATGCTGCTTCTCGGCGGCGTAGGAGCTGAGCGCGAGCCCGACGTTGCTGAGGATCGTGCCGGTGAGCATCACCGTGCCGTCGCGGGTCATCAGTTCTTCGGCGATGCGCACCGCCTCGGCGGGATCGCCCTGATCGTCGCGAAAGACGAACTCCAGAGGACGGCCCAGCACGCCGCCTCGCGCATTGATTTCGCTGACCGCCAGTTCGATGCCCTTGCGGTAGGGCTCGGCGAAGGCTGCAAGGCGCTTGTAGTGGTTGATGTCGCCGATCTTGATCGGGGCATCCGTGCTGTCCTGGGCGAGCGCGGCGGCCGGGATCAGCGCCAGCGCGGCGGCGGTGGCGAGAACGGTGCGTCGAAGCAGGGTCATTGCGGCGTCTTTCTCCTGTTGCGCGGCGCGGGGGGCAGGCCGCTGCGACCCTCTTACGCCGGAACGTCGCCTCTTACCAAGGTGCTGTGCGGGAGTTTTCGGTGGGCGCCACTGCCGGGGGCGCTGCCCCCGCCGCGCCGGGGCGCTGCCCCCGCCGCGCCGGGGCGCGGCTCCCCCGGCGTATTTTTGAAGAGAAGAAGCCTATGGGGGCGCTCAGCGGGGGCGTTGCGCGACGGGGCGCTTGGCGCTAGGACTGCGCGCCAAAGCGCGCCAGAACCCGACCGCGCGAGCCTTAGGAGAGACGATCATGACGCGAGCCTTCATCTTCCCCGGTCAGGGGGCGCAGACCATCGGCATGGGCAAGGCGCTGGCCGAGGCCTATCCGGCGGCGAAAGCCGTGTTCGACGAGGTGGACGCGGCGCTGGGCGAGAGCCTCTCGTCGCTGATCTGGGACGGCGACATCGAGACGCTCACCCTCACCGAAAACGCCCAGCCCGCGCTGATGGCGACCTCGCTGGCGGCCATGCGCGCGCTCGAGGCAGAGGGCATCGAGATCGGGGCGGCCAGCTTCGTCGCGGGTCACTCGCTGGGCGAATATTCGGCGCTGACCGCCGCAGGCGCGCTGAGCGTCGGCGATGCGGCCAAATTGCTGCGCACCCGTGGCAAGGCCATGCAGCAGGCGGTGCCGGTGGGTCAGGGCGCCATGGCGGCGCTGCTGGGCCTCGATCTGGCCACCGCCCGCGCCGTCGCAGAAGAGGCCGCGCAAGGCGAGGTCTGTGCCGCGGCCAACGACAACGACCCGTCGCAGGTGGTGATCTCGGGCGACAAGGCGGCGGTCGAACGCGCCGTGGAGATCGCCAAGGAGAAGGGTGCCAAACGCGCGCTGCTGCTGCCGGTGAGCGCCCCCTTTCACTGCGCACTGATGGCCCCCGCCGCCGAGGTCATGGCCGAAGCGCTGGAGCAGGTGGATATCACCGCGCCCAAAGTGCCGCTGGTGGCCAATGTGATCGCCGAGGCCGTGACCGATCCCGCCCGCATCCGCGCGCTGCTGGTCGAGCAGGTCACCGGCTCGGTGCGCTGGCGCGAGTCGGTCGAGTATATGGTCGCGCAGGGCGCGGATGAGTTCTGGGAGATTGGCGCGGGCAAGGCGCTCTCGGGCATGGTGAAGCGCATCCACCGCCCGGCCACGCTGCGCAACATCGGCGCGCCCGACGACGTGAAGGCCGCGCTCGAAGCGGTCTGAGGTACGCCTCAGCTCTGCCAAAAGAAAACAGGGGCGGTGCCATGCGGCGCCGCCCTTCGTGCATTCCGGGCGTGTGCATGCTGGGCGCGACCAGCGCCTTTCATTGTTCCACAAATACGCCTCCGACCGCCTTCGCCTTCGCCTTCGCCCGCGCTCCGCCGGGCCGAGGCCGCACCTTGACGCCCGACCCGACTCGCCGCAGGGTGGCGCCACTCACCCGGGGGGTCCCGACAAGGGGCTGAGATTCTGCTGGCGTCCGCGCAGCGCAGTGACCCGACGAACCTGATCCAGTTCATACTGGCGTAGGGATGGTGCACTGGCGTTGCCGGGGGCTCTGCGCCCCGGTTCTTGCGGATAGGACAAGCGGGGCAGACCCGCGCCTTGGCCGCAGCAATGTCACCCCATTCACGCACCGGAACTGGGTCTCCACCGCTTTGAGCTTGGAGGCTCCGACCGATGAAAGACCTGACCCCAACAGTCACCTGCGGGCCGCTGCCCGCTTCGCGCCGCGTCTGGCACAAGGGCACGCTGCACCCGCAGATCCGCGTGCCCATGCGCGAGATCGACCTGCATCCGTCCGCCGGTGAGCCGCCGGTCACCGTCTATGACAGCTCCGGCCCCTATACCGATCCCGGTGCCGAGATCGCCATCGACCGCGGTCTGCCGCGCCTGCGCGAGGGCTGGGTTCGCACCCGCGCCGACACCGAAAGCTACGATGGCCGCCACGTGAAGCCCGAGGACAACGGCTTTGCCGAAGGCGCGCGTCTGGTGCCCGAGTTTCCGGTCCGCCACGCGCCGCGCCGGGGCAAGGACGGCAAAGCGGTCACCCAGATGGCCTATGCCCGCGCCGGGATCGTCACGCCGGAGATGGAGTTCGTCGCCATCCGCGAGAACCTCGGGCGCAAGGCCGCCAAGGCGCAGCTGGAACGGGACGGGCAGGATTGGGGCGCGTCGATCCCCGACCATGTGACGCCGGAGTTCGTGCGCGATGAGATCGCCCGGGGCCGCGCCATCATCCCCGCCAACATCAACCACCCCGAGCTTGAGCCGATGATCATCGGGCGCAACTTTCTGGTGAAGATCAACGCCAATATCGGCAACTCGGCGGTGACCTCCTCGATGGCTGAGGAGGTCGAGAAGATGGTCTGGGCGACGCGCTGGGGCGCCGACACGGTCATGGACCTGTCGACCGGGCGCAACATCCACAACATCCGCGACTGGATCTTGCGCAACGCGCCGGTGCCCATCGGCACGGTGCCGCTCTATCAGGCGCTGGAGAAGGTCGGCGGCCTCGCCGAAGACCTGACGTGGGAGGTGTTCCGCGACACGCTGATCGAGCAGGCCGAGCAGGGGGTGGATTACTTCACCATCCACGCGGGCGTGCGGCTGCACATGATCCCGATGACGGTGAACCGGGTGACCGGGATCGTCAGCCGCGGCGGCTCGATCATGGCCAAATGGTGCCTGCACCACCACCGCGAGAGCTTTCTTTACGAGCATTTCGAGGAGATCTGCGAGATCGCGCGGGCCTATGACGTGTCCTTATCGCTGGGTGACGGGCTGCGCCCCGGATCTATCGCCGACGCCAACGATCAGGCGCAGTTCGCCGAGCTGGAAACGCTGGGCGAGCTGACGCAGGTGGCGTGGAAGCACGAGTGTCAGGTGATGATCGAGGGGCCGGGCCATGTGGCCATGCACAAGATCAAGGCCAATATGGACAAACAGCTGGAGACCTGCGGCGAGGCACCGTTCTACACGCTCGGGCCGCTCACCACGGATATCGCGCCGGGTTATGACCACATCACCAGCGGCATCGGGGCTGCGATGATCGGTTGGTTCGGCACGGCGATGCTGTGCTACGTGACGCCCAAGGAGCACCTCGGCCTGCCGGACCGCGACGATGTAAAGACCGGGGTGATCACCTACAAGATCGCCGCCCATGCCGCCGATCTCGCCAAGGGCCACCCGGCGGCGCAGATCCGCGACGATGCGCTTTCGCGTGCGCGGTTCGAGTTCCGCTGGGAGGATCAGTTCAACCTCGCGCTCGATCCCGACACGGCGCGGTCCATGCATGACGAGACCCTGCCCAAGGAGGCGCATAAGGTGGCGCATTTCTGCTCTATGTGCGGGCCGAAGTTCTGCTCGATGCGGATCAGCCACGACATCCGCGCCGAGGCCCAGAAAGAGGGCATGGCGAAGATGGCCGAGAAATTCCGCGAGGGCGGCGCGCTTTATCTGCCGCTGAAGGAGGATGAGGCATGACCGCTGGCGCGCTGCTGAAGGAGATGCGCGGCACCAACCCGCTGGTGCAATGCATCACAAACTACGTGGCGATGAACATCGCCGCGAACGTACTGCTGGCGGCGGGGGCCTCGCCGGCCATGGTCTCGGACGCCGAGGAGGCGGGCGAGTTCGCCAGCATCGCCCATGCGCTGACGGTCAATATCGGCACTTTGTCGGAGCCCTTCGTCGAGGGGATGCGCGCGGCCATCGCCGGGGCGCAGGCGGCGGGCAAGCCTTGGGTGCTTGATCCGGTGGCCTGTCAGGCGACCGGGCTGCGGCGGCGGGTCTCGGCCGAACTGCTGGCGCTGAAGCCGACGGTGGTGCGGGGCAATGCCTCCGAGATCCTCTCGCTCACCGGAGAGGTCAGTCGCGGGCAGGGCGTCGACGGGCGCGACGGGGTGGAGGCCGCAGAAGCGGCCGCCCGTGCGCTGGCGCGGCAGACCGGCGGCGTGGTGGCGGTGACCGGGGCGGTGGATTTCGTCACCGACGGTAGCCGTGCCGTGCGGATCGGCGGTGGCTCGCCGTGGATGCCGCTGAACACCGCGCTTGGCTGTTCGCTCACCGGCCTCTGCGGGGCTTACGTGGGGCTCGGCGGCGACCCGTTCGAGGCGACCGTCGCGGCGCTCTCGCATTATGCCGTCGCCGGGAGCCACGCGCATGAGGGCGCCGCGGGGCCGGGCAGTTTCGCGCCCCGCTTCCTCGACGGGCTGCATGCGCTGACGCCCGAGGCGCTGGACGCCGGGGCCGATCTGCGGGTGCTGGAAGATGCCGCATGAGGCGCTTTGACCTGTCGGTCTATCTGGTGCTCGATCCCGGCCTCTGCGCCGGGATCGGCATGGTGGAAACGGCGCGTCTTGCGGTGCAGGGCGGCGCCACCATAGTGCAACTGCGCGACAAGGACGGCGGCACCGCGAGAGTGATCGAGACCGGGCGGGCGCTGAAGGCGGCGCTGGCGGGCTCGGGCGCGCTGCTCATCGTCAATGACGACGTCGAGGCCGCGCGGGTGATCGGTGCGGACGGGCTGCACGTGGGGCAGGGCGATATGACCCCCGCCGAAGCGCGGGCGCGCGTCGGCCCGGAGATGCTGCTGGGGCTCTCGGTGGAAAGCCCGGACCTGGCGCGGGCGGCCCCTCCTGCGCTGGTGGACTATGTGGGGGCCGGGCCGGTCTTTGCCACCCCCACCAAGCCCGACCACAAGCAGCCCGTGGGCTGGGACGGGCTGGCGGCGCAGGTGGCGGCGTGCCCGGTGCCCGCGGTGGCCATCGGCGGGCTGAAAGCGCATCATGCCGCGCCGGCGAAAAAGGCGGGAGCGCAGGGCCTTGCCGTGGTCTCTGCGATCTGCGGCCAGCCGGATCCTGCGGTTGCGGCGCGGGAGATTGCCCGCGCCTGGGCCGCGGCCTAGGTCCACATCTCGTGAAAATGGTGCAGCGGCCCATGGCCGCCGCCCACCTCCAGCCGGTCCGACGCGGCCAGCGCGCCTTGCAGGTAGCGCTTCGCCTCATCCACCGCCTCGGGCAGCGTCTTGCGTGGCAGCAGCGCGGCGATCGCGGCAGAGAGCGTGCAGCCAGTGCCGTGGTCGTTCTTGGTGGCGATGCGCGGCGCGCTGTAGCTGCGGGTCTGTCCTTGCCACCACAGAAGATCGGTGCTTTCGGGGCTGCCGGTCAGATGGCCGCCCTTGAGCAGCACCGCCTCTGGTCCCATGGCGGCCAGCGCAGGCAGTTCCTTGGCCATCTCCTCGGCGCTCCAGCCCGCACCGCGCGAGAGCAGCACGGCGGCCTCGGGCAGATTGGGGGTGATCAGCGTTGCCAGCGGCACCAGATCTTCGCGCAGCGCCGCCACCGCCTCGGGGTCGAGCAGCGCGTCGCCGCTCTTGGCCACCATCACCGGATCGAACACGATGTTGCGCGCGCCATGGGCCCGCAGCCGCTTGGCCACGGCGCGGATGATCCCGGCGTTGGCGACCATGCCGATCTTCACCGCGTCGACCCGCACATCGTCGAAGACCGCGTCGATCTGCGCCGCGACGAACTCTGGCGGCAGCGCCTCCACCGCCCGCACCCCGCGGGTGTTCTGCGCGACCACGGCGGTGATCACGCTCATGCCATAGGCACGGTTGGCGCTGAAGGCCTTGAGATCGGCCTGAATCCCCGCACCGCCTGAGGGGTCGGTGCCCGCGATCGTCAGCACGTTGGGGATGCGGGAGATTATGTCGGGGGTGTTCAAGGGCGCGGCCTCCATAAATGAGGCCGGCGAGGGCATGCGGTCAGCTCCACCTGTCCCTTCGCCGGCATGATCCGGATCAGGTTCAAAGGGTCACTGCGCCGCACGCATGCCAGCAGTATCTCAGCCCCTTGCCGGGACCCCCCTAGGTGTGGAGGACCCTAGCAGATGCGGCCGGGTGCGAAAGCCCAAAGGCTGCAGAGAGCCGGGGGCGCTGCCCCCGGACCCCCGGGATATTTGCGTCTAGACGAAGGGGCGGGCGTTATGCGCCCCAGGTTTTGCGCAGCACGCGCAGCCAGTTGCCGGAGCAGAGCTTGTCCATCAGCGCGGCGTCGAAGCCATGGGCGGTCATGGCGGCGCGCAGATTGGGCAGACCGGCGATGTCGGTGATGCCCTCGGGCACCGTTGCACCGTCGAAATCCGAGCCGAAGCCGACGCCGTCCTCGCCCAGTTTCTCGATCAGATGGTCGAAGTGGCGCAGCACCACGTCGAGGCTGCACGAGGGATCCATCCGCCCGTCGGGGCGCAGGAAGGCCGAGGCGAAGTTGACGCCGACCATACCGTTGCTCTCGGCGATCATCGCAAGCTGGCGGTCGGTGAGGTTGCGCGCGTGCGGGGTGATCGCATAGGCGTTGGAATGGGTGGCGACCAGCGGCGCATCGGTCAGCGCGGCCACATCGTCGACGCCCTTTTCGTTGAGATGCGACAGATCGATCATGATCTTGAGATCATTGCATTCCTTGACCAGCCGCTTGCCCGCCTCGGTCAGCCCGTCGCCGGTATCCGGCGTCGAGGGGAAGCGGAAGGGCACGCCGTTGCCAAAGATCGTCGGGCGCGACCAGACCGGGCCGAGCGAGCGCAGCCCACGGGCGTGCAGCTCGTGCAGTTCGCTCAGGTCCGGGCCGATCGCTTCGGCGCCCTCGATATGCAGCACAGCGGCCATCTTGGGGCCGGTCAGCGCGACCTCGATCTCGGCGGCGGTGGTGCAGGGGGTGATGGCGCCCGCCTCGGCCAGCGCCTCGAAGGCCTCGACCCCCTTCCACGTGGTCTCCAGCGCCTCGGCATGGGGGATCATCTCGGGCAGCGGCAGGTCGTATTGCGGCTGCGCCATCGCGTCCATGTCGTCGCCCGACTTCGAGGGGCTGGGCACGAAGACCGCGAAAAAGCCGCCGCCGAACCCGCCCGAGCGCGCGCGCGGCAGGTCGATATGGCCGCTGCTCAGCCCGCCGACCACGTCGCTGGCGCTGACGGCCCCGCGCAGCAGGCGCAGCAGCAGATCGTTGTGGCCGTCAAAGATGGGCGGGGTCTGGGCAAGGCTCATGGCGGAACTTTCGCGAGTTGGAGGTCAGAGAATGAGATAGCCGAGGGCAAGCACCCATGCCGACAGCAGAAGCAGCATGCAGATCATATAGCTGCCGTTCCAGCGCAGACCGACGTGGCGGGCGCTGACGTTGCCGAAACGTCCCACCAGCAGCGTGGTGGCGGTGAAGGGCGAACTGATGCCCCCCAAGGCCCAGCCCGCGGTGATCGACACCACGATGGCCTCGGGCGCGACGCCAAGCTCGGAGGCGGCGGGCACCAGCGGCGCGATCAGCGTCACGGCGAGAATGGGGTTCATGCCAAGCTGGCCAAGCAGCGGGATGATCCAGACGAAGCTGACCAGCACCAGCGCGGGCGGCAGGTCTTCGGGATGAAACCCCGAGGCCTTGACCAGCGGCGCGAGCAGCGGCGCGCCGACGGTGCCGATGAAACCGGCCATCATCAGCAGCGTCACCTCGCCGCGATAGGCGGGCAGTTCGGTGAAGGCGAAGGTGCGGGCGCGCTCGCGCAGCGGCGGATTGCCCTCGCGCTTTTGCAGCAGTGCCCATGCGGCGGCCATGCAGGGCACCACCAGCAGCACCAGCGCGATGATGCGCAGGCCGGTGAGGCTTTGCAGGATCAGCACCGAGACCACCAGCAGACCCAGCAGGATCAGCAGCGGTGCCATCAGCGCCCAGCTGCCCTCGGGCGCTGCGCGGGGCGCGGGCGGATGCGACAGCTTCGGTTTGAAGATCGTGTCGAGCGCCCAGCCGGTCAGGGTGATCAGCGCCGAGGTGCCGATTGCGGGCAGCACCACAGAGCCCCAGCTGGTGCCCGGGATCAGCGCGGTGGTGATCGCGATGGAAAAGGACATGGGCGACCACGGCAGCGAGGCGACGAAACCGCGCTGGATCGCCAGCAGCATGCGGCGGGTGCGATGGGTGCGGATTTCCTCGTCGGGCTCATCCGCCGCCGCGGCGGTGGCGAGGCTGCCGAGCAGCGCGATGGCCCCGTAGTTGAGCAGCAAGGCGAAGGCCTGCCCGCCAAGCGTGAGCGCCAGATAGCGCCGCCCCGGCGGCTGCAGCGCGAGGAAATTGCCCGCCGCACGGATCGAACTGGCCTGCTGCGCCGCGCTGCGCAGCGTGGCAAGCGCGGCAAAGAAGGCGGCGATGAACCCGGCGGAGTGGAAGGCGTTCAGCAGCACCGGCTGCCAGCCCTCGACACGCCAGACCAGCGCGAGGCTGAGCACGATGGCGAGCGCCACGAAGAACTGCCGTCCCGGCGCGACCTGCGTCGCCAGCAGCGCCACCACCAGCGTCACGGCGGGAACCAGCGCGTAGTCGAGCCCGGAGGAGGCGAGATGCCATTCCTTGAGGATGAGCAGACAGGTGATCAGGATCAGCAGGGCGCCGATCAGACGGTCGGTCAGGCTCGGAGGGGACGCAGGGGTCTTCGGTAGGCTTATGGGCACGTGTGCGGTCCAGTCTCGGGCGGGCTTTAGTACGGACATAGACCATTGTTGCTGCCACAGGGCAATGCCGCGCGCCGCATAGCTGCTCCGCGTATGGCGACGTGGCTGCGGCGAGGCTGCGGCGTGGCTGGGGCGCTGTGCGGCGCAATCAGGCGTGGAACTTCCGGCATTGCCGCCAGATGCGCGGCGTCAAGAAAGCTTCACGGAACCGACACGGAACTGAGTCCGAAGCGTCACAGCCTCGATACGGTGCCGGGCCAGACATCGCTCCGGACAGTCTGGGGGAACCATGCTCACCGTCGAGAATTTGACGAAGCGCTTCGGCGCGAACACCGCTGTGGACAACGCGAGCTTTACCGTCGACCGGCCGATGATGATCGGCATCATCGGGCGCTCGGGCGCGGGCAAATCGACCTTCCTGCGGATGATGAACCGGCTGACCGATGCGACCGAGGGGCGTCTGCTGTTCGAGGGCCGCGACGTGCTGCAACTCAAGGGCGGGGAAAAGCGCCTGTGGCAGTCGGACTGCGCGATGATCTTCCAGCAGTTCAACCTCGTGCCGCGCATGGATGTGGTGTCGAACGTGCTGCACGGCACGCTGGCGCGGCGCAGCACGCTGTCGACCATGTTCAACCTCTACCCGCGCGAGGACGTGCACCGCGCCATCGACATTCTCGAGCGGCTCGGCATCGCCGCCCATGCCGCCAAACGCGCCGAGGCGCTTTCGGGTGGTCAGCAGCAGCGCGTCGCCATTGCGCGCGCCCTGATGCAGGACCCCAAGGTGATCCTTGCCGACGAGCCCATTGCCTCGCTCGACCCGATGAACGCCCAGCTGGTTATGGACAGCCTGCGCCGCATCCACGAGGAAGACGGCCGCATGGTGATCGCCAACCTGCACACGCTGGATACGGCGCGGCGCTATTGCGACCGGGTCATCGGCATGCGCGACGGGCGGATCGTCTTTGACGGCACCCCGGCGCAGCTGACCACCGGGGTCGCGCGCGACATCTACGGCGCTGGCGCCGATTTTTCGGAAAACGCCACCTCCACCGAAATCCGCGACCCGGTGGTCGCGGCGGAAATCCGGGCTGCGGAAGTCGCGGTCTGATCACCAGGGGCCCATCGGGACGGGTCCAATTCCTTATATGAGGGACAGAAGATGAAGAAACTGATCGCAGCCGCTCTGGCCAGCACCGTGCTCGTGGGCGCAGCCCAAGCGCAGGAAATCTCCGAGTTCCGTCTCGGCATCCTCGGCGGCGAGAACGCCCAGGACCGTCTGGCCTCGAACCAGTGCTACGCCGAGAAAATCGCCGCGGCGCTTGGCGTCGAGGTGAAGATCTTCACCCCCGCCGACTACAACGGCGTGATGCAGGGCCTGCTGGGCGGCACCATCGACGCGGCATGGATGGGCGCCTCCTCCTACGCCGGCACCTATATCGCCGACCCCGAAGCGGTCGAGCCGGTTCTGGTCAAGCAGAACGCTGACGGCTCCATCGGCTACTATTCGATCGGCTTTGCCCGCGCCGACAGCGGCGTGACCTCGCTCGACGACCTGAAGGGCAAGGAATTTGGCTTCGGTGATCCGAACTCGACCTCGGGCTACCTGATCCCCTCGATCGAGATCGCCGACGCGGGCTACTCGATGGAGCCGGGCGATTACTTCAAGGATGTCGTCTTCACCGGTGGCCACGAGCAGACCATCGTCGCGGTCAACAACGGCGACGTTGACGCGGGCGTGACCTGGGCCGACGGTCAGGGCAACTGGGAAGACGGCTACAACTCGGGCGCGCTGCGCAAGGCGGTGGACGCGGGCCTCGTCGACATGAACGATCTGGTGCAGATCTGGCAGTCGAACGTGATCCCCGAAGGCCCCTTCGTGATGCGCAAGGCGCTGCCGCAGTCGGTCAAGGACAGCGTCACCGAGCTGACCGCCAACCTCTGGGAAGAAGACCCCGATTGCGCCTACGGCGTGGCGGCGGGCGATGCCAAGGATTTCATCCCGGTGACCCACAAAGAGTATGAGTCGATCGTCGCGGCCCGCCGCTCGAAGATCAACTGATCGCAGACCACCTGAGGGGCCCCGCCGATGCGCGGGGTCCCTTTACGTTTCCCGGACCGCTGCCGCCCGACTGTGCCGCCCCAGACGGGGCGAGGCCGGGCCAGGCGCGGGCCAGCCGCAGGACCGCCGCATGACCCAGTTCCCCGACGCCCCCCATGATCCGCGCGCCAATTACCTCGCGCTGATGGCCCGCAAGCGCCTTTACGGCGGGCTGACGCTTGCGATCTTCGCGCTGCTGATGATCTCGGGCTTCACGCTGGCCGACAGCCGCAACGCGGGCGGCTTCTGGGACGGGCTGCCGCAAATCTTTGACTTTCCCGCCGACGTCCTGCGCGACACGCTGCCCAAACTCGACCGGCTGCCGGGGCACCTTGTCGAATATTTCCCGGCGCTGGTGGAGACGATCAACATTGCCGCCTGCTCGACGCTGATCGGGGCCGCGGCGGCGATGATCCTGTCGCTGCTCTCGACCCGCGGGCTGGCGCGCTGGCCGCGACTGATCCCGGTCTGCCGTCGCGTCATGGATATCCTGCGCGCGGTGCCCGAGATCGTCGTCGCGCTGGTGCTGATTTTCGTGCTGGGCGGCGGGCCGGTGCCCGCGATGATCGCCATCGCGCTGCACACCGCCGGGGCGCTTGGCAAGCTCTTCTCCGAGGTCAATGAGAACGCCGACCTCAAGCCCGTTGAAGGGCTCTCGTCGGTGGGCGCAAGCTGGCTGCAGCGCATGTGGCTGGGCGTGGTGCCGCAGGTGGCGCCGAATTACTTCAGCTACGCGCTTTTGCGCTTCGAGATCAACATTCGCGCCTCGGCCATTCTCGGTTTCGTCGGCGCAGGCGGCATCGGCTACGAGCTGCGCAACGCCATGGCCTGGGGGCAGGGGCGTTTCGACGAGGCCGCCGCCATTTTCATCCTGCTGTTCGCGACCATCGTCGTCTTTGACCAACTGTCGAGCCATGTGCGCAACGCCATGATTTCGTCCAAGAAAGGAGGCCACTGAGATGGCCGACGCCGCGCTCTACGCCTCCGCCGACCGGCAGTTCACCCGCAAGCGGCTGGTCTCCTTCGGCCTGCCCTTGGTGGTGCTGGCCTATCTCACCTATATTTTCTTCGCCTTTGACATCGCCGGCCTGTCGGAGCGCGCGCGCTGGGACAACGCCCGCACGCTGCTGTCGGACATCTGGAGCTACAAGACTCATGTCACGCGCGACAACCGCAGCGGCGGCGTCGCGGTGGCGATCGAGGGCGAGCGCAAGGGCGAATACCCCGAAGGCAAGGGGCCCGACTGGGTGGTCCCGCAGCCCGATGGCAGCACGCGCGTGATGCTCAAGGACGGGCAGGAGGTGATCCTGCTGCCGGGAAATGGCTTCCGCTGGGAGGTGCCGGGCTATGGTCTGATCGAAGCGCATCTCGAAGGGCGCACATTGGTGAGCAACCTTCCCGAGGAAGGGCTGCCCGACTGGGTTTCCGCCTCGTCCTCGCGCCTGCAGGTCACCGCCGATGGCGCGCGGGTGGCGCTGACCCGTTCGAAAACCGAGCTTTTCCGCTATTTCCCGGGCTGGGAGCTGTTCTTCTTCACCCTCGACAGCCCCTATCACGGGCATGGTCTGCCAGAGATCCTCTTTGGTGCGCAGATCGACCCGGCACGCGGCAATCTCGCCGGTGCGTGGCAGGATTTCTGGGGCAATGATATGTGGCGCCACGCCGATGTGGCTTGGGCGCTGTTCGAGACGATCCTGATGGCCTTTCTGGGCACCATGGGGGCGGCGATCGTGGCGCTGCCGCTGGCTTTCCTGTCGGCCAAGAACTTTGCGCCGCTGGCGGCGGTGCGCTTTGCCATGCGCCGGGTGTTCGATTTCCTGCGCGGGGTGGATGGGCTGATCTGGACCATCGTGCTCAGCCGCGCCTTTGGGCCCGGGCCGATGACCGGAGCGCTGGCGATCCTGCTGACCGACACCGGCAGCTTCGGCAAGCTCTTCTCGGAGGCGCTGGAAAATGTCGACGGCAAGCAGATGGAAGGCGTCGCTTCGACCGGCGCCAAGCCACTGCAACGCTACCGTTTCGGGGTGATCCCGCAGATCGTTCCGGTGCTGATCAGCCAAATCCTCTACTATCTGGAGTCGAACACCCGCTCGGCCACCATCATCGGCGCGATCACCGGCGGCGGCATCGGGCTTTTGCTGACGCAGGCGATGATCACCCAGAAGGATTGGGAAGAGGTGAGCTATTACATCATCCTCGTGGTGCTGATGGTCATGGCGATGGACAGCGCTTCGGGCTGGCTGCGCCGCAAGCTGATCAAGGGGCTCTGAATGGCCCGTCTCGGGCTTGAGCCCTTCATCCACCCCGATTGCGAGATCACCGCGAGTGAGTTTGGCGCCTATGTGGAGATCGGGCGCGGCTCGCGGCTGAACCACGTGCAGATGGGCGATTATTCCTACTGCGACCGTTATGCGGATATCGCCAATTGCACGGTGGACAAGTTCGCCAATATCGCCAGCTTCAGCCGCATCGGGCCGACGGATCACCCGATGCAGAACGCCTCGCTGCACCACTTTCTCTATCGTTCCGGCGACTATTGGGGCAATGCGGGGCGGGACGAAGCCTTCTTCGAGGCCCGCCACGCCCGCCGCGCCCATATCGGCCATGACACATGGATCGGTCATGGGGCAGTGGTGCGGCCCGAGGTGACGGTGGGCCATGGCGCGGTCGTCGCCTCTTCGGCGGTGGTGACCAAGGATGTGGCGCCCTACACGATCGTCGCGGGCGTGCCCGCGCAGCCGCTGCGCGCGCGCTACGCGCCGAAGGTCGCCGAGCGGATGATGGCGCTGGCATGGTGGGACTGGCCGCATGAGGTGCTGCGCGCCCGGCTTGAGGATTTCCGGCAACTGCCCGCCGAGGCATTTCTGGAAAAATATGAAGGCGCGAACTGAGCGGGCGGGCAGCGCGCGCGGCCGGGTCCTTTGGCCACCGCGGCGCGGTGCCTGGGTAGCCGGATTGAAAGGGCCAATCCTCGGCAATTTCGATGCCTGCGCCACAGCGTATTCGCATTGTGCGCGGCGGCTCTGGGGGACGGGCTGTCTCATCCTGCCCGCAGACCCGGTGCATCTGTTAGCTCCGGCGAATGCGGTTCCGCCTCGCCGGTCCAATCAGCCTCTTCGCTTGCCCACCCGCCGGCCTCGCCGCGCAATTTGAAGCGTTCGATATTTTGCCGCAGCCCTTGCGCCGTGCGCCGCAATTCGCTGCTGGCGGCGGAGGTCTGTTCGAACATCGCCGCGTTCTTCTGCGTGGTCATGTCGAGCTCGCCCACGGCGCTGTTAAGTTCCGACAGGCCGGTCGACTGCTCACGCGCGGAGTCCGCGATGGCCGTCACTCGTTCGGCAATGATCCGGATCGAGGCAATGATCTCCTTGAGCGCGCCGCCCGTGCGCCCGACCAGCCGCACACCGGTCTGGACGTGCTCGGAGGAGCTGGTGATCAGCGTGTTGATCTCGCGCGCGGCTTCCGAGGACCGCTGCGCCAGAAGCCGCACTTCGGAGGCGACCACGGCGAAGCCCAGCCCCGCATCGCCGGCGCGCGCGGCTTCGACGCCGGCATTTAGCGCGAGCAGGTTCGTCTGGAAGGCGATGTCGTCGATCACTTTGATGTTGTTGGAAATCTGCTGAAATGAGGCCTCAATCACGCCAATTGCCTCGATGGTTTGGCGCACGACTTCGCCGCTGACCTGCGCATCTTCGCGGGCCTTGCCGACGATGCCGTCAACCTCGGCGGCGTTTTTCGCGGCTTCCGTGACAGAGGCGGTCAGTTGATCGAGCGCGGCGGCGGTCTCCTCGACCGTGGCGGCCTGCCGCTCTGTGCGCTGTCCGAGGTCTTCGGAGGCCTGCGCGATGTGATCGACATCGTCGTTGATCGCCCCGGCGCTTTGCGTCACGTCCAGCATGGCCTGCTGCAGCCGGTCGGTGGCGCGGTTGAAATCGGTTCTGAGCCGCTCGTAATCTTCGGGGAACTCTTGGGCGATCGAGGCGCCGAGGTCGCCCTCGGCCAGTCTGGCGAGCGCGTTCTGCAGGGTCTCGACCACATCGCTCTGGGCGCTCTGCATCGCAGCGCGCGTGGTCGCGCCGTCCTTAAGGTCATCGCGGGATTGGCGGAGATCGCGGCGCAAGGCCTCGAGCGTGCGGGCAATGCGCCCGATCTCGTCACGGCGGCGTTGCGCGGGGATTTCGCTTTCGTAATCGCCCGCCGCGACTTGGCCCATGGCGTTGGCGATCCGCGCCAGCGGACGGGCGAGATTGCGCGCGGCGAGCCATGCAAGCGCAAGGGCCGCGATCAGCGCGATGGCCGTGCCATGCAGCAGCCGCTCGAGCAGGGCGCGCGGACCGGCGGCGATAACCTCTGCGGGTTCGGCGGCGATCAGGGCCCAGTTGCGGCCCGCGATATTGAGGGGCTGATAGGCCGCGGTGTAGCTGCGCCCGTCGCTCAGGGTGATGTCTACGACGCCGCGCTGGCCCTCAAGGGCGGCATCGAAGGCGGGATTGGCGGTGCCTTGGGTGCCGATGGCGCTTTGCACACCGCCAAGCCCGAGGTGACTGCGACGGGTGTGATCACCGGCCAGAAGTTCGAGTTCAGTGGTTGGCGTGCGGCCCGTTTCCATGGTCGTCAGATGGGTCAGCGCCTGATCGTCCACCTCAAAGACGAGGGCGGCGATCGTATCGCCCCATTCGTTGTGCAGCGGAGCCGCGAGATAGGCGCGCGCGCCCGCCTCGGCTGGAGCGAAATCGCCGAAACCGAATGTGGCGTCAGGCGCCAGTGCAGCGCTTAGCGCGGTGCCCAGCCCGCCCGCATCCTCCGCGATATTGCTGGCGAAATCCTCTTGTTTCTGGACCGAGTAAATCACATCCCCAGCAGCGGAGACGATCATCAGGTCGCGCAGGCCCAAAGCCTCGACCTGCGCGCGCAACTCGGCGTGGAACTTCTTGTGAAACAGGGAATAGGCGGTGTTGTCTGCAGCCTCTTCGAGGTCGGCGCGGGCATCGGCGGGGTTGGGGTTATCGTCTATGTAGGCGCGCCTCAGGTGGGCATTGGCGTCATCGCCGAGCGTTTTATAGGTGCTCAGAAACGCGGTGGCCGCGTCGATCACCAGCGGCTCGGCGGCCTTTTCCCCCAGTTCGCTTCGGGTCTCGTGAAACCAATCCTCGATCATCGTCGCGCGTGTTTCGGCAAGCATGCCGAGGCGGAACGACACCTCTTGGATCAACTGCGCATGCGACACCTTATAGGCGATGGCCCCCGCCATGCCGAGACAGCCGATGGCGATGGCGATCATCAGGGCCGGAAGTTTGAGGGCGACCGAGAGGTTGCGCAAAAGGGCCATGGGCAAGCTCCTGTGGCTGCTGGCGGTAGTGGCGGTGCAAGGCGGCCGCTGTGGTGAGTTCAATCATGAAAGCCTGAAGAAGCGCCTAAGATCGGCCGTGCCGCCGGGACTTCATGCAAGAGGCTAGGGTCACTGCCCCATGACGAAGGGGGCCGACATCTTGGCCGCATTGGCGCGATCGATGAGCAGGCAATCGAATAGCTGTACTTCCTGCGGCTCGCGCGGGGTGCCGGTGCGGATGTAGTGATCCGCCTGATGCACCGCGTCTTCGGCAAAGATGGCGACCGGCTGCAGCACCGTGTAGGCCAGCTCTCCCGATTGCACCGCGGCAACCGCGTCGGGCGAGCCGTCGAAGCCGCCGACGGTGACCCGGTCCAGAAGCCCGGCCTCTTTCAGCGCGGCAATCGCGCCAAGGGCCATTTCGTCATTGCCCGCGATGATGCCGGTGATTTCGGGGTGCTCGGCGATCAGGCCGCGTGTTCGTTCGTAGCCCTGCGTGCGGTTCCAATTGGCGGTGGCCATGCCGGCGCGGGTGAGAGCCTCATACTGGCCGAGCACCGCGGCATAGCCATCGGAGCGGATGCTGGCATTGGGGTCGGAGGCGGCACCGAGCAATTCGAGATAGCTGCCCTTTTCGCCCATGGATCGGAGCCAGCGCTGCGCACCCATTTCGGCCCCCTGAGCGTTGTTCGACAGAAGCTGCGCCACCGCCAGCCCCTTGCGCGCGAGGCCGGAGTTCACCACGAAAACCGGCACCCCGGCGGCAACGGCGCGTTCCACCGCGGCGATGGTGCCGGAGGCATCCGCCGGGTCGAGGATGATGGCGTCCACATTGGCGGCAATGGCGCTGTCCACATGCGCGGTCTCGACCGTGGTGTCGCCGCCATGTGCAGAGACGATGGCGCGGTAGCCAAGTTCGGCCGCGGTGGCTTTGGCAACCTCGCCCTCGGCGGCCCAATAGGGGTTCTCGGGGTCGTTGACGATGATGCTGATCCGCCCCTCTGCCAGAGCCGCACCGGCGATGAGGCCGAACGCCAGCAGCGGTGCGGCGCAGAGCAGGGCGCGGCGGAATAGCGAAGCAAGGCCGGGCGCGTGGCGACGGGACGTGACGCCTGCAGAAGCGGGATCATCCGGGCGGCGGTGCTGTGAAAGACGCAGTTTGAGACGCATTGGGAGGGGCTCCTGTGCTAGGCGCGCGGTGCCCCTTCTGGGGCCGATGGGTCCCAGTGGTCTTACGGCAGGAGAGTTGAAGAATGGCTTAATGCCTAAATGGCTTAATGCTGCGCAGGCCGCCGTCCAAGGAGCGCTTACATGAGGCCCTCGGTCACTCCGCAGCGAGCCGCCGCCCCGGCAGCGCAGAGACCAGCCGTGCTCCGGCCTCACCCGCGAGATAGGTGAGCCGCCCGCCGCTGACCGTGGCCTCGATGGCGCGGCTGCGGACGTCTACCACGACAAAATCCGCGCGTTTGCCATGATCGAGCGTGCCGCGATCCGACAGCCCCATGATCTCGGCAGGCACGGTGGAGATCATCGCCCAAGCCTCGGGCAGGGTTTTGAGGCCCTTGTCCACCAGCGTCCAAGCGGCCTCGGCAAGACAGGGGTAGTGATAGTCCGACACCAGCGCGTCGCACAGCCCCTCGGCGATCAGATGGCGGGCCGAGACATTGCCCGACTGGCTGCCGCCGCGCACCACATTGGGCGCGCCCATGAGCACAGGATCATTGCAGGCGCGGGCCAGTTTGGCGGCGCTGACGGTGGTCGGGAACTCGGCGATGCGCGCGCCGATCAGCCGGTAGTATTCGCGGGTCTCGCCGTCGGGGTCGTCATGGCTGCCGTAGCGGATGTCATGGGCGTCGAAAAGCTCGGCCAGCGCGCAGAGATGGCGCGGCACCTCGCGCGAGGCGGCACGGGCGGCGCGCAGCTTGGCGTGGAACTCCTCGGGGCTGCTTCCGGCGTGGGCCGCCCAATGTGCCAGCTTCATCGGCTCGCGCTCGGCCACCTCCAGCGCCTCGGGCAGGTGATCGTTGAACACCACATAATCCACCCCATGGCGCAGCACGGCGGCGATCAGACGCGCGCGGGTGTCTGGCATATGCGTCTCGCAGCGGATCTGCAGGCGCAGGTCGGTATGGGCGCGGGGGCGGTAGGCGGCGATGGCGGCCATCATCTCTTCGGCGAAGTCCGGCCCCCGCATGCCGCCTTCCCAGCTCCAGCATTGCGCCAGCCATGCGGTGGTGATGCCATGGCTCGCCGCCTCGCGGTCGGTCGAGCGCAGCGCGGCGTCGATCGGAAAAGTGGCGCTGGGGCGCGGCGCGATATGGCGCTCGAACGTGTCGCCATGCAGGTCGATGATGCCGGGAAGGATGAGATATCCGCTCAGATCGACCTCTGGCAGCGGGCCCTTGGTGATCAGACCGTCCTCGACGACCAGAGATCGGCGCTGCATCCGGCCGTCTCGGAGAAGAGTTGCGCCGGTGAGGCGCAAGGGGGGAAGAAAGGTCGTCATGCAAATTACCCGCCGTGCCTGCTCTGGGGTTTTGGCAAGACCTACCTAATGTCTGTGTCACCGGCGTGACGTGGGGCCGCATCGGTGCTGCGCGGGGCGGCGGTTTCTTCGTGGCTGACGGTGAGCGCCACGCGATCGCCGGCGAACCACGTGTGCCCCTGTTCCACCGGTATCCCGTCCGGGCCGAGGTTCAGCGCCACCGAGCGCAGCAGCGGCTCGCCCTCGCGCAGGTTGAGATGACGGGCCTGCGTGGCCGAGGCGGCCTCGGCGGTGAGGCGGGTGCTGGCGCGGGTGTAATCGGCGATGCCGTGGCGGCGCAGCGCCTCGGTGACCGAGCGGGTCTCGCGCAGCGTCGCATCGAGGCCGGGCAGGCGGGTGATCGGGAAATAAGAGATGAAATGCGCCACTGGCGCGCCGCCCGCCAGCGAAATGCCCTCATGCACCAGCACCGGCGCGCCCGTGGCAAGCTGCAGGGCCTCGGCCTCGGCGGCATCCGCGGGACGGATTTCCATGCGCAGCGTGCGGCGGTCGGGCAGGCGGCCCGAGGCGCGGACGTTCTGGCTGAACCGCGTGTGCCCACCGATTGGATAGTCGAGCGGGGCCGCCCGCACAAAGACCCCGGCACCGCGCCGCGAATGGGTGAGCCCACGCTCGGCCAGCGCCGAAAGCGCATGGCGCACGGTGTGGCGGTTCACCGCAAAGCGGGTGGCAAGTTCCGCCTCGGTCGGCAGCTTGTCTCCGGCGCGGTAATGGCCGCGGGCGATCTCGTCTTCAAGCGTGGTGGCGATGGTTTGCCAGACGGGGGAGCGGGGCATGAGCGGACCTCTGTCACCGAAACTTCATGGGATGCCCTCTTGCCCGACTCGGGGCGATGGAGCTATCACTTGTCTAGTTGTATAGTTATCTAGACAAATCGGAAAGATGTCCAGATGAAAACTCCCGAACAGGAAACCGAGGCGCGGCGGGGCTGGATGGGCCTGCTGGCGCGGGCCCCGGCGGAGCGGCTGGCGGCCCTGATGGAAGGGGCGGCGCTGCCCCGCTTCGACTGGCTGCGCGTGCCCGAGACAGGCGGCGTGATGGTGCGGGGCCGCATGGGCGGCACCGGCGCACCGTTCAACATGGGCGAGATGACGGTGACGCGCTGCGCGCTGCGGCTGGGCAGCGGCGAGGTGGGCCATGCGCATGTGCAGGGCCGTGACCGGAGCCATGCCGAGCGCGCCGCGCTGGTGGATGCGCTGATGCAGGGGCCGCGCGCAGACGAAATGCAGGCGCAGGTCCTGACGCCGCTGGCGACCGAGGAAGCGGCGCGGCGGGACGCGCGCGCGGCAAAGGCCGCGGCAACGAAGGTGGATTTCTTTACCATGGTGCGGGGCGAATGATGCAGGCTGATGTTCTGACAGGCGGATTTGCCGACGCCCCGGTCGAAGCGGCGCGCGCCTTCCGCGCAGCGCTCGACGCCATGGCGCGACCGGGCCGGATCGCGCAGGTCTCGGGCGCCGAGGCGCCGGGCCTCTCCACCGCCGCGGCGGTGCTGCTGCTGACCCTCTGCGACCGCGAAACGCCGCTTTATCTTGCGCCGGGCTGCGACAGCGAGGCGCTGAAGGGCTGGATCGCCTTCCACACCGGCGCGCCGCTGGTGCCCGCCGAAGAGGCGATGTTCGCGCTCGGGGCATGGAACGCGCTGCAGCCGCTCGACCGCTACCGGATCGGCAGTGCCGAATACCCCGACCGCTCGGTCACTCTGATCGTCGAATGCGCGGATTTGCGCGCCGACGGCATGCGGCTGACCGGGCCGGGCATCGAGACATCGGCAAGGCTTTCGCTTCCGGAAGTGACGGCGTTTGAGCGGAATAACCTCCTTCTCCCCTTGGGTTGGGATTGCTTCTTCACCTCGTCTGACAAGCTGGCGGCGCTGCCGCGGACCACCAAAGTGGAGACGCTCTGATGTATGTTGCTGTGAAAGGCGGCGAGCGGGCGATCGACGCCGCGCATGAGTGGCTGGCCGAGGAACGGCGCGGCGATGTGGCGGTGCCCGAACTGAGCATCCCGCAGATCCGCGAGCAGATGGCGCTGGCGGTGAACCGGGTGATGGCCGAGGGCTCGCTCTATGATCCCGACCTTGCGGCACTGGCGATCAAACAGGCGCGGGGCGATCTGATCGAGGCGATCTTCCTTGTCCGGGCCTACCGTACCACGCTGCCGCGGCTCGGACATTCCGCACCGGTGAACACCACCGAGATGCGCTGCGACCGCCGCATCAGCGCGACCTTCAAGGACGTGCCGGGCGGACAGGTGCTGGGGCCGACCTTCGACTACACCCACCGGCTGCTCGATTTCGCGCTGGAGGCCGAGGGCGAGCCGCCGCGGGCCCGCGTGGCGGAACCTCGCCGCGAGGTGACACCACGCGTGACGGAATTTCTAAACAAAGACGGACTGATACAGGACGAAGTTCGCTCAGAAGATACGCCGCCGGATATGACCCGCGCGCCGATGGAATACCCCGCGGACCGCCCACTGCGCCTGCAGGCGCTGACCCGCGGCGACGAAGGCTTCGTGCTCGGCATGGCCTATTCCACCCAGCGCGGCTATGGCCGCAACCACCCGTTCGTCGGCGAGCTGCGCATCGGCGCGGTGGAGGTCGAGATGGAGGTGCCCGAGCTTGGCTTCTCGGTCTGCATCGGCGAGCTGACCCTCACCGAATGCGAGACGGTCAACCAGTTCGCCGGGTCCAAGACCGAGCCGGCGCAATTCACCCGCGGCTATGGGCTGGTCTTCGGCCAGACAGAGCGTAAGGCGATCTCGATGGCGCTGGTCGACCGGGCGCTGCGCTGGGAGGAACTGGGCGAGGAAAACCTCGGCGCTCCGGCGCAGGACGAGGAGTTTGTTCTGGCCCATTCCGACAATATTCAGGCGACAGGCTTTCTCGAACATATCAAGCTGCCGCACTACGTCGACTTCCAGTCCGAGCTGGAACTGGTGCGCAAGATGCGCGCCGAGGCGATGGGCGCTGCAACGGTCAAGGAGGCTGCGGAATGAGCAAGGGTTATCACGGGGCGAAACTGCCCGCGCTGCCGAAGGGGCAGGATTGGTACTGCGCGCTGGTCGAGGTGATCCGCATGCCCGACAGCGTCTCGCCCTTCTTCGAGGACGGCGATGACGAAAGCTCGCTGGCGGTGCTGTTCATCTGCCTCTCGGCGGGATCCCCGGCAGAGGTCGAGGTGCAGATCGCCGAACATATCGCCGAATGCGGCGGCGTGGCGGGGGTGATCGAGGACGTAAAGCTGATCTCCGGCCCGCTCGATCTGCCGCTCGACGAGGATGGCGCGCCCGACGCGGCGCTGCTGGAAGCGTTCACCGATCCCGAACTGGGCGACGAGATCGTCTGGGGCGAGGTCTATCTCTTTGGCGAGGAAGAAGAGGCATGACCGATCAGGCCTATAATTTTGCCTATCTCGACGAGCAGACCAAGCGGATGATCCGCCGCGCGCTGCTGAAAGCGCTGGCAGTGCCGGGCTATCAGGTGCCCTTTGCCAGCCGCGAGATGCCGATGCCCTATGGTTGGGGGACGGGGGGCGTGCAGGTGACGGCGGCTTGCCTCACCCCCGAAGACCGGCTGAAGGTCATCGACCAGGGCGCGGATGACACTACCAATGCCGTTTCGATCCGCAAATTCTTTGAGCGCACCGCAGAGGTGGAGACCACCGAACACACCGCCGAGGCGAGCGTGATCCAGACCCGCCACCGCATCCCCGAGCAGCCGCTCGAGGAGGGGCAGATCCTCGTCTATCAGGTGCCGATCCCCGAACCGCTGCGCTTTCTGGAGCCGCGCGAGACCGAGACCCGCAAGATGCATGCGCTCGAAGAATACGGGCTGATGCACGTCAAACTCTACGAGGACATCGCCCACAACGGCGCGATCTCGACGGCCTATGCCTATCCGGTGAAGGTCGAAGGGCGCTACGTGATGGACCCCTCGCCAATTCCCAAGTTCGACAACCCCAAGCTCGAAAGCGCGGCGATCCAGCTCTTTGGCGCGGGCCGCGAGCAGCGCATCTACGCGCTGCCGCCCTATACGAAGGTCGTGAGCCTCGATTTCGAGGACCACCCGTTCGAGGCCAGCAAGGCCGACCACGCCTGCGACCTCTGCGGCTGCGGCACCAGCTACCTCGACGAGGTGATCACCGACGACGCGGGCGGGCGCATGTTCGTCTGCTCCGACACCGATTTCTGCGCCTCGCGGCAGGCCCAAGGCCATCGTGGCGCGCTGTCTCCGCAGGAGGAACCCGCATGACCCCGCTGCTGTCTGTTCAGGGCGTTACCAAGCACTACGGCGCGCGGCTCGGCTGCGGCGACGTGAGTTTCGACCTTTGGCCCGGCGAGGTCATGGGCATCGTCGGCGAGAGCGGCTCTGGCAAGTCGACGCTGCTGTCGTGCCTGTCGGGACAGCTGGCACCGGATGCGGGCAAGGTGGTCTTCGACACCCGCGCGAACGGCCCGCGCGACGTGCTCACCATGTCCGAGCCCGAGCGGCGGATGCTGGCGCGTACCGATTGGGCCTTCGTGCATCAGAACGCCCGCGACGGTCTGCGCATGGGCGTCTCGGCGGGCGGCAACGTCGGCGAACGGCTGATGGCCGTGGGCGCGCGCAACTACGCCGATATCCGGGCGCAGGCGATCGACTGGCTGGGCCGGGTGGAGATCACCGAGGATCGCGTCGACGACCGGCCGCGCGCCTTCTCGGGCGGCATGCAGCAGCGCCTGCAGATCGCCCGCAACCTCGTCACCGGCCCGCGGCTGGTGTTCATGGACGAGCCCACCGGCGGGCTTGATGTCTCGGTGCAGGCGCGGCTCTTGGACCTCCTGCGCGGGCTGGTGCGCGAGATGGGCCTCTCGGCGGTGATCGTCACCCATGATCTGGCGGTGGTGCGTCTGCTCGCCGACCGGCTGATGGTGATGAAGGGCGGGCAGGTGGTCGAGACCGGGCTCACCGATCAGGTTCTGGACGATCCGCAGCACGGCTATACCCAGTTGCTGGTGTCGAGCGTACTGCAGGTATGAGACGCGCCGCGCCCGTGGCGCGGGCGGGATCTGCGTATTTGGAAAGAGAAGAAGGACAGAAACGATGATCCGGATCTCGGACGTGTCGAAGAGTTTTGTGCTGCACAATCAGGGCAGCGCGGTGATCCCGGTGATGGAGGGCGCGTCGCTCTCCGTGGCGCCGGGGGAATGCGTGGCGCTGGTGGGCAATTCCGGCGCGGGCAAATCCACGCTGATGCGGATGATCTACGGCAACTATCTTGCCGGATCGGGGTGCATTATGGTGGGCGATGTGGATGTGGCGCGGGCCGAGCCGCGCGAGATCCTGACGCTGCGCCGCGAAGTGCTGGGCTATGTCAGCCAGTTCCTGCGCGTGGTGCCGCGGGTGCCGACGCTGGAGGTGGTGGCAGAGCCGGTGCTGGCCGCGGGCGGCAGCGCTGCCGAGGGAGAGGCGCGCGCGCGGGAGCTGCTGGCGCGGCTCAACATTCCCGAGCGGCTCTGGAGCCTCTCGCCGACAACCTTCTCGGGCGGCGAGCAGCAGCGGGTCAATATCGCGCGCGGCTTTGCCCATGGCTTTCCGGCGCTGCTGCTCGATGAGCCCACGGCGTCTTTGGATGCCACCAATCGTGCGGTGGTGCTGGATCTGATCGAGGAGGCCAAGGCGCGCGGCGCGGCGATCATCGGGATTTTCCACGACGCCGAGGCGCGCGAGCGGGTCTGCGATCGCGAGATCGACGTCAGCGGCTTCACCCCGGCGCGGGCGGCATGACCGGCCTGGAGCATACGGCACCGGTCTTTGCCCTCGTCGGTCCCTCGGGGGTGGGCAAGGACAGCCTGCTGGCCGAGGTGGCGCCGCGCGTGCTCGGCCTGCATGTGGTGCAGCGGGTGATCACCCGCGCGCCTGAGGCCGGCGGCGAGCCCTGCCTTGCGGTGACGCAGGAGGAGTTTGCGCGGATGCTGGAGGCGGGCGATTTCGCTCTGCACTGGGGCGCGCATGATCTGCGCTACGGCATCCGCTGGTCCGAGCTGGCACCGCGCGCGGCGGGCCGCCCGGTGGTGTTCAACGGCTCGCGCGGGGCGCTGGAGCAGGCGGCGGACCTACTGCCCGAGCTTGAGGTGCTGCATGTCACCGCGCGGCCGAGTGTGCTGGCCGAACGGCTGGCGGCCCGTGGGCGCGAGAGCGCGGCGCAGATCGAGGCGCGTCTGGCGCGGGCGGCGCTGCCGCTGCCGCCGGAACTGCAGCAGGCGCTCAAGGTGCATGAGATCGACAATTCCGGGCCGCTGGAGATCGCCGCAGCCCGGCTCGAGGCGCTGCTTCAGCCGGTGAGGGCGTAGCGGTGCAGCAGGTGGAACCGCCCGTCCTCGGCCTCGCCGAAAAGGCACAGATCGCGCACTTTGAAAGGCTGCGGCAGCAGCGGCGTCAGGACCGGCTGCAGCGCGTCGGCGACCTGCTCGGCCTCGCCGAAGGCCAGCTTGCCGGTGAGCGTGAGGTGGAATTTGAACTCCGCCATCACGTAGGGGTAGCCCCAGCGCGCGAGGTTGTCTTCTTGCGCCGGGCTCAGGCGCGCGCGGCGGCGGCGCTCCAGTTCCGCCTCGCTGGGCGGGGCGCGGTGCGGGTCGAGCACCTCGACCACCTCCGCGGCCAGCTGCGCCAGCGGCGTCGCCTCGCCAAGGGTGGTCAGCGCGAGGAAGCTGCCGATGCGGGTGAGCGCAAGGCCGGGCAGGGTGACGGGGCCAAGACGCGCCGCCAGCGCCGAAAGGTCCTCATGCAGCGCATCGACCGAGCCGGTGAGGCGCATGGGCGGCTTCAGCGTGCCGTGGAACCCGTATTTGCGCGGGTTCTCGGTGATCTCGGCGACCGGGCGCGGCAGGCCCTGCAGCTGCGGATGCGGCACGGTAGCGCCGCTGGCCGGGTCCCACCCCAGCCAGGCGGCGGCAAACTCGGCCAGCGGCCCCGGGCGCGGGGCGTAATAGACGGCGTATCGGGAATAATTTTGCATGGCGCGCTTCATGACAGCGTCATGTCACAGATGCATGACGGCGCAAAGAGCGCCAACGATAAGAGGTAGAGACATGGCACGAACCATCCTGAGCAACGCGCGGATCGTGCTCGAAGACGAGGTGATCACCGGCACGCTGGTGATGCAGGGCGGGCGCATCGAGGCTGTCGATGCGGGCAGCACCACCGTGGCGGGCGCGACGGACTGCGACGGCGATCTGCTGATCCCGGGTCTGATCGAGCTGCACACCGACAATCTCGAGCGCCATATGCAGCCGCGCCCGAAGGTGAACTGGCCACATGCGGCGGCGATCCTCGCGCATGACGCCGAGTTGGCCTCGGTCGGCATCACCACGGTGTTCGACGCCATGCGTGTTGGCTCGGTGGTCACCGACGCCAAGTCGAAATACGGCAAATACGCCCGTGCACTGGCCGGAGAGCTGCTTGAGGCGCGCAGCCGCGACATGCTCAAGATCAGCCATTTCCTGCATCTGCGGGCCGAGACCTGCTCGGAAACGCTGCTCGAGGAACTGGCCGAGTTCGGCGGCGCCGACCGGGTTGGCATCCTGTCGCTGATGGATCACACGCCCGGCCAGCGGCAGTTCCGCGACATCGAGAAATACCGCGACTACATGTGCGGCAAACATGGGCTCAGCACCGATGACTTCGACGCGCATGTGGACAATCTCACCCGTCTGCGCAGCGAGCTTGGCGCGGCGCATGAGGCGGGCGCGGTAGAGGCCGCGCGGCGCCTCGGCGCGGTGCTGGCGAGCCATGACGACACCACGCCCGAGCATGTGCAGGTGAGCCGCGGCTACGGCGTGCGGCTGGCCGAGTTCCCGACCTCGGTCGAGGCGGCACGGGCCTGCAAAGAGGCGGGGATCGCGGTGATGATGGGGGCGCCGAACCTCATCCGCGGCGGCTCGCATTCGGGCAATGTGGCAGCGGAGGAACTGGCGCGGCGCGACCTTCTGGACATCGTCTCGTCGGATTACGTGCCGGCGGCGCTGATGGGCGCGGCCTTCCTGCTGGCCGATCTCTGGGACGACCTGCCGCGCGGGATTGCCACGGTCAGCCGGGCGCCCGCCGCCGCCTCGGGGCTCGATGACCGGGGCAGCCTTGCGCCGGGGCTGCTGGCCGATGTGGTGCGGGTGCGGCGGATCGAGGGTCAGCCTTGCCTGCGCGGCGTCTGGAGCCACGGCCGCCGCGTGGCGTGACGCGCGGGATATGCGTATTTGAAAAGAGAAGAAGGACGGGGCGCGCGCTAGGTCCTTCTTCTCTTAGGAAAATACGCCGGGGGTGAGGCGCGCAGCGACGAGGGGGCAGCGCCCCCTCAGCAGGCTTGCCGATGGCGCAGCGCATGAAAAAGGGGCCCCGTGGGGCCCCTTCTTGTTCGGTGACGGTGCCGCCGCGATCAGCCGTCGTAATCGACCTCTTCGATCAGGCGCAGCGCCGCGCCGCGCTGCTCGGCGAGGGTCATCAGGTTGGTGTCGTCGGCGGTGAAGCTGCCCCAGCCCTTGACCAGATCGTCGGCCTCGGTGCCGGGCGCGATCGGGTACTCATAGTTGGCATGGGCATAGATTTCCTGCGCCTCGGGCGAGGTCAGATATTCCATCATCTTCAGCGCGTTCTCGCGGTTCGGCGCGGATTTGGTCATCGCCACGCCCGAGATGTTGACATGGGTGCCGCCGTTTTCGAACTCGGGGAAGAGCACGTTGACCGAATTGGCCCATTCCACCTGCTCGGGGTCGCTCAGCATCTGGCCCATGTAATAGGTGTTGCCGAGGCTGATGTCGCATTCGCCAGCCCAGATCGCCTTGACCTGCGCACGGTCGTTGCCCTGCGGGCGGCGGGCGAGGTTGGACTTCAGGCCGGTCAGCCACTCTTTGGCGTATTCCTCGCCGTGGTGGTGGATCATCGCCGCCACCAGCGCCACGTTGTAGTCATGGGTGCCCGAGCGGGTGCAGATGCGGCCTTCCCACTTGGGATCGGCGAGATCCTCATAGGTGGTGATCTCCGACGGATCGACCCGGTCTTTGGAGGCGTATACGATGCGCGCGCGCGTGGTCAGGCCGAACCATTGGCCCTCGGGGTCGCGGTATTGCTCGGGCACATTCTCTTGCAGAACCTCGCTCTCGACCGGCTGGGTCACGCCCGCCTGCACGGCAGCGGCGAGGCGCGAGATGTCGACGGTGAAAATGAGATCGGCGGGCGAGCGGTCGCCCTCGGCCACGAGGCGCTCTTCAAGGCCCTTGTCGATATAGGCCACGTTCACGTCGATGCCGGTGGCTTCGGTGAAAGCGTCGGTCAGCGGCTTCAGAAGCTCGGGCTGACGGTAGGAGTAGAGATTGACCTCTTCGGCCAGCGCGGGGGCCGCCGTGAGAGTGGGGGCAATCAGGGCGAGGGCGGTTCCGAGACGCAGCATCAAAGTCCTCCGGTCATGCATGTCAGGTTGGCTAGTCGCAGGCGGCCATTTACCCGAGTGAAATTATCAGATCAATGCCCTATCGGAAAGATCAGGAATTGGCGCCGGGTTGCGTCCCATTGGCGCGGGCCGGGGAAGCGGCGGATTTTCGGGCCTTTTCTTCGGCCTTGGCCGCATCCCAGAGCGCGTCCATCTCGGCCAGATCGCTGTCCTCGGGGCGCTTGCCCTGCGCCTCCAGCGCCGCCTCGATGGCGCCGAAGCGGCGGGTGAACTTGGCATTGGCGCGGCGCAGCGCCTGCTCGGGGTCAATGTCCATGTGGCGGGCGAGATTGGCCATGACAAAGAGCAGATCGCCAAACTCCTCCTCGGCGTGATCGGGATCGGTGGCCTCGCGCAGTTCCTGCGCTTCCTCGACGATCTTGTCGATCACCTCGTCGGTCGAGGGCCAGTCAAAGCCCACGCGCGCGGCGCGTTTCTGCAGCTTCACCGCGCGCAGCAAGGCGGGCAGCCCCAGCGCCACCCCGTCGAGCACGCCCTTTTCCGCCTTGGCGGCCCGCTCGGCGGCCTTGATCTTCTCCCAATCGGCGGTCTGCTGCTCGGGGGATTTGTCGTTGCTCTCGGTGCCGAAGACATGCGGATGGCGGAACACCATCTTGTCGGACATGGTGTTGGCAACATCGTCGAAGCTGAACAGCCCGCGCTCTTCGGCCATCTGCGCGTGGAACACCGATTGGAACAGCAGATCCCCGAGCTCGCCCTTCAGCTCGTCCCATGCCTCGCGCTCGATGGCGTCGGCGACCTCATAGGCCTCTTCGATCGTATAGGGCGCGATGGTGGCGAAATCCTGCTCCAGATCCCACGGGCAGCCGGTCTCGGGGTGCCGCAGGCGGCGCATAATCTCCAGCAGGCGGGGCATGCCGCCACGTTCATCGTGGATCAGATCGGCGCTCGGATCGCTGGTCATGGACATCTCCGCTATATGGGTATTTTACCTTGTCCTGCTTCAAAGACCTTCAGGAGTCCACCCATGCCCATCGTGAACCGGATCGCGGATTACGCCGACGAGATGCGCACATGGCGCCGCCATTTGCACCAGAACCCCGAGCTGAGCCTCGATTGTCACGAGACGGCGGGGTTTGTGGTGGCGCGGCTGCGCGAGTTCGGGATCACCGAGATTCATGAGGGCATTGCTCAATCCGGCGTCGTTGCGATCATCGAGGGGCAGGGCGATGGGCCGGTGACCGGGCTGCGCGCCGACATGGACGCGCTGCCGATGGACGAGGAAACCGGCGCCGAGCACGCCAGCCAAGTGCCGGGCAAGATGCACGCCTGTGGCCATGACGGGCACACGACGATGCTGCTGGGCGCGGCGAAATACCTGTCGGAGACGCGCAACTTCGCGGGCAAGGTGGCGCTGATTTTCCAGCCTGCCGAAGAGACCATCGGCGGCGGCCGCATCATGGTCGAGGAAGGCATCATGGAGCGCTTTGGGATCTCCGAGGTTTACGCCATCCACACCGACCCGTCGCTGCCCCTTGGCACAATGGCGACCACCAAGGGCCCGATCATGGCGGCGGTCGATGACTTCGAATTGGTGCTGACCGGCAAGGGCGGCCATGCGGCGCATCCCGATCTCTGCATCGATCCGGTGCCCTGCGCGCTGGCGATCGGGCAAGCGCTGCTGTCGGTGCCGTCGCGCAATGCCGATCCGCTGAAGTCGCTGGTGGTCTCGCTGACCACGGTGCAGGGCGGCTCGGCCACCAATGTCATCCCCGAGACGGTGCGCATGGCAGGCACGATCCGCAGCTTCGATCCCGAGATCCGCGCCATGGCCGAACGCCGCCTGCACGAGATCGTCGAGGGTCAGGCGCGCGCCTATGGCGTCAGCGCGGCGCTGGACTTCCAGCCGAACTATCCGCCGACCGTGAACCACGCGCGGCAGACCGAGTTCGCCGTGGGTGTGGCGCAGGGCGTTGCGCCCGAGGTGCTGGACGAGATCGCGCCTTCGATGGGGGCCGAGGATTTCTCCTACATGCTCGAAGCGCGGCCGGGGGCGTTCCTCTATCTCGGTCAGGGCGTTGGGCCTTCGGTGCACCACCCGAAGTTCGACTTCAACGACGAGGCGGCCCCGATTGGCGCGTCGTATTTCGTGAAACTGGTGGAGTCGCGTCAACCCTTGCGGGCGTGAGGGTTTTCGGCCTTTCATGGCGCCAAAGACCGGGCCCCCTGTCCCCGCGGGGACAAGAGGTCCGGACCAGCACCAAGGAAAGACCGCAATGCCCGTGATCAACTCCATCGCCGCCGAGGCCGAAACCCTCAAGGAATGGCGCCGCTTCCTGCACCAGCATCCCGAGCTGCTTTATGATTGCCACAAGACCGCGGCCTTCGTGGTCGAGAAGCTGAAGAGCTTTGGCATCACCGAGATCCATGAGGGGATCGCGCAGTCGGGCGTGGTGGCGATCATCGAGGGCCGCGGCAATGGGCGCACCATCGGGCTGCGTGCCGATATGGACGCGCTGCCGATGGACGATCTGTCGGGCACGGAGCACGCGTCAAAAGTGCCGGGCGTGGCGCATACCTGCGGCCACGACGGGCACACCACCATGCTTCTCGCCGCCGCCAAATACCTTGCCGAGACGCGCAATTTCTCGGGCCGTGTGGCGCTGATCTTCCAGCCCGCCGAAGAGGGCGGCGGAGGTGCCAAGGCGATGATCGACGAAGGCATCATGGACCGGTTCGACGTGGCCGAGGTCTATGGGATGCACAACGCGCCGGGCGATGCGCAGGGCCATTTCCTGACCACTGCAGGGCCGCTTCAGGCCTCGGCGGATGAGTTCCGCATCGACGTGTCGGGTAAGGGCGGGCATGGCGCCTCGCCGCAGGATTGCATCGACCCGATCCCGGCGGCGGCGGGCATCGTTCAGGCGATGCAGACGATTGTCAGCCGCAACGTGAACGCGCTCGACCGGCTGGTGGTCTCGGTGACGCAGATCCACGCGGGCACAACCGACAACATCATCCCCGCGACCGCCTATCTGACCGGCACGGTGCGTTGCTTCAGTACGCCGACCCGCGATCTCGCCGAGACGCGCATCCGCGAGATCGCCAGACTGCAGGCCGAGGTCTATGGCTGCACCGCCGAGGTGACCTATCACCGCGGCTATCCGGTGACCGAGAACCATCCCGAGCAGGCGGCCTTCGCGGCGCAGATCGCGCGCGAGGTGGTGGGGGCCGATAAGGTCGTGGACGATTGCGATCCGATCATGCCCGCCGAGGATTTTTCCTACATGCTGCAGGCGCGGCCGGGGGCCTATCTCTTCCTCGGGCAGGGCGACACCTTTGGCTGTCACCACCCGCAGTATGACTTCAACGACGATATCGCGCCCATCGGCGCGAGCTTCTTTGCGCGGCTGATCGAGACCGCGCTGCCGGTGCAGGAGTAACCCAGATGGCTCTCGAAGACGCCAAGACCCAGATCGACCATGCCTTCACCCGCGAGGAGCTGAAAGGCTCCAGCTTCGAGAATGTGTTCGGCGGGGCCGCCTCTTTCCTGCGCCGTCGCTACACCAAGGACCTGTCGGGCGCCGATGTGGCGGTGACCGGCGTGCCCTTCGATCAGGCGGTGACCAACCGCACCGGCACGCGCTTTGGCCCGCGGGCGATCCGCGAGGCCTCGCTGCTGCAGCCCTGCGATGCGCCCTACGGCTGGGGCTATGACGTGCTGTCGGAGTTCGCCATCGCCGATTACGGCGATCTGGCTTTCGATTATGCCAATGTGCCGGCCTTTCCGGGCACGCTCGAGGCGCATATTGCGGGCATCCTCGCCACCGATACGGCGACGGTCACGCTGGGCGGTGACCATTCGATCACCCTGCCGATCCTCAAGGCCTATGCCGCCAAATACGGCCCGCTGTCGGTGATCCAGTTCGACGCCCATACCGACACTTGGGCGGACGATGATTTTGGCCGCATCGATCACGGCACCTTCATGTACAAGGCGGTGAAGCTGGGGCTGGTCGACCCGAACCGCTCGGTGCAGATCGGCATCCGTACCGACAACCCCGACACGCTGGGCTTCAACATCATCGACGCGCGCGAGCTGCACCGCATCGGCCCCGAGGCGGCGGCGGCACGGGCGCGCGAGATCGTGCGCGGCCATCCGGTCTATCTGACCTTCGACATCGACGCGCTTGACCCGGCCTTCGCGCCGGGCACCGGCACGCCGGTCTGGGGCGGGCTGTCGAGCCATCAGGCGGCGGTCTGCCTGCGCGAACTGGCGGGGATCAACATGGTCGGCGGTGACATCGTCGAGGTCTCGCCGCCCTTCGACACCAGCGGCGCAACGGCCATCGCCGGGGCGCATGTGGCGACCGAGCTGCTCTGCCTCTGGGGCTGGACACGGCGCTGAGCCAAGGCACCCGCGCGGGCCTCCTCCCGCGTGGGCACAATCCCGCGAGCAGCCGTGTTCGGCCTTTGATTACGCGCGGGAATCGTGAAATCAGAAGCAACCCGCCGCCGCGCGCGGCGGGCACTGAATGGAAAGGAACACGTGGTGCGCATGGTATTCTGGATCATCATCCTGCTTGTGGTGGCCGGTCTGGCCTGGATTCGCCTCGCGCCGTCGGACCCTTCGGTGTGGAACGTCGACCCGCAGGTGACCGCCGATCAGGATCTGGCCAGCGGCGTGCGCCGCCGCGTCGCCGGGTCGGAAGAGACCTTCGAGGCGCTGCACCGCATCATTCTCGAGACCCCGCGCACCGAGGTGCTTGCGGGCAGCCCGGGTGAGGGCCGCGTGACTTACGTTTCTCGCTCGAAATGGATGGGCTTTCCCGATTACACCACCGTGCAATTCGTCGAAGACCACCTCGAGCTTTACGCCCGCCAGCGCTTTGGCCAGTCCGACATGGGGGTGAACAAGGCGCGGGTGGACGGCTGGCTGGCCACGCTCGCCGGGCAGCAGGGCTGACGCCAAGCTCCTTGCAAGGAGCTTGCAAATCTCTTGCAAGAGATTTGTCCGGCGCCACGCAGACTTGACCCGGACGTTGCAATGGGGAAAGGAAAGCGGATGATCCCCGCTGACCGACTTCACCAGATCCGTGACCGTTTCGAGTATGTCCAGGCCTGCATGGCCGAGGGGCGGGGCGATATTGCCGCGCTGGGACGCGAATATGCCGAGCTCAAGCCCGTGGTCGATCAGATCGCCGAATGGGAAACCCTGCAGGCCGATCTCGCCGAGGCCGAGGAGATGCTCGCCGATCCCGAGATGAAGGCGCTCGCCGAGGAAGAGCTTCCCACCCTGCGCGCGCGGTTGCCCGAGGCCGAGCATGCGCTGCAACTGGCACTGCTACCGCGCGACGCTGCCGATGCGCGGCCCGCGATCCTCGAGATCCGCCCCGGCACCGGTGGCGACGAGGCGGCCCTGTTTGCCGGTGATCTGGCGCGCATGTACCAGCGCTATGCCGAGGCGCGCGGCTGGCGCTGGGAGGTCATCGAAGAGCAGCTTTCCGAGCTTGGCGGCATCAAGGAACTGGTGGTGCGCATCGAGGGCGAGAACGTCTTTGCCCGGCTCAAGTTCGAAAGCGGCGTGCACCGGGTCCAGCGCGTGCCCGAGACCGAGAGCGGCGGGCGCATCCACACTTCGGCGGCCACCGTGGCGGTGCTGCCCGAGGCCGAGGCGGTGGATATCGAGATCAACCCCAATGACATCCGCATCGACACGATGCGCAGCTCGGGCGCGGGCGGCCAGCACGTCAACACTACCGATTCTGCCGTGCGCATCACCCATATTCCCACCGGGCTTGTGGTCACCTCCTCCGAAAAGTCCCAGCACCGCAACCGCGAGATCGCGATGAACGTGTTGCGCGCGCGGCTGTTCGACATGGAGCGCCAAAAGGCGGACGAAAGCCGCGCCTCCGACCGCAAGGCGCAGGTCGGCTCGGGCGACCGCTCCGAGCGCATCCGCACCTATAATTTCCCGCAAGGGCGCATGACCGACCACCGTATCGGGCTGACCCTCTACAAGCTCGAAGCGGTGCTGGGCGGCGATCTTGACGAGATCATCGACGCGCTAACCGCCGATGCGCAGGCGTCTATGCTGGCGGAGATGGCATGAGCGGGGGCAGCACCGGATCGCAGCTTCTGGCCCGCGCCACCGCGCGGCTGGTCGAGGCAGGCGTGGCCGACCCCGGGCGCGACGCGCGGCGGCTGCTGGCGCATGTGTTGAAGGTGCCGCCGGGGCGGCTGACGCTGTTTCTGCCCGAACCCGTCGCGCCTGAACACGCGGTGCTTTTTGATGCGCTGATCGACCGCCGCGCGGCGCGGGTGCCGGTCTCGCATCTGACCGGGCGGCGGCAGTTCTACGGGCGCGAGTTCCTCGTCAACTCGAGTGTGCTCGATCCGCGCCCCGAGACCGAGATTCTGATCGAGGCGGCGCTGTCGCAGCCCTTCACCCGGGTGCTCGATCTGGGCACCGGCTCGGGCTGTATCCTGCTGACGCTGCTGGCCGAACGGCCCGGCGCCACGGGAATCGGCACCGATCTCAGCGCGCAGGCGCTGGAGGTGGCCTTCTGGAACCGCAACGCGCTGCAGCTGGAGCCGCGCGCCGCGCTGGCGCAGGGCAATTGGTGGGGCGCGCTTGGCGATGCGCCCGAGACCTTCGATCTCATCGTGTCGAACCCGCCCTATATCGCGCTGACCGAGATGCCGGGGCTGGCGCCCGAGGTGCGTGATCACGAGCCGCGCATGGCGCTGACCGACGAGGGCGACGGGCTGGCGGCCTATCGCGCGATCTCGGCGGGGGCGGCGGCGCATCTGGCGCCGGGCGGGCGTCTGCTGGTCGAGATCGGGCCGTCACAGGGCGCGGCGGTCGCAGACCTTTTCCGCGCCTCTGGGCTGGTTGACGTTGCGGTCATTGCCGATCTCGATGGACGCGATCGGGTGGTTACGGGGCGGCTGCAAGCGCTTTGAAACCACGTTTCGGCGCATTTCGGGTGAAAATCTCATATTTCCCGAGATTTTCCCTTGTCAGCCCTGCCTCGAAATGATTAGCAGTAGGGGTCGGAGCGGTGGATGCCTCACAGCGGTCCCGCCCGACATCAACCCGACATTGGAGTGATCACGGGCATTGACGGCGCCACATCAGGCGCAGCGCCGAGGTCACAGGGACAGTCAGACACAAGGCTGATAGCAGACAAGATGCGATCCTCGAAATCCCGCTCGCGGTCGAAGAACAACCGCAACCGCAACACTCTTGGGAACGTCGTCAACCGCGTGTTCGACAGCTCGGGCCCGGAGGGCAAGGTGCGCGGCACGCCGCAGCAGATCATCGACAAATACAACCAGTTGGCCCGCGATGCGGCGCTCGGCAACGACCGCGTTGCTGCCGAGAACTTCCAGCAGCACGCCGAACATTATATGCGCCTGCTGTCGGAAGCGCAGAAGGAAGCCGACCAGCGCCGCGAACAGCAAGAGCGCGAGAACCGCGAGCGTCAGGCGCAGCGCGACCGCGATCGGTCCGACCGTGATCAAAGCCGCGACCAAAACCGTGGTGAGACCCGCGACGGCGGCAACCAGCAGGGCAATGGCGGCCAGAACCACGGCAACCATAGCGGCGGTGGCCAGAGCGGCGGCAACCAGCCAGCGCAGGGCGATGCCGGGCACGAGCCCAAGGCGCAGCAGCCCGAGGTGGAAACCCAGAGCCTGCCGGGCCTTGGCGATCAGCCGGACGTGCTGGGCGGTGCATCGGATGACGATGATGACAGCGGTCTCGTCGAAACCCCGGAAAGCCGCGCCGAGAGCAAGCCCAAGCCCAAGCCGCGCACCCGTCGCAAGAAGCCCGAGGGCGAAGAGGCGGCGAAACCCGCTGACGCTCCGGCGGAGCAGGCCGAGGAAAAGCCCAAGCGCACCCGCAAGCCGCGTAAGAAGGCCGAGGATGCGCCCACCGATGGCGCGCCCGCGCCCGACGCGGCGGAGTGATCCGCGCTGGATGAGTTTTGAAAGGCCCTGCCGCATGGCGGGGCCTTTTGCATTGCGGGGGCGCTGAGCCGGTGCCCGATTGACCGAAACTGCCCCTTGGTCTTTGTTGGCGCCGGAGGTGATCCATGGCTCTCAATGTCGCCCTGCTGCGCGGGATCAATGTCGGCGGTGCCAATGCGCTGCCCATGGCCAAGCTGCGCGCACTCTGCGAAGGGCTGGGCTGGCAGGACGTGCAGAGCCATCTCGCCTCGGGCAATCTGTTGTTCGACGCCGAGGGCGCGCCAGAGGCTTTGGCCGCGGCGCTGCAGGGCGCTTTGTCGGGGCAGGGGCTCGACGTGCCGGTGCTGGTGCTGCCGCCGGAGCGGCTGCGCGCGGCGCTGGAGCGCTGTCCCTTCGCGCCCGATGATCCCAAACGCGTGCATGTGGGGTTTCTCTTCGCGTCTGCCAGCCTCACTCCCGCCAGACTTGATCGCGCGCTGTTCGAGCGCTTTGCCGCCCCCGGAGACGAGATCGCCGAGGGCGAGGGCATGATCTGGCTGCACACGCCCGGCGGCTTTGGCCGCTCGAAGCTCGCGCCCCGGTTCGAGGCCATCGCGGGTGCGCCGCTCACCGCGCGCAACCTCTCGTCTCTGGCAAAGCTGGTGGAAATGCTGGACGCGCGGGACGCGCCGCGCTAGACATCCCGCATGACCCTGCGCAACGCCATTCAGATTTGCTGCATTACCTGCTGATATCTTCGGCGGGCCGGTCTTCTATTCCAATCGAGAGATGAAGTTGCTACTCCCGCCGCGACCGCCGCGAAGGAGCGCGCCATGACCATCTCGCTGACCAACTCGAAGACCCGCCGCAAGGAGGTCTTCACCCCGATCGATCCCAAGAACGTCCGGATGTATGTCTGCGGGCCCACGGTCTACGACCGCGCGCACCTCGGCAACGCCCGCCCGGCCATCGTCTTCGACGTGCTGGCGCGGCTGCTGCGCCATGTCTATGGGGCGGATCACGTCACCTATGTGCGCAACTTCACCGACGTCGACGACAAGATCAACGCCACCGCGCAGGCGCGCAAGGCGGCGGGCGATCCGCGCAGCCTTGAAGATCTGATCGCCGAGCGCACCGAAGAGACCATCGGCTGGTATCTGCAGGACATGGGCGCGGTCGGCGTGATGGAGCCCGACCACATGCCCCGCGCCACGCAGTTCATCAAGCAAATGGTCGCGATGATCGACGGGCTCATTGCCGACGGTCACGCCTATGAGGCGGAGGGGCACGTGCTTTTCGCGGTGGAGAGCTACAAGGACTATGGCGCGCTGTCGGGCCGTTCGGTCGACGACATGATCGCCGGGGCGCGGGTCGAGGTGGCGCCCTACAAGCGCAACCCGATGGACTTCGTGCTGTGGAAGCCCTCGGCGGATGACCTGCCGGGCTGGGACAGCCCCTGGGGCCGGGGCCGTCCGGGCTGGCACATCGAGTGCTCGGCCATGGCCTATGAGCTTCTGGGCGAGAGCTTTGACATCCACGGCGGCGGCAACGACCTGATGTTCCCGCACCACGAAAATGAGATCGCCCAGAGCTGCTGCGCGCACCCGCATGGGGAGTTCGCCAAGGTCTGGCTGCACAACGAGATGCTGCAGGTCGAGGGCAAGAAGATGTCCAAATCCTTGGGCAACTTCTTCACCGTGCGCGACCTGCTCGACGGCCACGACGGCATGCCCGCCGTGCCGGGCGAGGTGATCCGCTTCGTCATGCTCTCGACCCATTACCGCAAGCCGATGGACTGGACCGCCGAGAAGGCGGCGCAAGCGGAACGCACCTTGCGGCGCTGGCGCAGTTTGACTGACGGAGTTCAGCCGTCAAAGCCGTCACAAGAGATCGCCGAACTCTTGGAAGACGATCTCAACACGGCAGGAGCCCTCAATCAGCTCGGGCATCTGGGGCAGTACCTCTACCAGAAGGCAGGGAAAACCTGGGAACCTGACGCGCCCGCTCGAGAGGACGTCACATGGCTTAAGACGGCTCAAGAATTTGTTGCCTCGGCGCAGCTTTTGGGCCTGCTGACGGACGAACTGGGCGATTGGGTGAATGCCGGGCCGGACCTCTCGGGTCTGGCGGACCACCTCGCGGGCGTGCGGGCGCAGGCTATGGAGACCAAGGATTTCTCCGAGGTCGACCGGCTCAAGACCGCGCTGATCGAAGCCGGGGTCGAAGTGCGCATGTCCAAGGCGGGCGTCGAGCTTCTGCCCGGTGCCGGCTTTGATGCCTCCAAGCTGGAGGGGCTCGTGTGATGATGTACCGAATGGCCCTGTGCCGGCGGGCAGCGGGATGCGGGGGCCAGCCCCCGCGCCCCCGGAGTGTTTGTGGAAAGATGAAAGGAGCGGCGTGATGGGGAAGGAGCGTCTCTACATCTACGACACCACCCTGCGCGACGGGCAGCAGACCCAAGGCGTGCAGTTCTCCACCGCCGAGAAGCACCGCATCGTCGCGGCGCTGGATGCGCTGGGGGTCGACTACATCGAAGGCGGCTGGCCCGGGGCCAATCCCACCGACAGCGCTTTTTTCGACGAGGTGGGTCAGACCCGCGCCACGATGACCGCCTTTGGCATGACCAAGCGGGCGGGGCGTTCGGCGGCCAATGACGACGTGCTGGCGGCGGTGCTGAACGCGGGCACGCCGTCGGTCTGCCTCGTGGGCAAGACCCATGAGTTCCACGTCACCACCGCGCTTGGCATCACGCTTGAGGAGAACCTCGAGGCGATCTCGGCCTCGGTCGCCCATTGCGTGGCGCAGGGGCTTGAGGCGCTGTTTGACGCCGAGCATTTCTTTGATGGCTACAAGGCCAACCCCGGCTATGCGCTTGGCTGCGTGAAGGCGGCGCTGGACAGTGGCGCGCGCTGGGTGGTGCTCTGCGACACCAACGGCGGCACGCTGCCCGAGGAAGTGGGGCGCATCGTGCGCGCGGTGATCGCGGCGGGCGTGCCCGGCGACAAGCTTGGCATCCACACCCACAATGACACCGAGAACGCCGTGGGCTGTACGCTGGCGGCGATCGACGCGGGCGTGCGGCAGTTGCAGGGCACGCTCAACGGTCTGGGCGAGCGCTGCGGCAATGCCAATCTCACCACGCTGATCCCGGTGCTGCTGCTCAAGGAGCCCTACGCCAGCCGCTATGAGACCGGCGTCAGCCGCGAGGCGCTGGAGGGGCTGACCCAGATGAGCCGGATGCTCGACGAGATCCTCAACCGTGTGCCGATGCGGCAGGCGGCCTTTGTCGGCAGTTCGGCCTTTGCCCATAAGGCGGGGCTGCACGCCAGCGCGATCCTCAAGGATCCCAGCACCTACGAGCACATCGAGCCGGGGCAGGTGGGCAACCGCCGTGTGATCCCCATGTCGAACCAAGCCGGACAGTCGAACCTGCGCCGCCGCCTCGCCGAAGCGGGTCTGGAGGTCGAGAAGGGCAATCCGGCGCTGGGGCGCATCCTCGAGCGGATCAAGGCGCAGGAGGCCGAGGGCTACACCTATGACACCGCGCAGGCGAGCTTTGAGCTCTTGGCGCGCGAGGAGCTGGGGCTGCTGCCGGAGTTCTTCGAAGTGAAGCGCTACCGGGTGACCATCGAGCGGCGGAAGAACAAATACGACCAGATGGTCTCGCTCTCCGAGGCCGTGGTGGTGGTGAAGATCGACGGTGAAAAGAAGCTCTCGGTCTCCGACAGTCTCGACACCGAGGGCCACGACCGTGGTCCGGTGAACGCGCTGTCGAAGGCGCTGGCCAAGGACCTCGGGCCCTATCAGTCGATGATCGACGACATGCGGCTGGTGGACTTCAAGGTGCGCATCACCCAAGGCGGCACCGAGGCGGTGACCCGCGTCATCATCGACAGCGAAGACGGGGCCGGGCGGCGCTGGCAGACGGTCGGCGTCAGCGCCAACATAGTCGACGCCTCCTTCGAGGCGCTGCTGGATGCGGTGCGCTGGAAGCTGATCCGCGACTGCGGGGCCGCGCGTGCAGCTCAGTGACGATCTGATCGCCTGTGCCGGGCTGATCGAGCGCGGCGATCCCGACCGTTTCGCCGCGGCCATGGCCGCGCCGCCACAGGCGCGGCGCGTGCTGTTCCCGCTCTATGCGTTCAACCTCGAGGTCGCCCGCGCGCCTTGGGTGACGCAGGAGACGATGATCGCCGAGATGCGCCTGCAATGGTGGCGCGACGCGCTGGAAGAGATCGCCAAGGGCGGTGCGGTGCGGCGGCACGAGGTGGTCACGCCGCTGGCGCAGGTGCTGGATGGCGAGACCGCGGCCCGGCTCGATCCGCTGGTCGGCGCGCGGCGTTGGGACATCTACCGCGATCCCTTCGAGGATGAGGCGCATCTGACGCGCTACCTCGAGGAAACCTCGGGGCTGCTGCTGCTGGCGGCGGGGCGGGGGCTGGCGGGACCTGCCGGTATGGGCGAAGAGCTTGCGCTGGATGCGGGCTATGCCTTTGGTCTCGCGGCCTTCCTGCGCGCGGTGCCGGAGCTTGAGAGCAAGGGCCGCGTGCCGCTGCTCGACGGACGCCCCGAGGGCGTGGCGGCGCTGGCGCGCGGCGGGCTGGCGCGGCTGGCACGGGCGCGAAAGAGCTTTGGCGCCGTGCCGAAGGCGGCGCGTCCTGCGCTGCTGGTGGGATGGCAGGCGGGGCCTTTGTTGCAGATGGCGGCAAAAGAGCCGCAGCGGGTCGCCGAGGGAACGCTGCAGCTGTCGGAATTCTCGCGACGGGCGCGTCTGGCGAAGGCGGGCTTTACCGGGCGGGTGTAGCGCAAATCCCTTGATAGGGATTTGCCTTACTCCGCCGGTTGCTCTTCTGGGCGCAGCACCAGCCAGATCAGCGCGCCGCCCGCCAGCACGAGGAAGGGCGCCATGGCCATCACCACCGCGCTCCAGCCCTGTTGCGGCGTGCCGCCAGAGCAGTTCATCAGCCCGCCCGAGGCGAGGGAGGCAAAGGTCACCCCGCCGAACACCAGCAGATCATTGAGCCCCTGCATGCGGCCGCGCTCTTCGGCGCTATGCGCGCCAGAGAGCATGGTGGTCGCGCCGATGAAGCCGAAGTTCCAGCCGATCCCCAGCAGCACCAGCGCGAAGAAGAAATTCTCCAGCTCGACGCCGGTCATCGCCACCGCGCCCGCGCCAGCGAGGATGACGAGCCCGAGGCCCATGATCTTCTCGACGCCGAAGCGGTTGATCATCTGCCCGGTGAAGAAGGACGGCGCGAACATCGCCAGCACATGGGCGCTGACCACATTGGCCGCGTCCGAGGTCTCGAACCCGCAGCCCACAACCGCCAGTGGCGTCGAGGTCATCACGAGGTTCATCAGCGCGTAGCTCACCATGCCGCAGATCACCGCCACGGCGATGCGCGGCGTGGTGATCAGCTGCCAGCGCGTGCGGCCATAGGGGCTGCCTTCGGCCGGGGCGGGGGGCTTTGGAATATCGAGGAAGAGAAACAGCAGCGAGCCCACGAGGTTCACCGCGATCACCGCCGCATAGGTGCCGAAGAAGGGGATCACATAGGCGTCGGCGGTCAGCTTCACCACCTGCGGGCCGATGAGCGCCGAGACCAGCCCGCCCGCCATCACGTAAGAGATCGCCTTGGGCCGGAAGGTGGGGCTGGCGGTGTCGGCGGCGGCGAAGCGGTAGAACCCCTGCGCCGACATGTAGAGCCCGGTGAGCAGGCTGCCGAGCAGGAAGATCGGGAAGGACTGCAGGTAAAGCCCCGTCGCGCCCACGATGCCGCCGAGCGTGCCGCCGAAGGTGCCGAGGAAGAACCCCGCGCGGCGGCCAAAGCGCTGCATGAAGGCCGAGACCGGCGTTGCCGACAGCATCGAGCCCAGCACGATCAGCGAGATCGGCAGCGTCGCAAAACAGGGGTTCGGCGCCAGCGACTGGCCGGCCAGCCCGCCGATGGTGAAGATCATCGGCATCTGCGCGCCGAGGAAAGCCTGCGCGAGAACCAGAATGGTGACATTGCGCCGGGCGCGGGACTCTGTTGTGCTGTGCATGCGCAATCGGTAGGGCGCGGTGCGGGGGAGCACAAGGGGGGACGGCTGCGGCCTGACGCCGCTTGGCGTCTCTGCGCAGGGTTTGAGTATTTGTTGAAAGATGAAAGGGACGCCATGACGGATGCGGTGCGGCAGGTCGGACGGATCATTCATTCCGACGCCTGCGTGGCCGAGGGCTGCGTTTGGCTGGCGGAGGCCGAGCCGCGCTTTGCCCATGCGCTGGAACTGACCGGGCCGCTGCCGCTGCGGCGGCGCGAGGACGGCTTCGCGCAGCTTCTGTCGGCCATCGTCAGCCAGCAGGTCAGTGTGGCTTCGGCGCGGGCGATCTGGGCGCGGCTCGAGGCGGCGGGGATGATCTCGCCCGAGGCGATCCTGTCGCAGGATATCGAGGGGCTGCGCGCGCTTGGCCTGTCGCGGCAGAAGGCCACCTACGCGCAGGCGCTGGCCGCCGAGGGGATCGACTTCGACGCGCTGCGGACCGCGCCGACGCAGGAAGTGGTTGAGACGCTGACCGCAGTAAAGGGGATCGGGGTCTGGACCGCCGAGATCTATGCCATGTTCTCGCTCGGCCATGCGGATGTCTTCGCGCCGGGCGATCTGGCGCTGCAGGAGGCGGCGCGCATCCTCTTCGATCTGGATGAGCGCCCCAAGGAGCGCGCGCTGCGCAAGATGGCCGAGGCATGGAGCCCATGGCGGGCGGTTGCGGCGCGGGCGCTCTGGGCCTACTACCATGTGCAAAAGCAAAGGGAAGGTATTGCATGACCCGCGTTCTTCAGGCCGGCCGCAAGGGCCCCGTTTCGGGCGAGACCCGCTCCTGCGTCGTGTTCCTGCATGGCTATGGCGCCAATGGGGCCGATCTGCTGGGCCTCGCCGATCCGCTGGGCGAGCATCTGCCCGACACGATGTTCGTCGCGCCCGACGCGCCGGAGGATTGCGCCGGAGCGCCCATGGGCTTTCAGTGGTTCCCGATCCCTTGGATCGACGGGTCCTCGGAAGAGGAGTCGATGCAGGGCATGGCGCGCGCGGTGGAGGATCTGAACGCCTTTCTCGACGCGCTGATGGTCGATGAGGATCTGCTGCCCGAACAGGTGGCGCTGGTCGGCTTCTCGCAGGGCTCGATGATGGCGCTGCATGTGGCGCCCCGGCGCGAGGATGAAGTGGCAGGCGTCGTGGCCTTCTCGGGCCGTTTGATCTCGCCCGAGCTGCTGGCCGACGACGTTGTGGTGCGCCCGCAGGTTCTGCTGGTGCATGGCGATCAGGATGACGTTGTGCCGCCGCAGTCCATGCCCGCCGCCGCCGAGGCGCTGCAGGGCGCGGGCTGGAAAGAGGTCTATGCCCATGTGATGAAGGGCACCGGCCACGGTATTGCCCCGGACGGGCTGGGCGTGGCGCTGGCCTTCCTGCGGGACAAATGCGGGTTCTAGCGCATCAGCGGGCTTGCCCGCTCGATGCGCAGCGCGTGTAGCGGCTCCGCGGCGCGGAGCCGCGGGCGCGTCAGTGCACATGCCCGCGTGATGCCCAGCCCGGTTATTCCCAGAGCCGCGGCTCGGCCAGTTCCACCGAATTGCCGGCGGGGTCGCGGAAATAGATCGACCGCGCGCCATTGGGCCAGATGAAATCCTGTTCGATCTCGACGCCCGCCTGCAGCAGGCGGGCGCGCCAGCCGTCCATCGCCGCGCCGGGCATGGCGAGGCAAACATGGCCCGGCCCGCGCGCGCCATGCGCGGGCACCGGCAGCGCCGGGTTGCGCGGCGGCTTTTCTGTCTCATCGGGGTTGAAGATGAGCAGCACGCCGCTACCCACCCGGAAGAAGACGTGGCGATCCCCCACGCGCTGCAGTTTCGTCAGCCCCATCACGCCGGAATAGAACGCCTCGGCGGCATCGAGATCGGCACAATAGAGCGCGGCCTCGAGAAGATGCGGCGGCGGGGCGGTGTTTGGAAGTTGTTCATCACTCATGCGGCAAGGCTAGCGCAGGTGTCGCACCGGTGTCATGCTCATGTCATGAGCATCACCTATCCACAGGGGCATCAGGGCATATAGCGAGGCTTGCCAGAGCCTATCCGCGATATATAGTGGTTTGAAAGCTGGGGCGGGGTGTCCCGCTCTGGTGCCCTTACGAGCAGACAGAGCGGGGGACGACTCACCCATGGACGGCGACTTCAGAACTCACTTCGTAAGAGAGCCCTCGGCGCTCCGGCAACACCCCGCGCTGGTGCTGAACGCGGATTACCGCCCGCTCTCCTATTACCCGCTGTCGCTCTGGCCATGGCAGGAAGCGGTGAAGGCGGCCTTCCTCGACAGGGTGGACATCATAGCCGAGTACGACGAGGAGGTCCGAAGCCCCTCGATGACGCTGAAAATCCCCAGCGTCGTGGTGCTGAAAGATTACGTAAAACCGAGAAAGCGCGTGGCCTTCACGCGCTTTAATCTTTTCTTGAGGGATGAATTCCGCTGCCAGTACTGCGGCAGCAAGGGCGATCTGACCTTTGACCACGTTGTGCCGCGCGCCTCGGGCGGGATCACCAGTTGGGAGAATGTGGTGGCGGCCTGTTCGCCCTGCAATCTGCGCAAGGGCTCGAAAAGCCTGCGCCGGGCGGGTATGTCGCTTTACCACGCGCCGCGCCAGCCCACGGCGGGCGACCTGTTGAACGTCGGGCGGAAGTTCCCGCCCAACCACCTGCACGACAGCTGGCTCGACTTCCTCTACTGGGATGCCGAACTGGAGGCCTGAGCCTGAGCTTGAGCCTTTGGTGGGGCGCGGTCGTTGCGGCTATCTTCATGATCGCAAAATGAAAAACGCCGGGCAGGGGCCCGGCGTTTCGCATTCTGTCGATGCCGTGAAAGGCTCAGCCCGCAGTGGGCTGGTCCGCGGCGGCGGCAGGAGCCGCGGCTTTCTTGCCGGTCGAGAGCGGATCGTCGGCGCGCTGCACCGACCCCTCGAAATGGGCGCCGGACTCGATGGCGATGGTCTTGTGGATGATATCACCCTCGACGCGCGCGGTGGCGGTCAGGCGCACCTTCAGGCCGCGCACGCGGCCCACGATGCGGCCATTGATCACCACGTCATCGGCGATGATCTCGCCCTTGATGGTGGCGGACTCGCCCACGGTCAGCAGGTGGGCGCGGATGTCGCCCTCGATAGTGCCTTCGACCTGAATGTCGCCGGTGGTCTTGATGTTGCCCGTGATGTGCAGATCGCTCGACAGCACCGAAGCCGGAGGCTTGGCTTTCGGGGCCGTGGGTTTGAACTCGGTCGAGCGGGGCGCGTCGGAAACAGCGGGCTTTGCCGCGGTGTCCTCGGCCTTGGGACCGGGTTCATTGATCTTGCTCTTAGAAAACATCGTTTGCAGCCTTGATGTAGATCATGGGATTGACTGGCTCGCCGCCTACGCGAACTTCATAGTGAAGATGCGTGCCGGTCGAGCGTCCTGTATTTCCCATAGCACCAACCTGCTGCCCGCGCGAGACCCTTTGGCCGACCTTCACGTTGATTCTGGACATATGTGCATAGCGCGTCTCGATGCCGAACTCGTGCTGAATTTTCACGAGGCGCCCGTAGCCCGACATCCAGCCCGCGTGGATCACCACGCCATCGGCGGTGGCATAGATCGCCGTGCCATGCGGCGCGGCGAAATCGGTGCCCGCGTGCAGGCGACCCCAGCGGCGTCCGAAGCCCGAGGTGAAGCGGAACGGATCCTTCAGCGGCACCGAGAAGGGCGCCTTCTCGGCGGCGATGCGATAGAGGTTCAGCTTGTCCATTTCGCCAAGGATGCGGTTGGCGCGCTCGGCGTCCGCCGAGGGTTCCTGACCGCGGGTGGTGAAGGTCAGCGGGGTAAGCGGACCGCCTTGCCCGGAATAGCCTTTGCGGACCTGCTTGATCAGGCTGTCGGGGCTCATGCCCGCGGCCTTGAACATCTTGTCGAGCGGCTCGACCGAAATGGTCATCGCGTCTTCGAGCTGGCGGAAGATGATGTCGTTCTGCTCTTCGCGCAGGCGCAGTTCGGTGGCCATTTCGTCGGCGCGCACCAGCGCGTCCTGTGCGTCTGCCACCACTTGATCGCGCTCTTCGGCGGTGCGGGCCAGCGCCTCGGACAGCAGGTCGAGCGTGCTGTCACCTTCGGCAGAGGCGATGGCGGTGCCGCCTTCGGCCAGTTGGTCCTGCAGCGTGGTAAGCCGGTCGGTGGCCTCTTCACGCTCTTTCATCGCGGTGCCGAGGGTCGACTGGATCACGTCGATCCCGGTCTCCAACTCGCGGCGGCGGGTCTCGCTGTCGAGCAGTTGCGACTGCATCTCAGAGACCTGCGCGAGCGCGACGTTGAACCGTTCCTGCGCGGCCTTGGCCTCGGCGGCGCGCACGTCGCGTTCGCGCGAAAGCTCGTTAAGGCGCTGCTGATATGTGGTCTGGTCGCGGCGGGATTGCTCGCGGAAATTGCCAGCGCTGATGCTGTCCATCATCAGGATGGCGGTTGCGACGATGGTCCAGCCCACGGTGAGGGCGATGCCAAGCGTCGCGGCGGCCTGCGTGCCGGATCGGAGGCGGATGAACCGCGTGTCATTGTCCGATCTCAGAAAAAGTCGGCGTTCCGGAAAGTAGCGCTCTAGCAGCGCGTGCCATTTGATCGCGAGACGCGTTCGCACGTGTCAGTCCCTTATTCCGTCCCTGTTCTGGCGAAGGTCCCCTAACTCCAACGCCTGCTAGGGGAGTAACAGACCCCCCCGAAATCGCAACAATTTTGGGCTTGCGATTCGCCAAGAGCAGCGGATCAACGCGCAAACGGCGAAAACTCGCCGATCTCAGATACTTCTTTTGTATAGAAGTTACGCCGGGGCATGCCCGGTTTTTCGGCATCGCACTTGGCACGCAGCGGCGCGCGGGCCGCTTGGCGGACCACAACGTCCTTGTAAGGACCTTGGAACTCCCTTCGAAGGGAGTTGATCCGCCACTTGCCGCCGGAGCGCTTAAAGCGCCTTCACCGCCTCAAGAACTTCTTCGGCGTGGCCGGGCACCTTCACCTTGCGCCATTCGCGCGCGATGCGGCCTTCGCCGTCGATCAAAATCGTCGTGCGCTCGATGCCCATGAAGGTCTTGCCGTACATCTTCTTTTCCTTCCACACGCCAAAGGCGGTGCAGGTCTGGGCGGTCTCATCGGACAGCAGCGGCACGGTTAGCGCCTTCTTGCGCATGAATTTTTCGTGGCTTTCCAAGGAGTCTGCCGAGATGCCAAAGACTTTGGTATCCAGAGCTTCGAACTCGGGCAGCAGCCGCGAGAAATCCTGGTTCTCGACCGTGCAGCCGGAGGTGTCGTCGCGCGGGTAGAAGAACAGCACCACCTTCGAGGGCCGCAGGTCCGAGAGGGTGATCTCTCCGCCGCCGGTGACGGGAAGGGTGAAATCGTGGGCCATGTCGGACATCGCGCATCTCCTTTGGGGCAGTTCGCTTTGCGTGGTTCTTGGGCTAGAACCCGAAGAAGGACAATAGCGAGATGAAAGCGCGCCGCCAGTGACCGACCGCCGCAAAGCCAGAAAATCCCGTTCCGGACGCCGCCGCGTCGTGCTCTGGGGCTGCGGCTGCGGGCTTGGCGTACTGGTGCTGGTGGCGGCGCTGTTGGCAGGCGGCATCTGGTACGCGATGGGGCGCTCGGTCTCGGCGCCGGACTGGATGCGCAGCGCGATCGAGACGCGGCTGGCCGAGGCGGTGCCGGGCCTGAAGGTGGATTTCGGCGACCTGCGGCTGCGGCTGCAGCCCGACTGGCTGGCCCGCATCGCGCTGACCGATGTGCAATTGCAAAGCGCCGAGGGCGGGCAGCTGGGCTCGCTGGCGCTGGTCGAGGTCGGGCTGGCTCCGACGCAGCTGCTGCGCGGCGAGTACCAGTTGCGGGCGGTGCGTGTCTCTGGCGTGCAACTGATGCTGCGGCGCGATCCCAATGGCGACCTCACCATGGGTGTCGATGGTATGTTCGCCTCGGACGGGTTGGCCCCCGATCTTGCGACGATCCTTGCGCAGATCGACACGCTGGCCGAGGAGCCGCGGCTGGCCGGGCTGCGCTCGGTCGAGGCGGATGCGCTGACGCTGCGCTATGAGGACGCCCGCGCGGGCCGGGCGTGGACGGCGGACGGCGGCCGCGTCGGGCTGCGGCGCGAGGGCGACACGCTGCGCATTGCGGGGGATGTGGCGCTGCTGGGCAACAGCGATGTGCCCGCCACCCTGTCGTTCAATGCCGAGAGCCGGATTGGCGAGGACAGTGTCAGCTTCGGCACCACGCTCAGCAACCTCTTGGCGCAGGACATCGCAACGCAAAGCCCGGCCTTGGCGTGGCTCAATGGTCTGCGCGCGCCCATCTCTGGCTCGCTGCGCGGCAATGTCACCGGCGGCGACAAGCTGGGCGCGCTGTCGGCGACGTTGCAGATCGGCGAGGGCGTGCTGCAGCCGCGCCCCGAGACGCAGCCGATCCCCTTCGAGAATGCCCGCACCTATTTCTCGTTCGACCCCAAGACCGCCACGCTGACCTTTGACGAGATCTCGGTGAAGAGCCGTCTGGGCACCATGGTCTCGGACGGGCGCGCGGTGCTCGAAGGGCTGTCGCAGGGCATGCCCGGCGCCATGGTGGGTCAGTTCCGCTTTACCCGGCTGGAGGCCGATCCCAAGGGGTTCTTTGACGACAAGCTGCAACTGGCGGGGGCCGAGACCGACTGGCGGTTGAACTTCGATCCATTCCGCTTCGAGCTTGGCCGCCTGCGGGTGACCGATCCGAAGCTGCCGCTGCGCGCGAGTGGCACTCTGGCGGCGGAGGAGGCGGGCTGGCGCTTGGCGCTGGATGCGCAGCTCGACACGCTGACCCCCGAGACGCTGCTGGCCTATTGGCCGCGCGCGGCGGCGGAAAAGGCGCGCGACTGGGTCGAAAAGAACATCTACGCGGGCACCTTCCACGATGTGGGGCTGGCCCTGCGGCTCGATCCCGGCGGCAGCTTGGTGCCCTATCTGCAAAGCCGCTTCGAGGGGGTGGAGCTGACCTATTCGCGCACGCTGCCGCGTCTTTACGAAGGCGTCGGCCAGCTTTCTTTCCTGCGCAACCGCCTGTCCGTGATGCTCGACAGCGGCGAGGTGCGGCCCACGCAGGGCGGGCTTTTGCAGGGCAAGGGCTCGAGTTTTGTCATTCCCGATCTCACGCAGCGCCCGATGACCGGCGAGGTCAACGTCAAGGCGACGGGCTCGCTTGAGGCGGCGCTCTCTTATCTCGACGAAGAGCCGCTCGAGGTGATGAAGAAGGCCAACAAACCCGTGGCGCTGGGGACCGGAGAGGTCTCGGCGCAGGTGCGGGTGGTGACGCCGCTGAAGAAGGGCGTGCAGCGCGAGGAGATCGCGGTGATCGCCGACGCCATAGTGACGGGCGTCGAAAGCGCCGAGCTTGTGCCGGGCAAGGTGCTGAGCGCCGATGAGCTTTACGTGGCGGTGGATGACACTGGCGTCAGTGTGAGCGGCAAGGGCGATCTGTCGGGCGCGCCCTTTGACGGCGCGTGGAGCCAATCCTTCACGCCGGACACGCCCGGCAAGGTCGAAGGCGCGGTGGTGCTCTCCGAAGCTGTCTCGCAGGCGCTGGGGATCGGCCTGCCTGCGGGCACCTTCTCGGGGCAGGGGCGCGGCAGCATCGACATCACGCTGGCGCACGGCCAGCCGCCGCAGTTCGTGCTGACCTCGGATCTTGCGGGTCTTGGCGTGTCGCTGCCGCAACTGGGCTGGCGGCTGTCGCAGGGCGGCACGGGATCGCTGGAAGTGGCGGGCACGCTGGGCACGCCGGTCTCGGTCGAGAAGCTGGCGCTGCGTGCGCCGGGGCTGACTGCGCAGGGTTCGGTCTCGCTCAACGAGAACGGCACGCTGCGCCAGTTGTCGCTGCCGGTGTTGCGCGCAGGCGGCTGGTTCGACGGGGCGGCGGTGCTGAGCGGGCGCGGGCGCAACGCGGCACCGGCCATGCGCCTCACCGGCAATATGCTCGACATGCGCGGCGCGCCGGTTGGCGGCTCGGGCGGTGGTGGCAGCGGTGGCGGGCCGATCGACATCGCCGTGAACCGCCTGCAGGTCACCGACAAGATCGCCATCACCAATCTGCAGGGAAAGTTCGACACCCGGCGCGGCATCAACGGCACCTTCACCGGCAGCGTGGGTGGGCGGGCCCCGGTGCGCGGCGATGTGGTTCCGCAGAACGGCGGCACGGCCATCCGCATCCGGGCGCGGGACGCGGGCGACGTGCTCAAGGGCGCGGGGGTGATGCAGAACATTCAGGACGGCACCTTCGATCTGACCCTCGTGCCGGTGCAGGGCAAGACCGGCGAATACGACGGCGCGCTCACCATCGAGGGAACGCGGATGCAAAAGAATCCGGCGGTGGTGCAACTGCTCGACGGTATCAGCGTGGTTGGCATCCTCGACCAGCTCAACGGGCCGGGCATCTTCTTTTCCGAGGTAGACGCCCGCTTCCGCCTCACCCCGCAGCAGATCATCCTCACCCGCTCCAGCGCCACTGGCCCGTCAATGGGCATTTCGATGGACGGCTATGCCAACCTTGCCAGCGGCATGATGGACATGCAGGGCGTGCTGTCGCCGATCTATGTGATCAACGGCATCGGGCAGCTTTTCTCGCGCAAGGGCGAGGGGCTGATCGGCTTCAACTTCAACCTGCGCGGCCCGGTCGCCGATCCGGCGGTCAGCGTGAACCCGCTTTCGGTCTTCACCCCGGGCATGTTCCGTGACATCTTCCGGCGCCCGCCGCCGCAGGTGAGTCAGTAGCGCAGCGCCCACTTCCAAGAGCACCCAAATCCATGCAGCTTTCCGATTTCGACTTCCCTCTCCCCGAGGACCTCATTGCCACGCGCCCGGCGCATCCGCGCTCTTCAGCGCGGCTGCTGGTGGCCGAGGGCGCGTGCATCACCGATGCCATCGTGCGCGACCTGACCGACTGGCTGCAGCCCGGCGACCGGCTGGTGCTGAACGACACCAAGGTGATCCCGGCGCGACTTTCAGGTCTGCGCCATCGCTCCAGCGCGCAGGGCGAGACCGAGGCGCGGATCGAGGTGACGCTGCTCGAGCCGCGGGCGGGCGGGCTCTGGTCTGCCTTGGTCAAGCCGCTGAAGAAGCTGCGCGAGGGCGAGACGGTGGTGTTCTCGGACCAGCTTTCGGCAACGCTTGAGGCGCGCGAGGACGGGCAGGGGCTGCTGCGCTTCAACCTCACCGGCGAGGATTTCGATGCCGCGCTGGCCGAGGCCGGGGCGATGCCGCTCCCGCCCTATATCGCCGCCAAACGCGCCGCCGATGCCCAAGATAAGGAAGACTATCAGACCGTTTGGGCCAAGAATTCGGGCGCGGTGGCCGCCCCGACGGCCTCGCTGCATTTCGACGATGCGCTGCTGGCGGCGCTGAAGGCGCGGGGCGTGGAATTCACCCATGTGACGCTGCACGTGGGCGCGGGCACCTTCCTGCCGGTGAAGGTGGACGATGTGACCACCCACAAGATGCACGGCGAATGGGGCGAGGTGACCGAAGTGGCCGCCTCCGAGATCGCCGCCACCAAGGCGGCCGGTGGGCGGGTGATCCCGGTGGGCACCACCGCGCTGCGCCTGATCGAGACCGCCGCGCGCGACACAGGGGCCATCGCGCCTTGGAGCGGAGTGACGGACATCTTCATCTACCCCGGCTTCACCTTCCACGTCGCCGACGCGCTGATGACCAATTTCCACCTGCCGAAATCGACGCTGATGATGCTGGTGGCGGCCTTCATGGGCAAGGAGCGGATGGACCGCGTCTATGCTCATGCGATTGCCGAACGCTACCGGTTCTTCTCGTACGGTGATGCCTCGCTGCTGATCCCCTGAGGGCGAGCGGTCAGCGCAGCACCACCGTATCGCCGTTCAGCATGGTCTCGGCGTTGAGGCAGATCGGCAGCAGTTGCAGATCGGTGGTGATCTCGGAGATCTCCCGCACCAGCGGGTTCACGATCCCGCCCAGCAGATCGAGCGTGCCGGATAGCAGCGTGCCTGTCTCCTCGACCGTCTGGTCAAGGAATTGGCCCAGCGGCCGGTCCGTCGAGACCAGCGCGGGGATGCCCGCAACCGCATCGAGATCGGCAAAGAGCAGCACCTTCACCCCATCCCCGGGCGCGCAGGCTGGCGATCCGGTGAGCAGCTTGTCGGGCCGCAGCCGCACCTCGTCGAGGTCACGCACCAGCGACAGCAGGTTCGACACCACGAGGCTGGCGCGCAGCGACACCTCGCCCTCGAAGCGGATCGGGCATTCGGAAAAGATCGCCGCGTTCTCGACCACGAACCCATCGCCCAAGCGCAGCACCTCTCCGGCCTCGCAGTCGATGTAGACGCTGCCGTCGCTCAGCACCTCGATGTCGTCGAGATCGCGGATGTGCAGGTTCTGCGTGGCGGTGCGGGCGACCGCCTCGATGTCCGACAGGCTGAGCTCTTGCAGGCCGAAGAGGTCGAGCCGGGGCAGGGCGACACCTTGGGTGAGCAGCTTGTCGATCAGCGCATCGGTTTCATCGGTCCGCCAGAGCGGCATCTCGCCGTAGTCGACACCGGCGTTGGCCATCAGACAAATGCCAAGGAAGACATCCAGCGCCGAGACATCCACCCGCGTCTGCAGCGACAGCAGCGGCGCGGGGCAGCGCAGCGCGCCACGGGTGCGGAACTGCGCCACGGCCTGACCTTGCAAGTCCCATTTGTCGTAGCCAAAGAGGCCGAGAAACAGCAGCGGCTCGGCGCTGTCATGGGCTTCGTCGCGGTTCAGCGTGACCCGCACGGCGTCATAGGGATGCTGGCCGGGCAGGAAGTCGCCGCTTTGGGCGTCGCGCCGCCCGATCTCGAAGCTTTGCTTGTGCCATGCGTTGTCGAGCTTCGCGACCTCCAGCCCGCTGCCTGCGATGCGCTGCGCGACCTTGCGCGGGCTCTGACCGATCAGCGGCTCGGAGGCGCGGGTGGCGGCGCTGAGGGCTGCGGCCTCTGCGTTGGATTGCAGGATTTCCTTCACGCGCCACGCGTTGGCCACGTCGATCGCTGCGCCGCCGAGCAATGTGCCGATGATCAGCATGAAGAGCGCGATGGCTGTTCCTGCGCCGTCTTCATTGCGCCACAGCCCGGCCCGCAGGCGCGGCCAGATACGGGATGCCGTCATCAGCTGGGCTCCCGCAGCATCGAGATCGACGCCTTCAACTCGCCCACCACGTAGCGGCCCATGACCGGCGTCAGAGACGCTTTGGCCCCCGGCAGGCTGATGCGGGCATCGACCTCGTCGCGGTCGACCTGCACATCGACGACATAATCATTGTTGCCGAAAAACAGCCTGCTGCGCAGGTAGTCGTTGGCCTCTTCCGGGCGCACCCGGTGGATCGAGACGGCGCGGGCGGTGTCGCGCGCGGCGCTCCACATGTTGGCGTTGACCACCATGAGATAGGCGAAATCCATGATCAGCGCGAGCATGCAGAGCAAAAACGGTGCCCAGATCGCCATTTCCACGGTCAGCGAGCCGTCCTCCTGCTCGCGAAACCTTCTCAGCATGAATGTCTTGCCGAGCCGTCGGGTCTTTCCAGTCGTACTCCTCGTGCGCGTCATGACGGATGCGCCCCCTCACTGGTTCCTCCACTGCGCGGGGAAAACATGTCCCGCACATCCATATTTGGCGCCTGAATTGCGCCTTCTTTGCGGCGCTCATGTGGCTGCGCGCCATTTGAATTCACCAAGCTGCATGCGACTCCCGGTAAGAGTTTGTTTACCTGTCGCATTTTCGCGTTTGTGAAAATGCAACCGTGACGGTGCCATACTAGGTAGTTAACAAATCACGCGGGTTTTCGGTGCGAAATATGCCCAATTTTGCGACGAAATTAGAATGCTCTTGCGCCGAAAGCGTCGTGAGGGCAGGGCAGGGCAAAGGTAAGAATCGCCGCAGCAGATCGTGACCAAACTGCGTCGCGGCGGATGTGGAAAAAGGGGCCGGACATGACCGAGGTTCTGAAGAATTCCTGGGCGCTGCTTTTGGGCGTCATGCTGCTGATGGTGGGCAACGGTCTGCAGGGCTCGCTCTTGGGTGTGCGCGGCGGCGACGCGGGGTTCTCGGCCTTCTCCATGTCGATCGTCATGGCCGGGTACTTCGCGGGCTTCTTGCTTGCCTCGCGGCTGACGCCCGGAATGATCCGCCGCGTCGGGCACGTGCGGGTCTTCGCCGCGCTTGGCTCGTTCATCTCGGCGGTGCTGATCCTCTACCCGGCGTTCCCGCATCCCATCGTCTGGACCATCGAGCGGATGGTCATCGGCTTTTGCTACTGCGGCGTCTATGTGACCGCCGAAAGCTGGCTCAACAACGCCTCGTCGAACGAGAACCGCGGGCAGGCGCTCTCGGCCTATATGATCGTGCAGATGGTCGGCATCATCGCCGCGCAGGCCATGCTGCTGATCCCCGACAGCTCGGGCTTCCTGCTTTTCGTGATCCCCTCGGTGCTGGTTTCGATCGCCTTCGCGCCCATTCTGCTGTCGATCTCGCCGACGCCCGCCTTTGACACCACCCGCCCGATGAGCCTGCTGGAGCTGTTCCACGTCTCGCCGCTGGGCATGGTCGGGATGTTCCTGCTGGGCGGTGTCTTCGCCTCGCAGTTTGGTATGGCGGCGGTCTATGGCTCGGAGGCGGGGCTGAGCCTTGCGCAGATCTCCACCTTCGTCGCGGCCTTCTATGTGGGGGCGCTGGTCACTCAGTATCCGCTGGGCTGGCTGTCGGACCGGATGGACCGCCGCGTGCTGGTCATGGCGGTGGCGCTGGTCGGCGGCGTGGCGGCGGCGCTGGCGGTGACGCTTTCGGGGCATTTCACCGTGCTGCTGGCGGCGGCCTTCCTGATCGGCGGCGCCTCGAACCCGCTCTATTCGATCCTCATCGCCCACACCAACGACTTCCTCGGCACGGACCGTATGGCGGCGGCCTCTGCGGGCCTGCTGTTCATCAACGGCCTTGGGGCCATCGCCGGGCCGCTGATCTCGGGCTACGCGATGCAGACGATGGGGCCGGGCGGCTTCTTCATGCTGATCTCGGCGCTGATGCTGGGTCTCACCGGCTACGCGGGCTGGCGCATGACCCGCCGCGCGGCACCGCAGGCGGACGATATCGGCGCCTTCGCCGCAGTGGCGCCCACCGGCTCCATGGTGGCGGTCGAGGTCGCGCAGGAGGCGGTGATCGACGCACAAGAAGCCGCGGAGGCCGAGATGATCGAGGCCGCGCGCGCCGAGGCAGAGGCCGAAGACAGATTGAGGTGAATGCCTGATTTTCGGGCAGACACGGACGAAAGCAGGGATTGTCGCAATTGACAGAATTTGTGACTTCAGCATCCGGTGCAGGCGAATGTAACCTGTTCATGACACCGGAGCGGCACGCAAGGATGGAAGGTATGAAGGCCCCCGAGGATATTCTGGCATTCTGGCTCGACCAGACCGACAGCGACAAATGGTACAAAACGGACCCGGCGCTCGACGCCGAGATCCGCTCCCAGTTCGAGGAGACTTGGGAAGGCGCGATGGAGGGGCGGTTCGGGCTATGGCTCACCTATCCCAGCGGCGCGCTTGCCTATGTGATCCTGCTCGATCAGTTCTCGCGCAACATGTTCCGTGGCGAGGCCAAGGCCTTCTCTGCGGATGAGGTGGCGCTGGCGGCAGCCAAACAGGCGATCTGGCGCGGCTGGGATCTGAAGATCGACGAGCCCGCGCGGCAGTTCTTCTACCTGCCGCTGATGCATTCCGAGAACCTCTGCGATCAGGAGCGGTGCATCCGCCTGATGAAAGAGAGGCTGACCGAGACCGGCGCCAGCAACCTGCTGCACGCTCGGGCACACCGCGAAGTGATCCGCGAGTTCGGGCGCTTCCCCACCCGCAACGAGGCGCTGTCGCGCAATTCGACCTCGCCCGAAAGCGGCTACCTTCAGGGTGGCGGCTATGGCGAGGTGCTGCGCAAACTGCAGGCGGTTGAGGCGGCCTGAGCGGCCAGAACCTCAGATTAGCCTAATGAATTAAGGCCCGTGCGATCCTGTCGCCCGGGCCTTTCTTGTTGTTTGCGGCGGTCCGGCGGCAAGCTTTCGCGTGGCGGGTTGCGTATTCCGCCGTGGCCCGTCACCTTGCCTGAAGTCCCGCATCGCCCTAGCTGCCTGCGGGGCAGGCGATCTTTCGCGGCGCGGCGTTGAAGCCCCCGGGGAGATGGTTTAATATCAAACTAATTTGACTCGGCGGGAGAGAGCCATGGCTTCGCAAAGCTTCGATATGATCGTCATCGGTGCCGGACCGGGGGGCTACGTCGCCGCCATCCGCGGCGCCCAACTCGGCCTCAAGGTGGCCGTGGTGGAGCGCGAGCACATGGGCGGCATCTGCCTCAACTGGGGCTGCATCCCGACCAAGGCGCTGCTGCGGTCCTCGGAGATCTACCACTTCATGCAGCGCGCCGAAGACTACGGCCTGAGCGCCGAGAAGATCGGTTACGATCTCGATGCGGTGGTGAAACGCTCGCGCGGTGTGGCCAAGCAGCTGAACTCCGGCGTCACCCATCTTCTCAAGAAGAACAAGGTGACGGCGATCATGGGCGAGGCCTCGATCCCCGCCAAGGGCAAGGTCACGGTCAAGACCGACAAAGGCACCGAAGAGCTGACGGCGAAGAACATCGTCATCGCCACCGGCGCGCGCGCGCGCGAACTGCCGGGCCTCGAGGCGGATGGCGATCTGGTGTGGACCTATAAGCACGCGCTGCAGCCGGGCCGCATGCCCAAGAAGCTGCTGGTCATCGGCTCGGGTGCCATCGGCATCGAGTTCGCCAGCTTCTACAACACGCTCGGCGCCGATACGACGGTGGTCGAGGTGATGGACCGCATCCTGCCCGTGGAAGATGAAGAAATCTCGAAGTTTGCCAAGAAGCAGTTCGAGAAGCAGGGTCTGAAGATCCGCGAGAAGACCATGGTCAAGCAGCTTGACCGCGCCAAGGGCAAGGTCACCGCGCATATCGAGCAAGGCGGCAAGGTCACCAAGGAAGAGTTCGACACGGTGATCTCGGCGGTCGGCATCGTCGGCAACACCGAAGGGCTGGGTCTCGAAGCGCTCGGCGTGAAGGTGGAGCGCACCCACGTGGTGGTGGACAAGCATTGCCGCACCGGCATCGAAGGCGTCTACGCCATCGGTGACATCGCCGGCGCGCCCTGGCTGGCGCATAAGGCGAGCCACGAGGGCGTCATGGTGGCCGAGCTCATCGCCGGCGGTCATCCGCATGCGGTCGATCCCAACTCCATCGCGGGCTGCACCTATTGCCACCCGCAGGTGGCCTCGGTCGGCATGACCGAAGCGCAGGCGAAAGAGGCGGGCTATAAAATCAAGGTCGGCCGCTTCCCCTTCATCGGCAACGGCAAGGCGATCGCGCTTGGCGAGCCCGAGGGGCTGGTGAAAACCGTCTTCGACGAGAAGACCGGCGAGCTTCTGGGCGCGCATATGATCGGCGCGGAAGTCACCGAGCTGATCCAGGGCTACGTGGTGGGCCGCCAGCTTGAGACCACCGAAGAAGACCTGATGAACACCGTCTTCCCGCACCCGACGCTGTCGGAGATGATGCACGAAAGCGTCCTCGACGCATGGGGCCGCGCGATCCACTACTGAGGCCGCGCAGCTCGCAAAAGAAAAGGGCGCCCGGTCGGGCGCCCTTTTTCGTATGTCGGGATAAAGGGGGCGCTGCCCCCTCGGCGCGTTGCGCCTCACCCCCGGGATATTTGGATCTAAGCGAAGCGGGCATCGGGCTTCGTCTAGACCGAAATATCCCGGGGGAGGCCGCCGCAGGCGGACGGGGGCAGCGCCCCCATCTTGCAACGTCAGGCCGAAAGCCGCGCGAGGAAGCTCTGCACCTTGGGGGCCAGCCAATCCCAGAGTTTCGGCGCGCCGCTCTGGATCTTCGGCGCCATCTTCTTCTCGAACACCGGCCAGGTCACCTTGTAGTCGACCCAGGAGCCGCCTTGCGTGACGAGGTTCATGTTCGGCGGCTGGAACCGGTCGACGGATTTGGCAAACCGTGCGTCGGGGGTATCATTGGCTTCGAACTCGTCCCAGAGCGCGCGCAATTCGGCACCCTGATCGGCGGGCAGCAGGCCGAAGAGACGGTCGGCGGCGGCGGCTTCCTCGGCTTCCTTGGCGGCCTCGTCCACATCCCCGAAGAACGGGTTGTCGCCCGCGTCGATCTCTACGAGATCATGCAGCAGCAGCATCTTGATGACGCGCTCGATGGTCACCCCCTCGGGGGCGTGCTCGCCCAGCACCAGCGCAAAGAGCGCGAGGTGCCAGCTGTGCTCGGCGGAGTTCTCGAAGCGCGCGCCATCCGAGGTCTTGGTGGCGCGGGTCACCGCAGAAAGGCGGCCCGCCTCGATGAGGAAGGCCATCTGCGCGTCGAGGCGTTCGGTGCTCATGTGGGCGTGTCCCCGGTGTCCGCGGCACCGTCTGCATCGAGGCCGCTCGCTTTGGCGGCGTTCAGCCGCTCGACGAGGAAGGCGCGCGCTCGGCGCTCGGCCATGCGCACGCGGATCGAGGTGAGATAGGCTTCCTCAAGGGTGGTGGAGGAGGCGCCAATGACTTTGGCGACCTCCATGAAGAACCGGTCGTCGCCGGTCACTTTCATCACCTTGAACGTGTCATCGGCCAGTTTGTCGGCCAGTTCCTCGGTCAGTTGCATGACGCTCTCCGGGGCTTGGGCTTGCGGACCGCAGCGCGGGCCGGGCCCGCGCCCGCGGCTCAGCGCGTGGTTTCGGTCAGGCGGCGCTTCACGTAGCCGGTGACATTGTCGATCATCGTGTCCATATGCGGCTCTTCAAAGAAGTGGCCGGCACCCTCGATCTGCTCGTGGGTGATGGTGATGCCCTTCTGTTCCTTGAGCTTGTTCACCAGCGTCGTGGTGTCCGCGGGCGGCGCCACGCGGTCATTGGTGCCGTTGATGATCAGACCCGACGAGGGGCAGGGGGCGAGGAACGAGAAATCATACATGTTCGCCGGCGGCGAGACCGAGACGAAGCCGGTGATCTCGGGGCGGCGCATCAGCAGTTGCATGCCGATCCAGGCACCGAAAGAAAATCCCGCGACCCAGCAGTGCTTGGAATTGTTATTCATCGACTGCAGGTAGTCGAGCGCCGAGGCGGCGTCGGAAAGCTCGCCGATGCCCTGGTCGTATTCGCCCTGGCTCCGGCCCACGCCGCGGAAATTGAACCGCAGCACGGTGAAACCCATGTTGTAGAAGGCGTAGTGAAGGTTATAGACGACCTTGTTGTTCATCGTCCCGCCGAACTGCGGGTGCGGATGCAGGACGATGGCAATGGGGGCGTCATTGTCTTTTTGCGGATGATAGCGGCCTTCAAGGCGGCCTTCGGGTCCGGGAAAAATGACCTCGGGCATCGGGCGGAACTGCTCCTGATCGGTGTGCGCGAAATTCTTGACGATATTTCTGCGGCACTTTAGAACGTTTCTAAATCCCGTGCGGGCACGGGAAAGGGCTTCATTGCAGATAGGCAATTGCCCGGTCAAGGTCAATCGGTTGGGCGCATGGCGCCCGGGGAGGCGAGCGTGAAGCTGAGTACGAAAGGGCGCTACGCGATGGTGGCGCTGGTGGACATCGCCCTGCAGCCAGAGGGCGAGCTTGTGACCCTCGGTGACATCTCGAAGCGTCAGGACGTCTCGCTGCCCTATCTCGAGCAGCTTTTCGTCAAGCTGCGGCGGGCGGGGCTGGTGGCCTCTGTGCGCGGGCCGGGCGGCGGATATCGGCTCGCCCAGACCCCTGACGAGATCCGCGTTGTGGACATCCTCGCGGCGGTGGACGAGACCGTGGACGCGATGCACAAGGGGGCTGGTGCCTCGGGCGGGGCTTCGGGCAGCCGGGCGCAATCGCTCTCGAACCGCCTGTGGCAGTCGCTTTCGGCGCATGTCTATGTCTACCTGCATCAGGCGCGGCTGTCGGATGTGGTGAGCAATGCGCTCGCGCCCTGTCCGGCGGTGCCGTCGCTTTTCGCCGTGGTCGACGAACAGGACGAAGTGGCCGCCAGCGAGGCGTGAGGCTCAGGCGGCGGCCCGGTCGGTCCGTGACCCCGGGGCGCGTATTTTTGGAACAATGAAAGAGGGGCGGCGTGACGCGGGCCTATCTCGACTGGAATGCGACGGCCCCGCTGCGGGCCGAGGCGCGGGATGCGATGATCGCGGCGATGGATGTCGTGGGCAACCCGTCTTCGGTGCACGCCGAAGGGCGCGCGGCCAAAGGGCTGATGGAAAAGGCGCGGGCGCAGGTCGCCTCGGCGCTGGGGGCAGATGGGGCGGATGTGGTCTTTGTCTCCGGCGCCACCGAAGCGGCGGCGCTGGCCTGTGTCGGGCGCGGGCTGCATGGCGCGGATATCGAGCATGATGCCATGGCGGCATGGCTCACCTGCGATCTTCCGGTGGACGGGCAGGGGCGCGTAAGCGTGAGCGACCCGGCGCAGACCGCGCTGCAGGCGGCGAACTCCGAGACCGGCGTCATTCAGGACCTGCCGCAGGGGCTGGCGGTGGTGGATGCCACGCAGGTCTTTGGCAAGCTGCCCTTCGCTTTCAACTGGTCGGGCGCGCAGATGGCCATCGTCTCGGCGCATAAGCTGGGCGGGCCGAAGGGAATCGGCGCGCTGGTGATGAAGCGCGGCACCGACCTTCCGCCGCAGATGAAGGGCGGCGGGCAGGAGATGGGGCGCCGCGCGGGCACCGAGAACCTGATCGGTATCGCGGGATTTGGTGCAGCGGCGGAGGCGGCTGCGCGCGATCTGGCCGATGACGTCTGGACAGGAATCGAAAAACTTAGAACTATTCTAGAAAACGCTATTGCGGCTGCCGCCCCAGAGACTATTTTTGTCGGGAATGGTGCGCCGCGCCTGCCGAACACCTCCTGCTTCGCTTTGCCGGGCTGGAAGGGCGAGACGCAGGTGATGCAGATGGATCTGGCCGGCTTCGCGATCTCTGCGGGCTCGGCCTGTTCCAGCGGCAAGGTCCGCGCCTCCCGCGTGCTGCGGGCAATGGGATTTGACGACGAAGTGGCCGGCAGCGCGATCCGCGTGAGCCTTGGCCCGACGACACGGGAAGAGGACGTGCTGCGCTTCGCCGAAGCATGGGCACGTCAGTATCGGAAGAAATACGCGCCGGCCTCCTGAGGTCACGCGCGTCACCGGAAACGCAGGGCAGCCCGCATGGTGCGCCCCGGGACGACAGGAGAAAAGGCTGATGGCAGCTTTTGACAACATCACCGTGAAAGAAGGTGTCGAGCAGGAGACCGTTGACGCGGTCGAGGCCGTCTCGACCTACAAATACGGCTGGGAAACCGACATCGAGATGGAATACGCGCCGATGGGCCTCAATGAGGACATCGTGCGTCTGATCTCGGAAAAGAACGAAGAGCCCGAGTGGATGACCGACTGGCGTCTCGAGGCCTTCCGCCGCTGGCTGACCAAGGAAGAGCCCAGCTGGGCGATGGTCGATTATCCCAAGATCGACTTCCAGAAGCAGTATTACTATGCGCGCCCCAAAAGCATGGAGACCAAGCCCAAGTCGCTGGACGAGGTCGACCCCAAGCTGCTGGCCACCTATGAAAAGCTGGGTATTCCGCTCAAGGAGCAGATGATCCTTGCGGGCATCGAAGGTGCCGAGGATGCGCCTGCCGAAGGCCGCAAGGTCGCCGTGGACGCGGTCTTCGACTCCGTGTCGGTCGGCACCACCTTCCAGAAAGAGCTTGAGAAGGCGGGCGTGATCTTCTGCTCGATCTCCGAGGCGATCAAGAACCACCCCGAACTGGTCAAGAAGTACCTTGGCTCGGTGGTCCCGGTGTCGGACAACTTCTATGCCACGCTGAACTCGGCGGTCTTCTCGGACGGCTCGTTCGTCTATGTGCCGCCGGGCGTGCGCTGCCCGATGGAGCTGTCGACCTACTTCCGCATCAACGCCGAGAACACCGGCCAGTTCGAGCGGACGCTGATCATCGCCGACAAGGGATCTTACGTCAGCTACCTCGAGGGCTGCACCGCGCCGAAGCGTGACACCGCACAGCTGCACGCCGCCGTGGTCGAGATCATCGTCGAGGAAGACGCCGAGGTGAAATACTCGACCGTCCAGAACTGGTTCCCCGGCGACGAGGAAGGCAAGGGCGGCATCTACAACTTCGTCACCAAGCGTGCCGACTGCCGCGGCGACCGTGCCAAGGTGATGTGGACGCAGGTGGAAACCGGCTCGGCCGTGACCTGGAAATACCCGTCGTGCATCCTGCGCGGCAACGAAAGCCAGGGCGAGTTCTACTCGATCGCCATCGCCAACAACCACCAGCAGGCCGACACCGGCACCAAGATGATCCACCTTGGCAAGGACACCAAGAGCCGGATCGTCTCGAAGGGCATCTCGGCGGGCGTGGCGCAGAACACCTATCGTGGTCTGGTGTCGATGCACCCGAAGGCGAAGAACTCGCGCAACTACACGCAGTGCGACAGCCTGCTGATCGGCGATAAATGCGGGGCGCATACGGTTCCCTACATCGAGGTGAAGAACAACTCCTCGCGCTGCGAGCATGAGGCGACCACCTCGAAAGTGGACGACGACCAACTCTTCTATTGCCGCCAGCGTGGCATGGATGAGGAAGAGGCCGTGGCTCTGGTGGTCAATGGCTTCTGCAAGGAAGTGCTGCAGGCGCTGCCCATGGAGTTCGCCATGGAAGCCCAGCAGCTCGTCGCCATCTCGCTCGAAGGCTCGGTGGGCTAAGGCCCGCCGAAGGGAGAGACCGGATGCTGCAACAGCTGGTTCTGGAGTCCGCCGGGGCGGCGATTGGCGTCTTTCTTGGCGTGCTGATCGGGCTTGGCGTGCGCAAGCGCAAGGGCAACACCGAGGGGCTGATGGCCAACTCGGTGCTGCTCACCGCAAGCGCCGCGGCGGGCCTCGCGCTCATCGTCATGATGGCGTTCCGCTACTTTCTGGGCTGAGGGCTGAGCGATGATCGTCACCACCACCAACAGCATCGAAGGCCACCGCATCACCTCTTACAAAGGGGTCGTGGTGGGCGAGGCGATCATGGGCGCGAATGTCGTGCGTGATCTCTTTGCCTCGATCACCGATGTGATCGGCGGGCGCTCTGGCGCCTACGAGGCCAAGCTGCAGGACGCGCGCGACGTGGCCATGCGTGAACTCAAGGAGCGCGCCATTGCGCTCGGCGGGAACGCGGTGGTCGGCGTCGATCTCGATTACGAGGTGGTGGGCAACTCGATGCTCATGGTTTCGGTGTCGGGTACGGCGGTGGTGATCACCCCATGAGCGACGTGCTGACCCGGCCCGAGCTCACGCTCCCCGAGGCGGAGGCCGCGCTCCTGCGCGCTGAATACGCCGCGGCGGAGGTGATCCTCGAGTATGGGTCGGGCGGCTCGACGGTGCTGGCCTCCGAGATGCCGGGGAAATCGGTGTTCTCGGTGGAGTCGGACAAGGACTGGGCGCAGATGATGCGCCGCTGGCTTGCCGCCAACCCGCCCGCGCAGGGCACCGAGGTGGATGTGATCTGGTCCGACATCGGGCCGACAAAGGAATGGGGGCACCCGGTGAGCGACGCCGAATGGCGCAGCTTCCCCGAGTACCCGCTGAAAGTTTGGGACCTGCCCGAGTTCCGCCAGCCCGACGTGGTGCTGGTCGACGGGCGTTTCCGCGAGGGCTGCGCGCTTGCCGCCGCCTTCATGACCGAGAAACCGCTGGTGCTGCTCTTCGACGATTACGCGCCGCGGCAACACTATCACAAGGTCGAGCACTGGCTCGGCCGACCGCAAATGACCGGGCGCATGGCCCGGTTCGAGATCGTCCCTCAGGCCTTCCCGGTGAAGGATCTGCTGCGGATCATGAAACTGACCGTGCGGCCCTGACCGCACCCCCAAGGAGGGAAACCTATGCTGGAAATTAAAAACCTTCAGGTGAAGCTGGAAGAAGAGGACAAGCAGATCCTCAAAGGTGTGGACCTGACCGTCGAAGCGGGCAAGGTGCATGCGATCATGGGCCCGAACGGTTCGGGCAAGTCGACCCTGTCCTACGTCCTGTCGGGCAAGGACGGCTATGAGGTGACCGGCGGCGAAGCCACGCTCGGCGGTGAAGACATCCTCGACATGGAGCCCGAAGAGCGCGCCGCAGCCGGCCTCTTCCTCGCGTTCCAATACCCGGTGGAAATCCCCGGCGTCGGCAACATGACCTTCCTGCGCACCGCGGTGAACTCGCAGCGCAAGGCCCGTGGTCAGGAAGAAATGTCCTCGACCGAGTTCCTCAAGGTCGTGCGCGAGAAGGCGAAATCGCTGAAGATCGACGCCGAGATGCTCAAGCGTCCGGTCAACGTCGGCTTCTCGGGCGGTGAGAAGAAGCGCAACGAGATCCTGCAGATGGCGATGCTCGAGCCGAAGATGTGCATCCTCGACGAGACCGACTCCGGCCTCGACGTCGACGCCATGAAGCTGGTCGCCGACGGTGTGAACGCGCTGCGCGACGAAGGCCGTGGCTTCCTCGTGATCACCCACTACCAGCGTCTTCTGGACCACATCAAACCCGACGTCGTGCACATCATGTCGAACGGCCGCATCATCAAGACCGGCGGCCCCGAGCTGGCGCTCGAAGTCGAGCAGAACGGCTATGCGGACCTGATCGAGGAGGAAGCGTAAATGGCACTTCCCCAAGTCAAACAGACCGCGACCGACACGCGGCTGGCGGCGCTGAGCCTGCCCGAGGGTGGCTGGTCGCGCCCCGCCCGCGAGGCGGCGCTGACGCGCGTGCAGGCCATGGGTCTGCCCGGCGCCCGTGACGAGTATTGGAAATACACCCGCCCCGAGACGCTGACCGCCGCCGCGGCCCCCGCGGCAGCCGTCATGGACGTCTCGGATGAGGCGCCGGTGTTCGGCGAACGCGACACCCTCAAGGTGGTCTTCGTCGACGGCGTGTTCAGCGCCGAGGAGTCCGACGATCTGGCCCTCGACGGCGTCAGCATCGAGCGTCTTGCAGAAACGTCGGACATCCACTGGGCCAAGGACCTCTACGGCCAGCTGGAAACGGCGGGTCAGACCCCGGTCGAGCGCCCGCTCGCCGCGCTCAACACCGCCTTCGCCACCGACGGTCTGCTGATCCGCGTGACCGGCAAGGCCACCAAGCCGCTGCACCTGATCTACCGCCATGCCGAGGACACCTCGGATGCGATCCTGCACCACGTGGTGAAGGTCGAAGAGGGCGGCGATCTGACGGTGCTGGAATCCGGCCCGGCTGCGGCGCGCTTCAACAAGGTGATGGAAGTGGACGTGGCCGATGGCGCGGGCTTCCACCACGTGCGCGTGCAGGGCCGTGACCACGAGCGCCGTGCGGCGACGCATGTCTTCGCCCGTCTCGGCACCGAGAGCACCTTCAAGACCTTCACCCTGACCGTCAACGGCGTGCTGACCCGCAACGAATGCGTGGTCGAACTGACTGGCGACGATGCGCTGTGCCACATCGCGGGCGCCTGCATGGGCGATGGCGATTTCCACCACGACGACACGGTGTTCATCACCCATGACGCGGTGAACTGCGAAAGCCGTCAGGTGTTCAAGAAGGTGCTGCGCAACGGCGCGACCGGCGTGTTCCAGGGCAAGATCCTCGTGAAGCCCGGCGCTCAGAAGACCGATGGTTACCAGATCAGCCAGTCGCTGCTGCTTGATGAGGACAGCCAGTTCCTCGCCAAGCCCGAGCTGGAAATCTATGCCGATGACGTCGCCTGTTCGCACGGTTCGACCTCGGGGGCGATCGACGAGGATGGCCTGTTCTACCTGCGCGCCCGCGGCGTGTCGCGTGGCGAGGCCGAAGACCTGCTGACCATCGCCTTCATCGCCGAGGCGGTGCAGGAGGTCGAGGACGAGAGCATCCAGGAAGAGATCAACGGTCTCGTCGCTGCCTGGCTGGGCCGGCGCCGCGGCTGATGTCGCTCTCGCGCGAGATTGTCGCCACCTATCGGGGGCCGGGCGCGGTGATGCGCCGCCTGCTGTCGCAGGGCCCCCGCGAGGATCGGGCGCTGATGTTTGCCATGGTGGCCTGCGCAATCTTCTTCGTTGCGCAGCTGCCGGGTCTCGCGCGGCAGGCACATCTGGAGCAGGTTGATCTCAACCCTTTGATGGGCGCCTCGCTTCTGGCCTGCATGGTGATTCTGCCGCTTGCGCTTTACGTGCTGGCGGCGCTGAGCCACCTCGTGGCCAAACTCTTTCGCGGGCAGGGCACCGGCTATGGTGCCCGGCTCGCCTTGTTCTGGGCGCTGCTGGCGGCCAGTCCGCTGGTGCTGCTGAACGGGCTCGTCGCGGGCTTTGTCGGCGAGGGGGCACAGCTGTCGCTGGTCGGCCTGCTGTGGTTCGCGGTGTTCCTGTGGTTCTGGCTGCGCTGCCTGATCGTCGCCGAACGCCCCGCCGAACCGGTGACCGGACGGCCCGCCACATGAGCGCCGCGGCCCTGCTTTCGCTGGCGTGGCAGACCATCGTCGCCCCGCGCGAGGTGGCGCGTCGGCTGATCTCGCTGCGGCTGTCGCGCGAGGTGCTGCTGACCGGTTTCGCGCTGGTGGTGGTGCTGAACGCGCTGATCGTCGGGCTGATGCAGCTCGGCGGCGAGGTGCCCGCGGGCATGCTTCTGGCACCCGTGCCCATGGGGCTGCTGCTGGCCACCATGCTGGCCGCCACCATCGCCGTGATGACATGGGCCGGACGCACCTTGGGCGGCTCGGGCCGGATCGAGGATGTGGCGGTGCTGCTGATCTGGCTGCAGGCGCTGCGCGCGCTGGCGCAGCTGGGGGTGGCGCTTCTGGGCGCGGTCTCGGGCGGGCTGGCGCTGCTTGTGGTGCTGGGCAGCCTCATCGTGGGCATCTGGATCCTCGTCAATTTTCTCGACGAGGCGCATGGTCTCGGCAGCCCTTTCAAGGCGCTGCTGGTGCTGATACTCGCAAGCGTGGCGCTGGTTCTGGCGCTGATGATGATCGTCTCCCTGCTGGGAGTTGGGCCGAACGGGATGGCTGGCTATGTATGACGTGCAAAAAATCCGCGAAGATTTTCCGATCCTGTCGCGCAAGGTGAACGGCAAGCCGCTGACCTATCTCGACAATGGCGCCTCGGCGCAGAAGCCGCAGGTGGTGATCGACGCCGTGACCCGTGGCTATGCCGAGGAATATTCCAACGTCCACCGCGGGTTGCACTACCTGTCGAACCTCGCCACCGAGAAATACGAGGGCGTGCGCGGCACCATCGCGCGCTTTCTGGGCGCGAAGGACGAGGAAGAGGTGGTCTTCTCCAATGGCTCGACCATGGGCATCAACCTCGTCGCCTACGGCTGGGCCATGCCGCACCTTGAGGCCGGGGATGAGATCATCCTGTCGGTCATGGAGCACCACGCCAATATCGTGCCGTGGCACTTCCTGCGCGAGCGGCAGGGTGTGGTGATCAAATGGGTCGATGTGGACGCCACGGGCGCGCTCGACCCGCAGGCGGTGATCGATGCGATCACCCCCAAGACCAAGCTGATCGCCGTCACGCAGGTGTCGAACGTGCTGGGCACGGTGGTCGACGTAAAGACCATCGCCGCCGCCGCCCGCGAGAAGGGCGTGCCGGTGCTGGTCGACGGCTCGCAGGGCGCGGTGCACATGCCGGTCGACGTCGAGGACCTCGGCTGCGATTTCTACGCCATCACGGGGCATAAGCTCTACGGCCCCTCGGGGTCCGGCGCGATCTGGATCCGCAAGGAGCGTCAGGCCGAGATGCGCCCCTTCCTTGGCGGCGGCGACATGATCCGCGAGGTCCATAAGGATTGCATCACCTATGCCGAGCCGCCGATGAAATTCGAGGCCGGCACGCCCGGCATCGTGCAGCAGATCGGCCTCGGCGTGGCGCTGGAGTATATGATGGGCCTCGGCATGGAGAACATCGCCGCCCATGAAGCGAAGCTCGCGAAATATGCCGCGTCAAAGCTGCAGGGGCTGAACTGGCTCAACGTGCAGGGCACCACGCCGGACAAGGCGGCGATTTTCTCCTTCACGCTGGATGGGGCGGCGCATGCGCATGACATCTCGACGATCCTCGACAAGAAGGGTGTCGCGGTGCGCGCGGGCCATCACTGCGCCGGGCCGCTGATGGATCACCTCGGGGTCTCGGCCACCTGCCGCGCCTCCTTTGGTCTCTACAACACCGAGGCCGAGGTCGACACGCTGGTCGAGGCGCTGGAACTGGCGCACGAGCTTTTCGCCTGAGTTTTGCTCTGAAGGTTTAACCAGAGCCCTTGCCGGGCCGGGGGCCGGGTGGCACCGCCGGATTTGCGTATTTGAAAAGAGAAGAAGCCCCGGGGGTCGCGCGGACCCTCGGGGTTTTTTGCATTCGCAGCTTCGTCTAGACCCAAATATCCCGGGGGAGGCCGCGCAGCGGACGGGGGCAGAGCCCCCATCTTGTATCAGTGCGCCACCGCCGAACGGCCTTACTCCACCGTCACCGATTTCGCGAGGTTGCGCGGCTGGTCCACGTCGGTGCCCTTGGCGATGGCGGCGTGATAGGCCAGCAGCTGCGCCGGCAGCGCGTAGAGCAGCGGGGCGAGGCGCTCGTCGACCTCGGGCAGGGTGATGCTCGACCAGATGCCGCTGCCGGCCGCCTCGATGCCGCCCGCGCAGGAGATCAGGCAGACCTTGCCGCCGCGCGCCATCACCTCCTGCATGTTCGAGACGGTCTTGTCGAAAAGCCCGTCACGCGGGGCCATGACGATCACCGGCACGCTCTTGTCGATGAGCGCGATCGGCCCGTGCTTCAGCTCTCCGCTCGCATAGGCTTCGGCGTGGATGTAGCTGATCTCCTTGAGCTTCAGCGCGCCTTCGAGCGCCAGCGGATACATCATGCCGCGGCCCAGAAAGAGCACGTCGCGCGCCTCGGCGATCTTGCGGGCGGCCTCGGCGATGGTCTCGTCGCGATCAAGTGCGGCGTTGAACAGCCCGGGCAGGGCGCGCAGCTGCGCCAGCAGTTCGGCCTTTTCGGCGGCATCCATGCGCTCGCGCACTTCGGCGGCCCTGATGGCCAGCAGCAGCAGCACGTTGAGCTGGCAGGTGAAGGCCTTGGTCGAGGCGACGCCGACTTCCACGCCGGCGTGGATCGGCAGCGCCAGATCGCTCTCACGGGCGATGGTCGAGGTCTCGACATTGACCACCGAGACGATCTTGTCGGCCCGTCCGGCGCAGTAGCGCAGCGCTGCCAGCGTGTCGGCGGTCTCGCCCGACTGGCTGACGAAAAGCGCCACCGTGCCATTGGTCACCGGCGGCTCGCGGTAGCGGAACTCCGAGGCGATATCCACCTCGACGGGGATGCGGGCCAGCTTCTCGAACCAGTATTTGGCAGTGAGGCAGGCGTAATAGGCGGTGCCGCAGGCGACCAGCACCAGCCGGTCGATCTGCGAAAAATCGAGCCCGGGCTGCGGCAGTACGATCTCGTCGCCCTTGAGATAGGCCCCCAGCGCCTCGGCCAGAACGGTGGGCTGCTGGGCGATCTCCTTGGCCATGAAGTGCTTGTAGCCAGCCTTGTCGACCTGCGTCTGATCGAGGCGGACCTGCTTGATCTCGCGCTCCACCGGCGCGCCGGTCTCGTCGAAGATCTGGGCACCGGCGCGGGTGACCACGGCCCAGTCGCCCTCTTCGAGATAGCTGATCCGGTCGGTCATCGGGGCGAGGGCGATGGCGTCCGAGCCCACGAACATCTCGCCGCTCCCGTGCCCGATGGCCAGCGGCGAGCCCTTGCGCGCGGCGACGATGAGGTCTTCCTCGCCATCGAAGAGGAAGGCGAGGGCAAAGGCACCCTCGAGCCGGCCGAGCGCCTTGGAGGCGGCCTCCACCGGCGCCATGCCCAGATCGAGGTAGTGCGACACCAGCATGGCGACGGTCTCGGTGTCGGTGTCGGTTTCCGGCGTCAGCCCGCAGGCGGCCAGCTCGCTGCGCAGCTCGCGGAAGTTCTCGATGATGCCATTGTGCACGACCGAGACCTTGCCCGCCTGATGCGGGTGGGCGTTGCGCGCGGTGGGCGCGCCATGGGTGGCCCAGCGGGTGTGGCCGATACCCGACTTACCGCGAAGCGGCTCATGCACCAGCAGGTCCGACAGGTTCACCAGCTTGCCAACCGCGCGGCGGCGGTCGAGCTTTCCGTCGTTGACGGTGGCAATGCCCGCGCTGTCATAGCCGCGATATTCGAGCCGGCGCAGCGCCTCGACCAGCATGGGGGCGACCTCGTGCGTGCCCAGAACTCCTACGATGCCACACATGGTCTTATTCCTTCTTTCCGGCGGTCTGCTCTGCCTTTTGGGCGGCCTTCTTTGCCCGCAGCATGTCGCGCAGTCTGGTGGCAAAGCCCGGTTTGGTCACTTGTTTGGTGCGTCCCAGTGCCAGCGCCCCGGCGGGCACATCCTCGGTCACCACCGATCCCGAGCCGGTCATCGCGCCGTCGCCGACCGTCACCGGCGCCACCAGCATGGTGTCGGAGCCGATGAAGGCCTCTTTGCCGATGGTGGTGCGGTGCTTGAAGAAGCCGTCGTAATTGCAGGTGATGGTGCCCGCGCCGATGTTTGTGCGCTCGCCCACGTCGGCATCGCCCAGATAAGTCAGGTGGTTGGCCTTCACACCTTCGGCCAGATAGGCGTTCTTCACCTCGACGAAATTGCCCACATGCACGTCCTCGGCCAGTTCGGCGCCGGGACGCAGGCGGGCGTAGGGGCCGACGATGGCACCGCGGCTGACGTGGCACCCTTCGAGGTGGGAAAAGGCGCGAATGCGCGCGCCGCTCTCGACGGTGACGCCGGGGCCAAAGACCACATTGGGCTCGATCTCGGCGTCGCGGCCAATGTAGCTGTCCCACGCGAAGAAGACGGTCTCGGGGGCGAGCATCATCACCCCATCGTCCAGCAGTTCAGCACGCTTGCGGGACTGGAAGGCGGCCTCGGCGGCGAGCAGCTCGGCGCGGGAGTTGATGCCCAGCGTCTCGGCCTCGTCGCAGCGCACGACGCCCGCCGAAAGGCCGCGACTGCGGGCGATCTCGACGATATCGGTGAGGTAATACTCGCCCGACGCGTTGTCGTTGCCCACGGCGTCGATGAGATCAAAGAGCGTCTGGCTGGCCGCGCAGACCACACCGGAATTGCACAGGGTGATGGCGCGCTCGGCCTCCGAGGCGTCTTTGAATTCGACGATCCGCTCCAGCGCGTCGCCTGTCGTAATCAGGCGGCCGTAACGGCCCGGATCGGCGGCCTCGAAGCCCAGCACCACCACGTCATGCTTGGCGCGGGCCTCGCGCATGGCCTCGAGCGTGGTGTCGGTGATGAAGGGCGTGTCGCCGTAAAGCACCAGCGCATCGCCCTCGAACCCTTCGAGCGCGGGCTTGGCCTGCGCCACCGCATGGGCGGTGCCAAGTTGCTCGGACTGGATCACCACCTGCGCTTCGGGGGCGAACTCGGCGGTGGAGGCGGTGACCTCCTCGGCGCCATGTCCGGCGACCACCACGGCGCGCGAGGGCTCCAGCGCCTGTCCGGCGCGCAGCGCGTGCCACAGCAGCGGCGCCTGACCGAGACGGTGCAAAACCTTGGGGAGGTCGGATTCCATCCGGGTGCCCTTGCCCGCGGCAAGGAGGATCAGCGCGATGCTCATGCGGTTTCCTGTTTGTCTTCTGCCTGCGCCCGTTTTATCCGCTTGAGGCAGGGGGGCAAGGTGCCCCATGTCACGTTGGATTTCAGCCTGTGACAGGGCAGGGCGAAAGGGACAAGCAGAATGCGCACGGTGGTCTTTGATCTCGACGGCACGCTCGCCGACACCAGCGGTGACCTGATCGCTGCCGCCAATGCCTGTTTCGAAGGCATGGGGCTGGAGGTCCGGCTCGACCCTGACGCCGACGCGGGCATCGCGGTGAAAGGCGGGCGCGCCATGCTGACCGCCGGGCTGGAGCGTGAGAATGCCTTCTCTGAGGAGTTGATCGCGCGATGGTATCCCGAGCTTCTGTCGGTCTATGGCGAGGCGATCGACCGCTACACCCGGTTTTACCCCGGTGCGCTGGAGGCTGTGTCTGGCCTGCGCGCGGCGGGGTACAAGGTGAGCATCTGCACCAACAAGCCCGAGGGGCTGGCGCAGACGCTGATGGAGCGGATGGGTGCCCGGAGCCATTTCGACGCGCTCATCGGGGCCGACACGCTGCCTACCCGCAAGCCCGATCCGGCGCCCTATGTGGCGGCGGTGGAACGTGCGGGCGGCGCAGTGGCGCAAAGCCTGCTGGTCGGCGATACGGCGACCGACCGCAACACCGCTAAGGCGGCGGGTGTGCCCTGCATCCTCGTCGGCTTCGGCCCCGATGGCGAGGCGGTACGCGATCTGGCACCCGAGGCGATGATCGGCCATTTCGACGAGTTGTCCGAAGCGGTGGCGCGGCTCATCGGCTGAGCCTGAGGCGCGATTTCGGGAATTTCCGAAACAGCTTTTCCACCAACAGCCCTGAAAGGGCACGCGCGGCCCGCAGTGGCGCCGTCGCGAGGTGCCGCCGTTTCGCGCGGCGTTGTGCTGCCAATTCGGTCAGCGCCGCCTGTTTCTCCAGCGCATAAGAGGTCGGGGCCTGCTGCGCTTGGCGCAGCGGCTGCAAAAGAACCTGCATCGCGGCTCTCCTTCTGATAATGAAAGATGTGCCTTCCTAGGCTCCAGTGTAGCTGGCACATGAAGGCGCGATCAGTCGCGAAATGCCGAAGCGGATTTTCAAAAATGAAAGACGCACCCAGCCTCGACGATGTCATGCTGTTCCTTGCTGTGGCCGACGCAGGCACGCTCGGCGGCGCTGCCGCGCTGACTGGCGCAAGCCAGCCGACCCTGAGCCGCCGCATGACCGAGCTTGAGCGTCAGCTTGGACAGCGCCTGTTCCAGCGCGGCGCGCAGCGCTATGCGCTCACCGCCGAGGGGCGGCAACTGGCCGAAGAGATGCGCGGGCTGCGCGCGCAGGCGTCGCGGCTGGCGCGCTGGACCGCGCAGGAGGGGCCGGTGCGGGTGCGCATCACCGCCGGGCTCTGGACCTCGCGCTACATCGCGCGCGGGCTGGCGCGGGTCTGGTCGCCGCAGGACGCTTGGCTGCCCGAGTTTGCCGCTTCCAACGCCGATCTCGACATCGCCCGCCGCGCCGCAGACATCGGCATCCGCAACCGCCGCCCCGAGCAGCCTTGGCTCGCCGGGCGCCGCACGGTGCGGCTGAGCTATGCCGCCTACGGGCGCGGCCCGCAGGTGCAGGGCTATGTCACTCTGCCGCCCGGCGCCGCGAGCACGCCCTCCGAGCGTTGGCTGCGGGCGACCCACCCCGAGGAGATCGTCACCCACGCCTCCGACGCCCGGCTGGCGCTCGATCTCGCGCTTGGCGGCGTGGCCCGCATCGTCATGCCCTGCTTTGCCGGGGATGCCGAGCCGGGGCTGATGCGCCTGTCCGAGCCGATCGACGCGCTGAGCCATGACGAATGGCTGGTGGCCCATCACGACGCCCGCCACGATCCGCCGGTGCGGGCCGCGCTGGACGCGCTGCACGGGCTGCTCACCGCGCCCGAGCGGCGCGGCACGACAGCGTGACGCAATCCGCATTGACCCGCGCGCGGCGGGGGCGCATCAATGCCTCATGACCGAGCGATTTACCGAACAATTTACCGGAAATTTCACCCAGCAGGAGCCGATCCCGGAGGCGGGCATCGAGGCCGCGCTGGAAGTGCTGCGCCACGGCCGCCTGCACCGCTACAACACCGCCGCCGGTGAGATCGCGCAGACCGCGCTGCTGGAACAGGAGTTCGCCGCCTTTACCGGCGCGCGCTATTGCGTCGCGGTGGCCTCGGGCGGCTATGCGCTTGGCTGCGCCCTGCGCGCGCTGGAGGTCGGGCCGGGCGACCGGGTGCTGACCAACGCCTTCACGCTGGCGCCGGTGCCGGGGGCGATCGCCTCGGTGGGCGCGGTGCCAGAGTTCGTCGGGGTGACCGAAGCGCTGGTCATCGACCTCGACGATCTTGCCGCGAAACTGCCCGGCGCGCGGGCGCTGATGCTCTCACACATGCGCGGCCACATCTGCGACATGGACCGGCTGATGGCGCTCTGCGACGCCGCCGGGGTGCCGGTGATCGAGGATTGCGCGCACACGATGGGCGCGTCGTGGAACGGCACGCCCTCGGGCCGCCACGGTGCGGTGGGGTGCTATTCGACGCAGACCTACAAGCATATGAACTCGGGCGAGGGCGGCTTTCTGGTCACCGACGACGAAGAGATCGCGGCGCGCGCGGTGATGCTCTCGGGCAGCTACATGCTCTACGAGCGGCACCTTGCTGCGCCGGGCCCCGAGGTCTTTGAGCGGGTGAAATACGTCACCCCCAATGTCTCTGGCCGGATGGACAATCTGCGCGCGGCGCTGCTGCGCCCGCAACTGGCGGCGCTGCCCGAGCAGATCGCGCGCTGGAATGACCGGTACCGCGTGGTCGAAGAGGGGCTGCGCGGCACGCCGGGGCTGACGGTGATCGAGCGACCGGCGGAGGAAAGCTACGTCGGCTCGTCGATCCAGGCGCTGGTGCTCGACTGGGCGCCGCAGGCGATCACCGATCTGCTGGCGCGCTGTGCCGCGCGCGGGGTCGAGCTGAAGTGGTTCGGCGGTGCCGAGCCGGTGGCCTTCACCTCGCGCTACGACAGCTGGCGTTACGCGCCGTCCAGCCCGATGCCCGCCACCGACCGCATCCTGACCGGCATTCTCGACATGCGCCTGCCGCTGACCTTCAGCCTCGAGGATTGCGCACTGATCGCGCGGATCATCCGCGCTGAAGTGTCGGCGGTCTATCAGCAGGCGGGCTGACGCGGCCCGGTCCGCCCTTCGGAGGAGATCCCATGAGCGATATCAAAGGCAGCCTCGACACCGCGCGGTTCGACGCCATCCCCGAAACCGCGCTCGCATGGCACCGCGCCGGGCGCCGCGCGGCGCTGGCGACGGTGATCGAGACATGGGGCTCGGCGCCGCGCCGCACCGGCGCGCTGCTGGCCATTTCGGGAGATGGCGAAATAGAGGGTTCGGTCTCGGGCGGCTGCGTCGAAGGCGCGGTGATTGTCGAGGCGCTGGAGGCGCTGGACGAGGGCAAGTCGCGCGAGTTGGAATTTGGTGTGTCGGATCAGGATGCCTTTGCCGTGGGCCTCGCCTGCGGCGGCACGATCCGCGTGCTGGTCGAGCCCGTGGGAGAGGTCTTGCCCGAGGCGCTGCTGGCAGAGCTTTGCGCCGCGCGCGCCGCGCGGACCCCTGTGGCCTATGTGGTGGACCTCGAAAGCGGGGCGCGCCAACTGGCCTATGACGGGCATGAAACGGCCTTCCGCATGGACCGCTCGGGATTTGCCGAGGAGAGCCGGACCTTCGTCGCCATCCATAACCCGCCGCTGCGGCTGCTGGTGGTGGGCGCGGTGCATATCGCGCAGGCGCTGCTGCCCATGGCGCGCATCGCGGGCTATGATCCGGTGCTGATCGACCCGCGCGGCGCCTTTGGGTCCGAGGCGCGCTTTCCCGGCGAGACCATCCTTGACGACTGGCCCGATGAGGCGGTCAGCAAGCTCGGCCTCGACAGCCGCACCGCGCTGGTGCTGCTGACCCATGACCCCAAGCTCGACGATCCCGCGCTCAAGGCGGCGCTGCGCAGCAAGGTGTTCTACATCGGCGCGCTCGGCTCCACCCGCACCCATGCCAAGCGCGTGGCAAGGCTCGGCGAGTCCGGGTTCAGCGAGGCGGAGATCGCGCTGATCCATGGCCCCATCGGGCTTGACATCGGCGCTTCCGGCCCGGCGGAAATCGCTGTTTCGATCATTGCCGAAATGACCCGCGTGCTGAGGAAAGGCGCGTGAAATTCGGGCCGGTGCCCCTTGGCGAGGCCGCAGGCGCGGTGCTCGCCCATGCGGTGGCGCTGCCGCAGGGGCGGCTCAAGAAGGGGCATATTCTGACCGAGGGCGACCTCTCGCGGCTGCGCGCGGCGGGGCAAAACGAGGTGATCGTCGCAAGGCTCGGTCCGGGTGATGTGCCCGAGGATATCGCCGCGCAGCGGCTGGCCGAGGCGTTGCTGCCCGCGCCCGAGGCGGCGGGGCTCAAGCTGGGTCCGGCGACCACCGGGCGGGTCAACCTTCATGCAGGCGGACCGGGGGTGATCGAGGTGGACGCGGCGCGGATCGACGCGGTCAACGCGGTGCACCCGATGATCACCGTGGCCACCCTGCGACCGTGGCAGCGCTGCGCCGCCCGCGCCATGGTGGCAACGGTGAAGATCATTTCCTATGCCGTGCCCGAGGCGGCGCTGGCAGCGGCTAGCGCGGCGGCGCAGGGCGGCGCGCTGCGCCTGCATGCGCCCGTCGCCCGCAGCGCCACGCTGATCGAAACCAGCGTCGGCAGCGATCCGGGCGACAAGGGGCGCCGCGCCACCCGCGCCCGGCTCGACCGCTTCGGCACAGAGCTTGGGCCGCGCGTGCAGGTGCCGCATCGGGCGGAGCCTCTGGCCGAGGCGATAAGCGCGGCGCCGGGAGACATGGTGCTGATCCTCACCGGCTCGGCCACGTCCGATTTGCATGACGTGGCGCCCGAGGCGCTGCGCCGCGCCGGCGGTGAGGTCACGCATTTCGGCATGCCGGTCGATCCCGGCAATCTGCTGTTCTACGGCCAGCACATGGGCCGCCCGGTGATCGGCCTGCCGGGCTGTGCCCGCTCACCCGCGCTCAACGGCGCCGACTGGGTGCTCGAGCGGCTGATCTGCGGCGTGCCCGTCAGCCCATCCGAGATCGCCGCCATGGGCGTCGGCGGCCTGCTCAAAGAGCCGCCCTCCCGCCCGCGCCCCCGTGAGGGCTGAAGCGGCCAGCGCCCTGATCTTCGTCTAGATGAAAATATCCCGGGGGAGGGCGCCGCAGGCGCACGGGGGCAGCGCCCCCAACAAACGCAAAGTGGCAGCGCCCCCAAGAAAAGCAAAACCCGCCGGCGGCAGCGCGGCGGGTTTGTACAATCAGCAGGCGAGATGCCGTGCTTGGCAGTTTGCCTTATTTGGCAGCCGGCCCGATCATCATGACCATCTGGCGGCCTTCCATCTTGGGCATGTTCTCGACCTTGCCCACTTCCTTGACGTCTTCGGCAACCCGCTCAAGCAGTTCGCGGCCAAGGTTCTGGTGCGCCATCTCGCGGCCACGGAAGCGCAGGGTGATCTTCACCTTGTCGCCGCCTTCGAGGAACTTCAGCACGTTGCGCATCTTGACGTCATAGTCGTGCGTATCGGTGCCGGGGCGGAACTTCACTTCCTTGACCTCGATGGTCTTCTGCTTTTTCCGCGCCTCGCTCTCACGCTTCTGCTGTTCATATTTGAACTTGCCGAAGTCCATGATCTTGCAGACGGGCGGTTTGGCGTTCGGCGAGATCTCGACGAGATCGAGACCGGCCTCTTCGGCCATTTCCATCGCGCGCGCAGGAGTCTGCACGCCGAGGTTCTCGCCTTCAGCGCCGATCAGGCGGATTTCGGGAGCCCGGATGCGATCGTTGACGCGGGGGCCGGTGTCGCGCGTCGGGGGCGCGTTGTGAGGTCTGCGGGCTATGGTTTTCGTCCTTTGTTGCCATATCTGGTAGGCGCGCAAAGTAGTGCTGCGACCCGGTCGTTTCAAGCGGCAAATGGCCGAATGCGCCGCTTGACGAGCCTCAACTTGCCGATCCGGGGGGCTTTGGCCTGCGATCGAGGCGCATGGGTGCTGGTCATGGCAGGGTGACTACCTATGTCACACGCACGCGACACTGGAGATATCTGAGATGAAACAAGCGATTCTGATCGTCGGCGCCGTGCTGATCCTGATCATCGTGATTTTCGGCATGGGGCAGGACGACGTGCCGATGAGCGAAGGCACCACCGAGCCGGATACGATGCAGGAGGCTCTGGAAGACGCCGGGACTGAGGCTGATCAGTTGGCGGACGAAGCGCAGCAAGAAGCGGCGGAGGCCAGCGACACCTTGAACGATGTGGCCGATGAGGCTGCGGCCTCGGGACGCGAGGCACTCGACAAGGCGGGCGAGGCGGCGGACAGCGCGATGGAGGCGGTGTCGGATGCGGCGGGCAAGGCGGCGGAAACCGCAGAGGGTGCCGCGGCGGCGGTGGCCGAAGGCGCGCGCGAGGCGATGGACAGCGCATCCGAAGCAGCGGGCAATGCCGCCGACAGCCTGCGCGAAGCCGCTGACAGCGCCATGGCCTCGGCCGAAGGCGCGATGGAGGATGCGGATCGCGCGCTCGAGGGGGCCGGCGACAGCGCGGCAGAGGTCGCCGCGATGAGCGATGAGGACCTGCGCGAGCTCTTCACCGTGGACGGCTTCGACTACGACAAGGCCGAGGCCTACATCGACCAGTCCGACCTTGGGTTCGCGGCAAAAGAGGCGACCAAATCGGCGCTGGCGGCGGTGCGGGACGCGCCCGAGCAACTGGCCCCGGTGCTCGAAGAAGCGCGCGAACGGCTCGGCCTCTGAGGGCACCGATGCGGTCTTCATGCTGGCCGGCGAGACTGGACGCTGAGACTGGCCGCTGAGACTGGCACAAAAAACGACATCCCCGCGCCAAGAAATTCTGGCGCGAGGATGATCCGACCGGTTAAATGCCGCGTACTCCTGATCGTTTCGCGCACGCGCGCGCCAAGCCGGATCGACCTTGATGACGAGCCACAAAAACCCTGTGCTGCTGCGCAACCTCGCCCTTTTGATGTCGCTGGTAGCGCTGGCGCTTGTGACCAGCGTGTTGCTTGGCTGGCTGGCGCATATCGAGGTGCTGGTGCGCTCCGGGCCCGACAGGGCCGCCATGGTGCCGAGCACCGCCATTTCCCTTGCCCTGCTGTTCTGCGGTCTGGCGGTTGCGGCAAGCGGGCGCGAGACCTCTGGCCGGGTTCTCGCCTGCGCGGCGGGCGCGGCAATGGTGGCGCTGACCAATACGCTGGTGGTGAGTTTCGGGGCCGAGGGGCTCGACGCGCTGCTGGCGAAACGGCCGATGCACGATCGCATGTCTCCGGGTACAGTCACCGGCCTGCTCATCGGCGCGGCGGGACTTGCGGGGCTTTCGCTGCCATCGCTCCGCCGGGCGGAACTGCCGCTTCTGGCCGCGCTCTCGGGGCTGACCGGGATCACCGCTGTTTTTATGGTTCACAACTTTCTGCCCGGCACGGTGATGGCGCTGAGCTTCTTTGAAGGCATGTCCATTTACACGGCGCTCAGCCTGCTGGGCGTGTTCGGGGGGCTGCTGATGCTTGGTCTGGCTCCGTCATCCTCGGCGACCTTCACGCAGCTCAATCGGGACTGACCTGCGCCGGGCGGCTCTGTGCATCAGGTCACCAGCCCATCGTTTTTGAGACTGTCGATCTCGTCGGCGATGGCCTTCGCAAAGGCCTGACCCACCGCGCTCAGCGGCCTGTCGCGGGGCAGGAACTGCGCGATATCCCAAGTGATTTCCGGGATCAGCCGATGCGCCGAGACCTTCTCGGGGTCGATCAGCCGCAGCGCCACCGGATCGACGATGGCCACGCCAACCCCGCGCTCCACCAGCCGCACCACGCCGTGCAGCGTGCGCAATTCGGCGGCGATGGTGCGGCGCACGTCAATCGTATCCATCATGTGATCGACGCGCTGGCGCAGCGGGCTGTCGGGCGAGAGGTCGATGAACCACTCCTTGCGCAGCCGGGGCAGGGGGATCTCTTCGACCGTGCCCAGAGGATGACCCTTCGGCATGATGCAGCGCGCCGTGCAATGGCCCAGCGGCAGCGCCTCGCCGCCAAAGGCATCGGCGTTGAGGGTGATTCCGAAGGCGAGGTCGCAGCGCTGCTCCGAGATCATCCGCAGCATCTCGGCCATGCCCACATCGACGATCTGAACCGTCGCCTGCGGGTGCGTCTCGCGAAATCTGCGCAGCGCATCGAGCAGGAAGGTGTCGCAAAAGACCGGCTGCGCGGCGATCACCAGATGCCCGACCTGACCATTGGCGATGGCCACCGCCTCCTGTTCCAGATCGCGCAGACCGGCAAGATGGCGCACCACCGTCTGGTGAAAGCGAAAGGCCTCGGGGGTGGGGGCCAAGCGGTTGCGCTTGCGTAGGAAAAGCGCGAAGCCGACTTTCTCTTCGAGACCCGAGAGCAGCCGGCTGATCATCGGCTGGCTGGTCTCCATATGCTCGGCGGCCAGCTTCACACCGCCGAGGCGCATATAGGCGTCGAAGGCCTCCAGTTCCCGTATCTTGTACATGAGTGCTCCCTCAGTATGCATTTTCTGCAACTGTTCAGCATCTATTGTCAACAATCGCATACTGTGGATGGTGGCGCCGATCCAACAGTTCCGGGGCCTCCCCGGACCCTATGTGAGGTGAATAATGAAAAAGCTACTCGGATCGATCGCCCTTGCCGTGATCGCAGCAACCGGCCCCGCAGCGGCCCAGACCTACCCCGACCAAGCGGTGACGCTGGTGGTGCCCTATGGCCCCGGCGGCGCGTCGGACCTCGCTGGCCGCGCGCTGGCAGAGACCGCGCAGCCCTTCCTCGGCCAGCCGGTCACCGTGATGAACAAGCCCGGCGCTGGCGGCATGAACGGTGCGCGGTCTGTGTCGGAAGCCGATGCCGACGGTTACACTCTGCTGCTGGCTCGCGTCGGCATGGCGCTGTCGCCCGCCGTGACCCCCGGCAACGCCGTTCCGTGGGACGCCTACACCTTCCTTGGCGCGCTGGAAGCCACGCCGATGATCCTCGCCGTGCGCGGCGATGCGCCCTATGACAGCGTCGACGACCTGATCGCCGCGATCAAAGACAGCAACGGCCGCATGACCTATGCCGCCTCGGGCGCGACCGCCATCGACGGTTTCACCACGCAGGCGCTGCTGGCCGACAACGACCTCGACCCGCTGACCGCCGCGACCCTCGTGCCCTACAAAGGCGGCGGCGCACTGGCGACCGCTCTGCTCGGCGGTCACGTGGATTTCGTCGCCATGGCCGCAGCCTCGCTGATGCCGCACATCGAAAGCGGTGACATGAAGGCGCTGATGGTCTTTGCTCCCAAGCGCATGGACAGCCTGCCCGACGTCGCCACCGCAGCAGAGATGGGCTACGAGAAAGCCGGTCAGATCGCTGGCTGGAGCGCGCTTTACGGTCCCAAGGACCTGCCGGAAGACGTCGTCGCCAAGTGGGACGAAGTGCTGAGCCAGGTTGCCACCGACGAGAAGTGGCTCGACCTCGCGGCGCGCCGCGGCTCGATCTCGACCATCGGTGACGTCGACATGACCGACTACGCCAAAGGCCAGTACGAGCTGTTCCACGGTCTCGCGCGGGACTTCGGCTACCTGTCGAACTGAGCGTGCGGCGGGCCCGAACGCCCGCCCCAGTGACGCTTAAGGCGCGGCCCCTGTTTGAGGGCCGCGCCACTCTCCTCCGCCGGAGGACCCCATTCCCAGGAGCATCGCCATGTCCAAGCCCGTCCTGCGGGGGCTGGTAATTGCTGCTTTCTTCGCGCTTACCGCCTTCGCCCTGGTTCCCGTTTTCGTGCCTCGCCCCGCTTTCATCCCCGGCTTTGCCCCGCCGCCGGATATGTGGCCGCGCACCGTGTCGATCGCCGGTCTCGCGCTTGGCCTGCTGGCGCTGGTGCTGGCCTTCAGCCGCCCGCAGCCCGAGGATGAGCCGATCGAGACCGACGGCAGCAGCCGCGCCCGGATGATCGGGCGGTTTGCTGGCCTCGTCGTCGCCTTCGGCCTGTTTCTGGCGCTGCTGCCCTACGTCGGCTTTCTGGTTGCCACGATGGCGCTGACGCTGGCCATCGTGCTGATGACCGGCGAGCGCGGCTACAAGATCTGGATCGCCATCCTGTGCTTCGGCGGCCCGATCCTCCTGACGCTGTTCTTCCATTCCGCGCTTGGCACGCAGTTCCCCAAGGGCGCGCTGACGAAGCCCTTCGGCTTCTGATCGGAGACCACAATGCTCAATGAAATTCTTTCGGCGCTGCAAGCGGTTGCCACCCTCCAGAACCTGCTGATCATGGTCGCGGGCATCTGGGGCGGGGTGATCGTCGGCGCGATCCCCGGCATGACCGGGACCATGGCAGTGACGCTGGCGCTGCCCTTCACCTTCTACATGGAGCCGGTGCCCTCGATCCTGCTGCTGGTCGCCCTCTACAAGGGCTCGACCTACGGCGGGTCGGTCTCGGCCATCCTGATCAAGACCCCGGGCACCGCCTCGGCGGCCTGCACCGCGCTCGACGGCTTCCCGCTGGCGCAGCAGGGCAAGGCGGGCAAGGCGCTGAACATGGCGCTTTACTCGTCGGTGATCGGTGACTTCCTGTCGAACCTGTCGCTGATCTTCTTTGCCGCGCCGCTGGCTGTTCTGGCGCTGCGCATCGGCCCGCCCGAGTTCTTCATGCTGATGCTCTTCGCGCTGACCACCGTTGCGGGCGTCTCGGGCAGTTCGCTGCTGCTGGGGCTCGTCTCGGCGGCGCTGGGTCTGCTGCTGGCAACCGTGGGCGAGGATATGTACGGCTCGTTCCGCTTTGCCTTCACGCCCGACATGCAGGCGGGTCTGTCGATCGCGCCGGTGCTGATCGGCCTCTTCGCGCTGCCCGAGCTGATCAAGCTCGTGGTGATGCGCGCGGCCAAGAAGGAAGAGGCGGCCACGCTGGGCGCGCAGCATGTGACGCGCGAAGAGTTCATGGGCTCGCTGAAGACCATCCTCAAGGGCTCGGTGATCGGCTCTGTGCTGGGCGCCATCCCCGGCATCGGCCCGTCCTCGGCGGCCTTCTTCTCTTACGGCGAGGCGCAGCGCAGCTCCAAGAAGGGCGCGAACTTCGGCAAGGGCGAGTTGGAAGGCATCGCGGCCTCGGAGTCGGCCAACAACGGCGCCTGCGGCGCGACGATGATCCCGCTCTTGGCGCTAGGCGTGCCCGGCGACGTGATCACCGGCGTCATGCTCGGGGCCTTCATGATCCAGGGTCTCACCCCCGGACCGCTGCTGTTCCAGACCAACATCCACGAGGTCTACATGCTGCTCATCGGCATGCTGGTGTCCTCGGTGCTGCTGTTCTTCGCCGGCAAGATCACCATGCGCATGTTCGCCAAGGTCTCGCACATCCCGCAGACCTTGCTGACGCCGCTGGTGCTGCTGCTGTGTATCTTCGGCATCTATTCGATCGCTTCGAGCACCTTCGACGTGGCCGTGCTGCTGGTGATGGGGCTGGTGGGCTTCGGTATGTTCCTGCTGAACATTCCCGCAGCGCCCTTCCTGATCGCCTTCATCCTCGGCCCGATGCTGGAAGAGAACCTGCGCCGCGCGCTTGCGATCTCGCGCGGTGACCCGGCGGTGCTACTGTCGTCGCCGATCACATGGGTGTTTGCCGCGCTCATCGTGTTCGTCGTGTCCGTCACCGTGCGCCGCGAGTTCCAGAAAACAAAAACAGAAAGACGAGTTGCCCAATGACCCTGCAGAGCGAGACAACGCCCGCCCCTGACCGGCAGGCCAGCGCCGCGCAGCACCTCTCGGATCTGATCGGCTTCGACACGGTCTCCCGCAATGGGAACCGCGCGCTGATCGACCATATGGCAGACTACCTCCGCGCGCTCGGCGCGCGGATCACCATCCTCCCCGACGAGACCGGCACCAAGGCCAATCTCGTCGCGGCCTTCGGTCCCGAAGATGTGGCGGGGCTGGTCTGGTCCGGCCACACCGATGTGGTTCCCGCCGACGAGCCCGAGTGGGAGAGCGATCCCTTCACCGCTGAAGTGCGGGATGGCAAGCTCTACGGGCGCGGCGCCTGCGACATGAAGGGCTTTGCCGCCTGCGCCATGGCGGTCGCCCCCGAGCTTGCGGCGGCGCAGCTGACACGCCCGGTCTATTTCTGCTTCTCCTACGACGAAGAGGTCGGCTGCCTCGGCGCTCCGGCGATCGCCAAGCATTTGGCGTCGCTGCCGGTGCCGCCCGAGTTCGCCATCATCGGCGAGCCCTCGATGATGGAACTGGTGACCGGCCAGAAGGGCAAGATCGCCATGCGCGCCCATGTCACCGGCACCTCGGGGCATTCGTCTTTCGTGCCCGAGCATGTGAACGCCATCGAATACGCCGCGCAGGCCATCGCGCGCATCTCCGAGCGCGGCAAGCGCTATGAGACCGAAGGCCCGTTCGACGCGGACTTCACCGTGCCGCATGCGACCATGCTGGCGACCATGGTGGAGGGGGGCGTTGCGACCAATGTCACCCCCGACAGCTGCAGCTTCACTTTCGAGCTGCGCTCGATCGCCGATATGGACCCCGAGGCCGACATGGCCGAGTTGCTGGCCCAGATCGAGGCCGAGGTGGGCGCGCCCATGGCCGAGAAGACACCGGGCACCGGCATCCGCTTTGAACGCATCTTCGCCTATCCGGCGATGGGCGAGGCGCGCAACAGCGCAGGCTACGCCCGCTACGCGCGGCGGATGCCCGAGGCGTGGGGTGGAAAGGTCTCTTACGGCTCCGAAGGCGGGGTGTTCGAGCAGGTCGGCGGCATCCCCTCGGTCATCGTCGGCCCCGGCTCGATCGAACAGGCGCATAAGCCCAACGAGTTCGTCGACCTCGCGCAGCTTGACCTCTGCGTGGACTTCCTGCGCGGCATCATCGCCGAGCTGTCGCAGAAGGCCGCCGCCTGAGGGGTTGAACTGGCCGCCGCGCGAGAGCCTTGCGCGGCGGTCTTCGGCATGGCCCGGGGTCTGCCCGGGGCCGGGGCCGGCGACGTCTTCACCTATCCCCGGCGTCGCCGGTCAGCCCTGACAACCCTACAAAAGAAAACGCCTTCCGAAGTCTCCTTCGGAAGGCGTTCTTGTATCGCGGGCAGGGCGCTTCAGTCGAGGAAGGCCTTTTCCACCACGTAATGCTTGGGGTCCGAGTTGGCGCCCTCTTCGAGGCCGTATTCCTCGAACATCTCCTTCAGCTCGAGGTTGAAGGCGAGGTTGCCGCAGATCATCGCGCGGTCGGTCTCGGGGTTCAGCGGCGCGACGCCAAGATCGGCAAAGGCCTCGCCCGAGCGCATCAGGTCGGTGATGCGGCCCATCTTCGGGCTCTCTTCGCGGGTGGTCGTGGGGTAGTATTTGATCTTCTTCCAGAAGCCTTCGCCGATCAGCTCATTGAGCAGCGCGTCGGTTTTCAGGCTCTCGATCAGCGCGGCACCATACTCCAGCTCGCCCGCCTCGCGGCAGGTGTGGGTGATGATCACCTCGTCGTAATCCTCGTAGGTCTGCGGCTCGCGCAGCAGCGAGGCGAAGGGGGCAAAGCCGGTGCCGGTGGCGAAGAACCAGATGCGCTTGCCGGGCAGCAGCGCGTCATGCACCAGCGTGCCGACGGGCTTGGGGCGCAGGATCAACTCGTCGCCGGGCTGGATGTGCTGCAGCTTCGAAGTGAGCGGGCCGTCCTGCACCTTGATCGAGTAGAACTCCAGTTCCTCGTCCCAGCTGGGCGAGGCGATGGAATAGGCGCGCAGCAGCGGCTTTTGCTTGCCGGTCTTCGGGTCGGGATCGCCCATCAGGCCGATCATCACGAACTCGCCCGAGCGGAAGCGCAGGCTGGCGGGGCGGCTGACGCGGAACGAGAAGAGCCGATCCGTCCAATGCTTGACCTCGGTCACGGTCTGGGCGTCGGGGAGCACCATCTTCTTGGGCGCGTCGGCTTTCGCTGCGGAGGCTTCGGTCACGGGGGTCATCTCTGTCATGATCTCTCTCGCCGATCCTATAGGACCGGCCCCTTGGGTGTATCGTTGATGCAGATCAGGCGAAAGGCGGTTTAGCCGCGCACGCGGGACTGGTAGTCGTGTTTCCGCCAATCGGCGCGGAATTTCCACTCGTCCTCGGGCTGGCGCGCGGCCAGTTCGTCCGAGATCTCGACCTCGTCAAAGCCCGAACGGCGGGCCATGGCGTATTGGTCCGAGATCACATGGCCTGCGGCGCGCAGCGTGCCGGTGTAGCCGCGCAGACGCAGCAGGCGGGCCAGCGTGAAGCCGCGGCCATCGGCAAAGCTGGGGAAGGCGATACGCACATGGATGGCGTTATGCGGCACTTCCAGCGTCGCAGGGTCGGTGTCGGAGGGCAGGTCAACCACGGGAGTGTCCTGATCTGCCCAGCTGTCCGGGCCGAAGCCCGCGTCGGTGACGATGACGGTCATTGGCTCTGTCCTTCTCTCACGGCTTCGCCATTCACGAAATGGATGCCGCATTCAACTTTGTCTTCGCCGCGCCAGCGTCCGGCGCGGGGGTCCTCTCCGGGGGCGACCTTGCTGGTGCAGGGCGCGCAGCCGATGGACGGGTAGCCCTGCGCCACCAGCGGGTGCCGGGGCAGGCGGTTCTCGTCCATATAGGCACCGATGTCCTCGGGTGCCCAATGGGCCATGGGGTTCACCTTGATCCGCCCGGTCTCTTCTTCTAGCTCGAAGAACTCGAGGCCCGCGCGGGTCTTGGACTGATAGCGCTTGCGCCCGGTGATCCAGCCGTCGAAGCCCGCAAGGGCCTGCTCCAGCGGGAAGGTCTTGCGCAGGACGCAGCAGGCGTCCTGATCGGAAAAGCGCAGGGCGCCATAGGGGTCGCGCGATTGCAGCAGCGCCTCGTCGGTGCGGATCACCCGCACGTCCGACAGCCGCAAGCGCTCGGACACCTCGAGCTGATACTCAAGCGTCTCGGCAAACAGCAGCCGCGTGTCGATGAAGAGCACCGGAGTGGTCCGGTCCACCACCGCCACGAGGTGCAGCAGCGCCACCGATTCCGCCCCGAAGGACGAGACCATGGCGATACGCCCCGCCTCGGGATCGCGCAGCGCGCCCTCCAGCACCGCGGTCGCGCCGTGGTGCCGGTAGCGCGCGTTCAGCGCGTCCACCCGGGCCTGACGCGCCGCCAGCTCCTCGGGCGGCAGCGCCGGGATGCCTCCGGCGGGAGTATTTGGGGAAAGATGAAGGGTCATCCGCTCCGCGCTTCCGTTAGGCCGCTTCGGCGTTCTTTTTGTCGGTCTCGTAGAGCGCTTCCTTGAAGGGCGCCATGCCGAGGCGGCGATAGGCCTGCAGGAAGGTCTCGTCGGCGCTCTCGCGGTTCTCGACGTAGGCGTCCACCAGCCGCTCGATGGCGGGCACGATTTCCTCATAGGAGAAGCCCGGACCGGTGCGCTCGCCGAGCGCGGCGGTCTCGGTGGCATCGCCGCCGAGGGTGATCTGATAGGTTTCGACGCCGCCGCGATCCAGCCCGAGGATGCCGATATGGCCCACGTGGTGGTGGCCGCAGGCGTTGATGCAGCCCGAGATCTTGATCTTCAGATCGCCGATCTCATGCTCGGTCTTCAGCTCGTCGAAGCGGGTGGCGATCTGCGTGGCGATCGGGATCGAGCGCGCCGTGGCCAGCGCGCAGTAGTCCATGCCGGGGCAGGCGATGATATCGCTGATCTTGCCGATATTGGCAGTGGCAAGCCCATGCGCCTTCAGGATCTGGTGCAGCTGCGGCAGGTCCGACTTGTGCACATGCGGCAGGATCACGTTCTGCTCGTGCGAGATGCGCAGCTCGTCATGGCCGAAGCGCTCGGCGAGGTCCGCCAGCACGCGCATCTGGTCGGCAGAGGCGTCGCCCGGTGTCTGGCCATGGGCTTTGAGCGAGACTTGCACGATGGCATAGCCCGGCGCCTTGTGCTCGGCGAGGTTGGTGTCGGCCCAGGAGCGGAATACCGGATCGGCGTCATAGGTCGAAGTGAAGTCGTCCTCGGGCGCATTGCGGAAGGCGGGCGGCTGGAAGCTTTGCTTGATCTCTTCGTAGAGCTCGAGGTCGGCGCCGTTGAAGGCCGCCTTGGTCTCGGCGAAACGCTCGGTGACGAGGCGCTGGATTTCCTCGATGCCATGCTCATGCACGGTGATCTTGATGCGCGCCTTGTATTTGTTGTCGCGGCGGCCGAGCAGGTTCCAGACCGAGACGGTGGCCTCGACGAAGGGCAGCAGATCTTCCTGCGCCACGAAGTCCGACAGCACCTTGCCGATCATCGGGGTGCGGCCAAGGCCGCCACCGACGAGCACGCGGTAGCCCTGCTTGCCGTCTTTCTCGACGATCTCGATGCCGATGTCATGCGCCTTGATCACCGCGCGGTCGTTCGGCGCGCCGGTGACGGCGATCTTGAACTTGCGCGGCAGGAACTGGAACTCGGGGTGGTCGGTGGACCATTGCCGCAGCAGTTCGGCCACTGGGCGCGGATCGGCGATCTCGTCGGCGGCAGCGCCGGCAAAATGGTCCGCGGTCACGTTGCGGATGGTGTTGCCCGAGGTCTGGATGGCATGCAGGTTCACCTCGGCCAGCGCGTCGAGCATGTCCGGCACATCCGACAGCTTCGGCCAGTTGTACTGGATGTTCTGGCGGGTGGTGAAATGGCCGTAGCCCTTGTCCCACTTCTCGGCCAGCAGCGCGAGCTGGCGCATCTGCGCCGAGCTCAGCGTGCCATAGGGGATCGCCACACGCAGCATATAGGCGTGCAGCTGCAGGTAGAGGCCGTTCATCAGGCGCAGCGGCTTGAACTCGTCTTCGGTGAGGTTGCCGGCGATGCGGCGCTCGACCTGCGCCCGGAACTGGCGGTTGCGTTCCTGAATGAAAGCGGTGTCGAACTCGGTGTAGCGGTACATCTGGGTCTCCTGCGTCTGGCCTGGTCGCTGCGGTGGGAGGGGGCGCCGGATCAGGCGTCGGCTTCGGCCTGTTTGCCGTGGAAATAGTTCGAGGGGCCGGTGCGGCGGAAATCCTCGCGGAAGTGCGTCGGCTCTGGCCCACCCGCGCCCGGCTTGACGTCGGCGAGGTAGACGCCAACGGTTTCCGAGGCGCGCGCCTGCGCGTCCAGAAGGCGGACCTGCGCGATCGCCTCATCGGTGATCACCTCGGCCTTGGCGAGATCGCGCACCCAGCTGTCATCGGCTGCGAGATAGATCACGTCGCCTTCGATCAGCGCGTTGGCGGTGATAACCTTGGGCGTGAAGGGCTTCGGCATCGGGGTACACTCCGGGAAGGGGTTTGTTGCCACCCAATATAGAATTTTGTCCCCCGTTGCGGCCAGTGGGGCGGAAATATAAGGACATCCGTTCCATCCTGTGGTTAAGCAGGGTGACGACGTTCCAAAGCAGGCAAAAGGGCGGAACAGCCATGGCGATCGACGAGACCGACCGGAAAATCCTTCTGGAACTGCAGGAGGACGCGGGCCGTTCGCTGGACGAAATTGCCCGCGCCGTGGGCTCTTCCAAGACCCCGGTGTGGAATCGCATCCGCAAGATGCGCGAGGCCGGGATCATTGGCCCGCAGGTGGTCATCCCCGATCCCGAGAAGCTGGGGTTTGAGGCCTGTTTCTTCGTGCTGATCCGCACGTCCGAGCATGAGGCCGACTGGCAGGCGAAATTCCTCAAGGCCCTGCGCGAGCGGCCCGAGGTGATGGAGGCGCATCGCCTCGCGGGCGAGATCGACTATATCCTCAAGGTGCGGGTGAAGAACGCCCGCGCCTATGATGTCTTCTATCAGGCGCTGATCTCGGAGGTGAAGGTCTACAACGTCACCGCGCTGCTCTCGATGGAAGAGATCAAGAACACCAACGCGCTGCCGCTCTGAGGAGGCGAGATGACCGACATGCCGGAGCCATCGAAACCGCAGGTGTCGATCACCTATTGCACCGGCTGCAACTGGCTGCTGCGCGCGGGCTGGATGGCGCAGGAACTGCTGCAGACCTTCGGCGAGGATCTCGGCGGTGTGACGCTGGTGCCCGGCTACGGCGGGGTCTACGAGGTCTCGGTGGACGGCAAGCTGCTCTGGGAGCGCAAGCGCGATGGTGGCTTCCCCGAGCCCAAGGTGCTCAAGCAGCGGCTGCGCGACGTGATCGCCCCCGAGCGCGATCTGGGCCATTCCGACCGCGGGTCATGAAGTTTTTCCGACAGGCGTGACCTTGCGCCGCGCTGTGCTAGGTTTCGCTCCAGAACGCCCGAAGGGGCAGAAAGAGGAGACCCAAGAGATGATCAACAAGAGCGGATCGGCGAACTGGAAGGGCGGGCTGAAGGATGGGACGGGCACCGTCTCGACCGAGTCCGGCGTGCTGGACAAGCAGAACTACGGGTTCAACAAGCGTTTCGGCGATGAGGCGGGCACCAACCCCGAGGAGCTGATCGCCGCCGCCCACGCCAGCTGTTTTTCCATGGCGCTGAGCAACATCCTTGGTGACTACGATCTCAAGGCCGAGGACATCAGCACCGTCGCCACGGTGACGCTGGAGCAGGGGGACGGCGGCTTTACCGTGACCAAGAGCCACCTGAAGCTGACCGCCGTGATCCCCGGCGCGAGCGAAGAGACTTTCCTGGAGGCGGCGAACAAGGCCAAGGCGGGCTGCCCGATCTCCAAGCTGCTCAATGCCGAGATCACCATGGAGGCTTCGCTGGCCTGAGTGGGCGCAGCGCGGCCCGCAATCTGAAAGGGCGCGTCCTGCGGGGGGCGCCCTTTTCACATCCGGCGTGGCGCCTCTGGCGCTCGCAGGAGCGAGGGGCCAGCCCCTCGCGCTCCCCGGGATATTTGTGTCTAGATGAAGGCAAGAGCGTCTTACGCCTTCGTCTAGATACAAATATCCCCGCCGGAGGCAGGCCGATGCGTCGGGCTTGCGCGGATCATGGGCAAAGGCGCTCACGAAAAAGCCGCCCCGAGGGGCGGCTCCATCTGTCTCATAAAAGAGCGCGGCTCAGCTGGCGCGGCGCTGCTCGAAGCTGAGGGCGATGAACTCGGGCATGTGATCGCCCATGCCGACCACCGTGTTCTCACGCTCGCCGCGACGGCCGCGACCGCGCGACTTGTCGTTGCCGCGATCGCTGGAACGGTCTCCGGAGCGCTCGGTGGGCTTCTCGTTGCGCGGCGCCTTTTCGGGCTTTGCTGCGGGCTGTTCGGCCTGCGTCTCGACCGGCGCTTCGGCGGCGGCGGTGTCCACCACTTCGACCGGGGTCTGTTTTTCGGGCTTGCTGTCGGACTTGCGGCTGCGCGAGCGGCTGCGGCGTGCGGGCTTTTCGGCCTCGTCACCGGCCTCGGGGGCATCGTCGGAGCGCTTGCCCTTCAGCGGCGGGTCGATGCGCGGGATTTCCTTCTGGATCAGCGTCTCGACATCCTCGAAGTTCTTTTCGTCCTTCGGCACGACGATGGTGAAGGCCTTGCCCTCGCGACCGGCGCGGCCGGTACGGCCGATGCGGTGCACATAGTCCTCGGCGTGGCCGGGGACGTCGAAGTTGAACACATGGCTGACCGAGGGCACGTCGAGGCCGCGGGCGGCGACGTCGGAGGCGATCAGCAGGCGGATCGAGCCGTCGCGGAAGCCGTCCAGCGTGCGCATGCGCTGCGACTGGTCCAGATCGCCGTGGATCGGCGCAGCGTTATAGCCGTATTTCTTCAGCGACTTGGCGACGATATCCACGTCAACCTTGCGGTTGCAGAAGATGATCGCATTGGTGCAGGCGTCGCCTTCCTTGTCGATCAGCGCGCGCAGCACGGCACGCTTTTCCGAGCCTTCGCGATCCTTGCGCGAGGCTTTGAAGAACACCGCGCCCTGTTCGATGGTCTCCGAGGCGGTGGCCTGACGGGCCACTTCGATGCGCTCGGGGCCCGAAAGGAAGGTATTGGTGATGCGCTCGATCTCGGGCGCCATGGTGGCCGAGAAGAACAGCGTCTGGCGGGTGAAGGGCGTCAGCGAGAAGATGCGCTCGATGTCGGGGATGAAGCCCATGTCGAGCATCCGGTCGGCCTCGTCGACCACCATGATCTGCACGCCGGTGAGCAGCAGCTTGCCGCGCTCGAAATGGTCGAGCAGGCGGCCCGGGGTGGCGATCAGCACGTCCACGCCCTTGTCGATCAGCTGTTCCTGTTCCTTGAACGAAACGCCGCCGATCAGCAGCGCCTTGGTCAGCTTCAGGTGCTTGGTGTAGGTGTCGAAGTTCTCGGCGACCTGCGCGGCCAGTTCCCGCGTCGGGCAGAGCACGAGGCTGCGCGGCATGCGGGCACGGGCCCGGCCACGCGCCAGCAGCGTGATCATCGGCAGCGTGAAGGACGCGGTCTTGCCGGTGCCGGTCTGGGCGATGCCCAGCACGTCGCGACCCGCAAGCGCGGGGGGAATGGCGCCAGCCTGAATCGGGGTGGGCGTCTCGTAGCCCGCCTCTTCAATGGCCTTCAGCACCTTGGGGTTCAGGTTAAGATCAGTAAACTTGGTCATGTATGTCCGAATGTCATGCGGACACTGAACTTGGCCCGCGCGTCAGGAGAAGGGCCCGGATGGCCCGAGAAAACCGCCTTGATGCGGTCATGATGCGGGCTTGTACCGGAATCAGGCGGGAAAGGTCAATCTCGCTGGGGTTTTGCCGCCCGAAACGGCGGTTTCGCGGGAATTTGAGGCAGCTACGCCACGGAATCGTGAAGGCATTTGCTGCTCAAACGGGCGGAGTGCCGCGAGGGCAGAGACTCAAAGGCAAAGACTCACGGGCAGGGACTCAGCGGCGGCCTCTCGCCATAAAGGCGAGCCGCTCGAAGAGATGCACGTCCTGCTCGTTTTTCAGCAGCGCGCCGTGCAGTTTCGGCAGCGCATCGGTGCTGCCCGCGCGCAGATCGGCGGCGTCCAGATCCTCGGCCAGCAGCAGCTTCAGCCAGTCCAGCACCTCGGAAGTGGAGGGTTTCTTCTTCAGTCCCGGCTGCTCGCGCAACTGGTAGAACTGGCTCAGCGCCTCGGTCAGCAGCGCCGGCTTGATGCCGGGATGGTGCACTTCGACGATGCGGCGCAGCGTGTCTTCGTCGGGAAAGCGGATGTAGTGAAAGAAACAGCGGCGCAGGAAGGCGTCGGGCAGTTCCTTTTCGTTGTTCGAGGTGATGATGACGATGGGGCGCTGGCGCGCCTGCACGGTCTCGCCGGTCTCGTAGACGTGGAACTCCATGCGGTCGAGTTCCTGCAGCAGATCGTTCGGGAACTCGATGTCGGCCTTGTCGATCTCGTCGATCAGCAGCACCACTTTGCCTTCGGCCTCGAAGGCCTGCCAGAGCTTGCCGCGGCGGATGTAATTGCCGACGTCATGCACCCTTTCGTCGCCAAGCTGGCTGTCGCGCAGGCGGCTGACCGCGTCGTATTCGTAAAGCCCCTGCTGCGCGCGGGTGGTGGATTTGATGCTCCATTCGATCATCGGCAGGTTCAGCGCGCTTGCCACCTGCCGGGCCAGTTCGGTCTTGCCGGTGCCGGGCTCGCCTTTCACCAGCAGCGGCCGTTCGAGCGTGATCGCCGCATTGACCGCCATGGTCAGATCCTCGGTGGCCACATAGGCTTCGGTGCCTTGGAAATTCAGGCTCATCACGCATTCCTCCGCTGCTCTAGGGGAAGGGATAGAGGGCGCGATTGCACGGTTCAAGCGCGCTTTCGAAGGCGTCAGAGAGGGCGCTGTTACCCAGTGGTTACAAATTAGGCACCTGCCGAAGTTTCGTTCGCGACCTATCCTATTGTGTAGTGACATCGGGGGGGGCTTGGGATAACAGCAGCCTCGCAAGGGGTGCCGGAGCCGGTCAGGAATTCCTCGACCGGACGCCGGTTTTGAAGAGGGAGCAGAAATGAAGCCCGAGACTTTTCTGCCCGACGATTACCGTCCGGCTGAAGACGAACCTTTCATGAACGAGCGTCAGACGGAGTATTTCCGCCGTAAGCTGCTCGCATGGAAAAATGACATTCTCGCCGAAAGCCGCGATACGATCGAAGCGCTGCAGGAAGCCACGCGGAACATTCCCGACGTGACCGATCGCGCCAGCGAAGAGACCGATCGCGCGCTGGAACTGCGTACGCGGGACCGCCAGCGCAAGCTGGTGGCCAAGATCGATGCGGCCCTGCGCCGCCTCGACGAAGGCGAGTATGGCTATTGCGAAGTGACCGGCGAGCCGATCAGCCTCAAGCGGCTGGATGCACGCCCGATCGCGACCATGAGCCTTGAGGCGCAAGAGCGTCACGAGCGCCGCGAGAAGGTCCACCGCGACGACTAAGCCATCGCCGCCGGCACCACGTCGGCGGGGCCAAAGGCTTGACAAGACAAGACGCCGGGGCCAATGGCTCCGGCGTTTTGTTTTTTTGCCCAATTCGGAGGCACGTGGTGCCAGCTAAGTCAGTGACGATCATCGGTGGAGGGATCGGCGGGTTCGCTGCGGCACTGGCGCTGCGCCAGCGCGGCTGCGATGTGCGGGTGCTGGAGCAGGCCGAGGCGATTGCCGAAGTGGGCGCGGGGCTGCAGATCAGCCCCAACGGGCTGCGCGTGCTCGAGGCGCTGGGTGTGGGCGGGGCGCTGCGCGCCGGGGCTTGCCGGGGCACCGCCGTGTCGCTGCGCGATCACCGCGCCGGGCGCGAGGTGCTGCGGCTCGATCTGACCCGGCTGCCCGAGGGGCAGAGCTATCACTTCGTGCATCGTGCCGATCTTATCGCGCTGCTGTCGCAGGCGGCGCGCGAGGCTGGGGTGCAGGTCCGTCTGTTGCAGAAGGTGGCCGCCGTGCGGCCCGGCGCGCCGGTGCGGATCGAGATGGCCAATGGGGATTCCTGCTCGGCTGATCTGGTGATCGGTGCCGACGGCCTGCATTCGGTGGTGCGTAGCGCGCTTAACGGGGTGGTGGCGCCCTTCTTCACCGGGCAAGTGGCGTGGCGCGCGGTGGTGCCGAACCTGTGCGGCCATCCGCCCGAGGCGCGGGTGCACATGGGGCCGGGACGGCACGTGGTCAGCTATCCGCTGCGCGGCGGCGAGAAGGTCAATCTGGTGGCCGTCGAAGAGCGCCGGCAGTGGACCGAAGAGGGGTGGTCGCAGCATGACGATGCCGGCAACCTGCGCGCCGCTTTTGCTGGCTTCGGGGGCGATGTGGCAAAGCTTCTTGCCGCGGTCGAGCGTCCGGGGCTCTGGGGGCTGTTCCGCCATCCGGTCGCGCGGCATTGGCACGGGCAGGGCGTTGCGATCCTCGGCGACGCGGCGCATCCGACGCTGCCGTTCATGGCGCAGGGGGCGAATATGGCGCTCGAGGATGCATGGGCGCTGGCCGCCTGTCTGACCTCCGGCACCGATATGGACGCGGCGCTGACCCGCTATCAGGACCTGCGGCGCGAACGCTGCGTCAAGATCGTCGAGGCGGCCAATGGCAACGCGTGGAAGTACCATCTGAGCAACCCGCTGATCCGCGGTGTTGCGCATATGGGGATGGGGGTGCTGGGACGGCTCGCGCCTGCAAAGATGCTGGGCCAGTTCGACTGGATCTACGGCTACGACGTGACCAAGGCGGTCTGAGCGCGGCTCACTCGTCCAGCCATGTCACCTCGGTGCCGTAAAGCGGCACGGTGGAAATCGCCAACTTGGCCGACCCGTCGGTCAGTTCGGCGGCATGGGCGAGGTAGATCAGCGTCTGGTTCTTCTCGTCGTAGATGCGTTTCACCCGCAGCGATTTGAGAATGATCGAGCGCGAGGTGCGGAACACGTCCTCGCCATCCTTGTCGCGGTCGATGTCGCCGATCTCGATCGGGCCGGTCTGGCGGCAGGCGATCGAGGCGTTCGACGGGTCTTCGAACCAGTTGCCCTTCGACAGACGGTCGAACATGCCGCGGTCGAAATAGGCGATGTGGCAGGTGACGCCTTTCACTTTCGGGTCGGCAACGGCCTCGATCTCGATGTCGTTGCCGACCCAATCCACGCCCACCTCGCCGACCTGTTCGGCAGCCGCCATAGAGGGCAGCAGGCACAAGAGGGTGAGAAGGGCGCGTTTCATGGGGAATCTCCGCTCTGCGGTTTACGAGAAGACCACCCGACCATGCTCGCCTACGTCGGGCGTGTCATCCGAGATCTGCGACTTGGCGATCTCGTAAAGGAAGCTCGCGCCGCCATTGCTGACCCAGACCTCGCCTTCCTTCGGCGTCATCTTGACCAGACGCACTGAGTCGTCCTCGCGGCCGTTCTTGAACCACGCACCGGCGACGACGCTCCAGATCTCATCGAGTTTCTCTTCGTCGTCCGAGATGGTGAGCGTGCCGAAGATATTGGCGTAGAGGTGCGATTTGGGGTCGGCCACATAGAAAGAGGCCTCGCCGCCGCTCTTGGCGGCACGATCCGCAGCCGAGCCTTTGGCGGTGATGAACCAGATGGCGTTTTCCTCGGGATCGGCGTTCGGCGACATGGGTACCGGGCGCTCGCCGTCGGCAGCCAGCAGGCCCGCGCGCACGTTCTTCATGTTTTTCCAGAAGTCGGCTTTGAGGTCGGTGATATGATCCTTGGGCATATCGTCTCTCCTTATCTGCTGTGTCACCGCGTCAACGCGCGGTCCTGCGGGCCGTTCCGTTTGATCACGGCAGGGTGACGCGCCTTTGCTGTTGACGCCCGGCGGGCAGAGAGCTTAGATATGAACAACTGTTCAATAACTGCCAGGGGAGGGGCGGTTTGATGTTCAACGCGGTCATGACCTACGATCTGGGTGAAGACGTGAACGCTCTGCGCGAGATGGTGCATCGCTGGGCGCAGGAACGCGTCAAGCCGATGGCGGCGCAGGTCGACCGGGACAATGCGTTCCCGAATGAGCTGTGGCGCGAGATGGGCGAGCTGGGCCTCTTGGGCATCACCGTGCCCGAAGAGTTCGGCGGGGCGGGCATGGGCTATCTGGCGCATGTGGTCGCGGTCGAAGAGATCGCCCGCGCTTCGGCCTCGGTCTCGCTCTCCTACGGCGCGCATTCCAACCTTTGCGTCAATCAGATCAAGCTGAACGGCTCGCCGGAGCAAAAGGCGAAATACCTGCCGGGGCTGATTTCGGGCGAGCATGTCGGCGCGCTTGCCATGTCCGAGCCGAACGCCGGATCCGATGTGGTCAGCATGAAGCTGCGCGCCGAGAAGAAGAACGACCGCTTCGTGCTGAACGGCAACAAATATTGGATCACCAACGGGCCGGATGCCGATACGCTGGTGGTCTACGCCAAGACCGACCCCGATGCGGGCAGCAAAGGCATCACCGCCTTCCTGATCGAAAAGAGCATGACCGGCTTTTCGACCTCGCCGCATTTCGACAAGCTCGGGATGCGCGGCTCGAACACCGCCGAGCTGATTTTCGACGACGTGGAAGTGCCCTTCGAGAACATCCTCGGCGAAGAGGGCAAGGGCGTGCGTGTGCTGATGTCGGGCCTCGACTACGAGCGTGTGGTGCTTGCGGGCATCGGCACCGGCATCATGGCCGCCTGCCTCGACGAGGTCATGCCCTATATGGTCGAGCGCAAGCAGTTCGGCCAATCCATCGGGAACTTCCAGCTCATGCAGGGCAAGATCGCCGATATGTACACCGCGATGAATTCGGCCCGCGCCTATGTCTATGAGGTCGCCAAGGCCTGCGAGCGTGGCGACGTCACCCGTCAGGACGCCGCGGCCTGCTGTCTCTATGCCTCCGAGCAGGCGATGGTGCAGGCGCATCAGGCGGTTCAGGCGATGGGCGGCGCGGGATTTTTGGCCGATGCACCGGTGGCGCGGCTCTTCCGTGATGCCAAGCTGATGGAGATCGGCGCGGGCACCTCCGAGATCCGCCGGATGCTGGTGGGCCGCGAGTTGATGAACGCGATGAGCTGAGCATGATGTCCCGGCCGCTCTGGTATGCCCCCGCGCTGGCGCTCCTCGCGCTGGTGGCGCTGGCGGCCTACCGGGCCGGGATGCAGGCGGCGGAACTCACCGAGACCGAGGCCATGGAGGCCGCCGCCACGCTCTATGTCGAGACCGGCCCGGAGGGGGCCGAGAAAAGCGATTGCACGGGGCGCCCCGCAGAGGCGCCGGTCTGGATCGTGGTCACATGCGCGCGGGACGATCTGGCGCATGTCTACGAGATGGACCGGCTGGGGCGCATCCTACACGCGCGGGTCAGGAGGGGGCCGCAGACATGAATCCGATGCTGCCGGATGGCACATATGACGAGATGCGGGCGCGCTTCGACTGGCGCTTTCCGCAGCGGCTGAACATGGCGGCGCAGGTCTGTGACGACTGGGCGGCGCTGGAGCCCGAGCGCGTCGCCATTCTCGACCATGGACGCGGGTCCGTGACCTATGGCGCATTGGCGCTGCTGTCGCGGCGGGTGCAGGCGGCGCTCGAGGCGCGCGGCGTGGCGCGGGGCGACCGTGTGGGCGTGCTGCTCTCGCAATCGCCGCTCTGCGCTGCCGCCCATATCGCCGCGTGGCGCATGGGGGCGATCTCTGTGCCGCTGTTCAAGCTCTTCCGCGAAGATGCGCTGCGCTCGCGCCTTGGCGACAGCGGGGCGCAGGTGGTGGTGACCGATGAAGAGGGGGCCGGGATGCTCGCGCCCTTCGACCTCAGCGTCATCACCGAGCTGCCCGCGGAGCCTTCTACAAGCGCCATCGCCGACACCGGTCCCGAAGACCCGGCGATCATCATCTACACCAGCGGCACCACCGGCAAACCCAAGGGCGCGCTGCATGGGCACCGCGTTCTGATGGGCCATTTGCCGGGCGTCGAGATGAGCCATGACCGGCTCGGCCAGCCGGGCGACGTGCTCTGGACCCCGGCGGATTGGGCATGGATCGGCGGGCTCTTCGATGTGGCCATGCCTGCGCTGGCGCTCGGCGTGGCCGTGGTTGCCGCGCGGATGGCCAAATTCGACGTCACGGAGTGCGCGAATATCTGCGCGGAACATGCTGTTAAGAATGTGTTTTTCCCACCTACGGCTCTGCGTATGCTGAAGGCGGCAGACGCGCGCATCCCCGGCCTTCGCTCGGTCGCCAGCGGTGGCGAGCCGCTTGGGGCAGAGATGCTGACATGGGGGCGCGAGGCCTTCGGGCTGACGATCAACGAGTTCTATGGCCAGACCGAATGCAACATGGTGGCCAGCTCGGCGGGCACGCTTTTCGCGCCGCGTCCGGGCTGCATCGGCAAGCCGGTACCGGGCCATGAGATCGCGGTGATTGACCTTGAGGGCACGCCTGTGACGGGCGAAGGCGATGTGGCGATCCGCCGGGGATCGGGATCTATGCTATTGGAATATTGGACGAACCCTCAGGCGACGGCAGATAAGTTTCGCGGCGAGTGGTTGCTCACCGGCGACCGCGGCATCTGGGAGGGAGACTACCTGCGCTTTTTGGGGCGCGAGGACGACGTGATCTCTTCGGCGGGCTACCGGATAGGCCCGGCGGAGATCGAGGACTGCCTGATCACCCATCCCGCGGTGCTGACCGTCGGCGTGGTGGGTAAGCCCGATCCGCTGCGCACCGAGATCGTGAAGGCCTATGTCGTGCTCAGACCGGGCGCCGAGGCCAGCGCGGAGGATCTGAAGGCATGGGTCAAGGAACGTCTAGCAACCTATTCCTGCCCAAGAGAAATCTCGTTTCTTGAGGATCTGCCCATGACGGTCACCGGCAAGGTGATCCGCAAGGAACTTAAGGCCCGTGCCAGCGCCGAAGCCAAGGCCGAACACGCGAAGGTTCAGGAGGACACATGAAACTGCAGTCACAGGCCATCCCGTCCTCCGAGACGTTCCGCGCCAACCGCGCGGGCCATCTCGAGGCGCTCCGGGTCATCGATGAGGCCGCCGCGCAGGCGGCGGCGGGCGGCGGGCAAAAGGCGCGCGAGCGCCATGTGTCGCGCGGCAAAATGCTGCCCCGCGAGCGCGTCGCCAACCTCCTTGATCCGGGTTCGCCCTTCCTCGAGGTCGGCGCGACGGCGGCGCATGGCATGTACGGCGACGCCGCACCATGCGCCGGGGTCATCGCCGGGATCGGTCGGGTCATGGGCCGCGAGGTCATGGTGGTCTGCAACGACGCCACGGTGAAGGGCGGCACCTACTACCCGATGACCGTCAAGAAGCACCTGCGCGCGCAGGAGATCGCCGAGGAGAACCATCTGCCTTGCGTCTACCTTGTCGACAGCGGCGGGGCGAACCTGCCCAATCAGGACGAGGTCTTCCCCGACCGTGACCACTTCGGGCGCATCTTCTACAATCAGGCGCGGATGAGCGCCAAGAACATCCCGCAGATCGCCGTGGTCATGGGCTCCTGCACCGCGGGCGGCGCCTATGTGCCCGCCATGTCCGATGTGACCATCATCGTGAAGGAGCAGGGCACGATCTTCCTTGCCGGGCCGCCGCTGGTGAAAGCCGCGACGGGCGAGGTGGTGACCGCCGAAGATCTCGGCGGCGGCGACGTGCACACAAGGCTTTCCGGCGTGGCGGATTATCTGGCCGAGGATGACGCCCATGCGCTGGCGCTGGCTCGTCGCGCGGTGGGCGGGCTGAACCGGGTGAAACCCTCAGGCGTGGAGTGGCAGTCGCCCGAGGCGCCCGCCTATGACCCTGAAGAAATTCTCGGCGTCGTCCCCGCCGATCTGCGCACGCCCTACGACATCCGCGAGGTCATTGCCCGGCTGGTCGACGGCTCGCGCTTCGACGAGTTCAAACCGCGCTACGGCGAGACACTGGTGACGGGCTTTGCCCATGTCGAGGGCTGCCCGGTCGGGATCATCGCCAACAATGGCGTGCTCTTTTCCGAGGCGGCGCAGAAGGGCGCGCATTTCGTCGAGCTTTGCTCGCAGCGCGGCATCCCGCTGGTCTTTCTACAGAATATCACCGGTTTCATGGTCGGGCGGAAGTACGAGAACGAGGGCATCGCCCGGCACGGCGCCAAGATGGTGACCGCGGTGGCGACCACCAATGTGCCCAAGATCACCATGCTGGTCGGCGGTTCTTTCGGGGCGGGCAACTACGGCATGGCAGGTCGGGCCTATCAGCCGCGGTTCCTGTGGAGCTGGCCCAACAGCCGCATCTCGGTGATGGGCGGCGCGCAGGCGGCGGGGGTGCTGGCCACGGTCAAGCGCGACGCGATCGAGCGCGGCGGCGGCAGCTGGTCGGACGAGGAAGAGGCGGCCTTCAAGCAGCCGACCATCGACATGTTCGAAGAGCAGTCGCACCCGCTCTACGCCTCGGCCCGACTCTGGGACGACGGCTGCGTCGACCCGCGCAAATCGCGCGCCGTGCTGGCGCTGTCGCTGAGCGCCGCGCTGAACGCCCCGGTCGAGGAGACACGCTTTGGCGTGTTCCGGATGTGATGGGCGGGCTCGGTGATAGAGGGGTCTCTGCCCCCGCGCGCCAAGGGCGCGCAATGAGGGGGAATGGGGGCTCTGCCCCCGCGGGCCACAGGTCCGCAAAATGGGATGCAGGGGGCTCTGCCCGTGCGGGCCACAGGCCCGCAATCAGGAAAAATGGGGGCTCTGCCCCCGTCGCCTGCGGCGACACCCCCGGGATATTTTTGTCTAGACGAAGCCGCGACGGGCTTGGAGGGCGTGATGTTTGACACTCTGTTGATTGCCAATAGGGGCGAAATTGCCTGCCGGGTCATGCGCAGCGCGCGGGCGCTCGGGCTGCGCACCGTTGCCGTCTATTCCGAGGCGGACGCCGGCGCGCAGCATGTGGCCGAGGCCGATATGGCGGTCTGTATCGGCGGTGCGGCGCCTTCGGAGAGCTATCTGAAGGGCGAGCGGATCATCGAGGCGGCGCTGGCCACAGGGGCGGGGGCGATCCATCCGGGCTATGGCTTCCTTTCCGAGAACCCCGAGTTCGTCGAGGCGGTGGAGGCGGCGGGGCTGATCTTTGTCGGGCCCTCGGCGCGGGCGATCCGGGCGATGGGGCTGAAGGATGCGGCCAAGCGGCTGATGGATGAGGCCGGTGTGCCGGTGGTGCCGGGCTATCTTGGCGAGGATCAGGACCCGGCGCGGCTGGCGCGCGAGGCCGAGGCCATCGGCTATCCGGTGCTGATCAAGGCCGTGGCGGGCGGCGGCGGGAAAGGCATGCGGCTGGTCGAGAGCGCGGCAGACTTCAGCGCCGCGCTGGAAGGCGCCAAGGCCGAGGCGCGCGGCGCCTTCGGCAACGAGGCGGTGCTGATCGAGAAGTTCATCACCGCGCCGCGCCACATCGAGGTGCAGGTCTTTGGCGATGGCGACAAAGCGGTGCATCTTTTCGAGCGCGACTGCTCGCTGCAGCGGCGGCATCAGAAGGTGATCGAGGAAGCCCCGGCGCCGGGCATGGGCGAGCAGATGCGCGCCGCCATGGGGGCCGCTGCCGTGCGCGCTGCCGAGGCGATCGGCTACAAGGGCGCGGGCACGGTGGAGTTCATCGTCGACGGATCGGACGGGCTGCGGCCCGATGGTTTCTGGTTCATGGAGATGAACACCCGCCTGCAGGTCGAGCACCCGGTGACCGAGGCGATCACCGGCGTCGACCTCGTGGAATGGCAGCTGCGCGTTGCGGGCGGCGAGCCGCTGCCGCTGGCGCAGGAGGAGCTGTCGATCACCGGGCATGCCTTCGAGGCGCGGCTTTATGCCGAGGATGTGCCCGCGGGCTTTCTGCCCGCGACGGGGCGGCTGGCGCATCTGGAGTTTCCGCCGAGCCTGCGCTCGGACAGCGGCGTGCGGTCGGGCGATGTGATCTCGCCGCATTACGACCCGATGATCGCCAAGCTGATCGTGCACGGGCCAAGCCGCGCGGCGGCGCTGCGCAAGCTGGCGCAGGGGCTGCGGCAGACGCGGGTGGCCGGGACGGTGACCAACCTTGGCTTCCTTGGCGCGCTGGCCGAGCATCCGGGCTTTGCCGCCGGAGAGGTGGACACCGGGCTCATCGGGCGCGATCTCGAGGCGCTGGTGGCCGAGCCGGAACTGGCGGCTCAGGTGGTCGCCGAGGCGGCGCTGGTGCTGGCGGGGCTGGATGGTGCTTCGGGCTGGGAGAGCGGCTTTACCCTCTGGGCGCCGCTGGCGCGCACGCTGCTGCTGCGGCACGAGGGCGAGGATCTGGCCTGTGTGCTGCGCGCCAAGGGGCCCGATCTGGTGGAGATCGACGTGCCGGGGGCGACCGTGCTGGCCGAGCGTTTCGGCGGGCGCTGGCGCTTTGACGGGCGTCCTGCGGCGGGGCATTTCCGCGAGGATGGCCATGTGACCGTCTTTGCGCACTATGGCCTGCGCTTTGAGCTGATCGACCCGCTGGCGCGGGCGGCGGACGCCGGTGCAGGCGGCAATCTGGTGGAGGCACCGATGCCGGGCAAGGTGGTCGCGTTTTTTGCCGAGGCGGGGGCGCAGGTCACCGCTGGCGACCGGCTGGCGCTGCTCGAAGCGATGAAGATGGAGCACACGCTGCGCGCTTCGCGCGATGGCACCGTGGCAGAGGTGCTGGTCGAGGCGGGCGCGCAGGTCGAGGCCGGGGCCGCGCTGATCCGGCTCGAAGAGGAAGACGCATGATCCGTCTGCATCATGTGCCGCAGTCACGCTCGATGCGGGTGCTGTGGCTGCTCGAAGAGCTGGGTCTGCCCTATGAGTTGGTGACCGAGCGGTTCGACAAGTCGCTGCGGCGCGAGGCGTATCTGACGCGCTCGCCCGCCGGGCGGGTGCCGGCGCTGGAGATCGGCGGTGAGACCATGTTCGAGTCCGGTGCCATCCTCGAGTATCTGTGCGAGCTTTACCCGGACAGTGGGCTCGGGCGGCTGTGCGGCGACGCCGAGCGGCGCGACTTTCTCGTCTGGCTGCATTTTGCCGAGACCATGAGCCATCACGGCGCGGCGCTCACCCAGCAGCATCTGATGTTGCGCGAGGACGCTATGCGCTCGCCGATCATCATGCAGCTGGAGGCGGCGCGTCTGGGCAAATGTTTCGAGGCGATCGAGGCACGGCTGGCACAGAGCGGGGACTATCTGCTGCAGGGCTTTTCGGCGGCGGATATCGCGGTGGGGCAGGCGGTCTACATCGGGCGGCATTTCCGCAGCACCGAGGGGCTGGAGCACCTGCAGGGCTGGTACGAGCGGATCACCGCGCGCGAGGCGTTTCAGCGCTCGTTGCCCGACGAGGGGGAGCGGCTGTGTCGGCGCGATTTCTATCCGGCGTGGGATCTGCCGGAGGTCTGAGCGGCGCAGCGCCCTTGGGCGGGCGCGGGGCCATGCGTATTTGGCAAAGAGAAGAAGGGGCGCAGGATGGGTGAATTCGTCGAGATCTTCGAGGTCGGGCCGCGGGACGGGCTGCAGAACGAGGCGCGGATGATCCCGGCGGAGGAGAAGATCGCGCTGGTCGATTGTCTCAGCCGGGCGGGCTTCCGGCGCATCGAATGCGCCAGTTTCGTCAGCCCCAAATGGGTGCCGCAGATGGCGACCTCGGCCGAGGTCATGGCCGGGATCAGCCGTGCGCCGGGCGTCTCCTATGCGGCGCTGACACCCAATATGAAGGGGCTGGAGGCGGCGCTGGCGGCGCAGGTGGACGAGGTGGCGATCTTCGGCTCGGCCTCCGAAGGGTTCAGCCGCGCCAATATCAACGCCTCCATCGCCGAGAGTCTTGAGCGCTTCCGCCCGGTGGCCGAGGCGGCGCGGGAGGCGGGGCTGCCGCTGCGCGGCTATGTCTCTTGCGTGGTGGAATGCCCCTACGATGGCGCGGTGGCGCCGGAGGCGGTGGCGCATGTGGCGCGGGCGCTGCATCACATGGGTTGCTATGAGATCTCGCTCGGCGACACCATCGGCCGCGGCACGCCCGAGGCGGTGCGTTCCATGCTTGAGGCGGTTTCGGATGTGGTGCCGCCAGCCCAGCTTGCCGGGCATTTCCACGACACCGGGGGACGGGCGCTCGACAATATCGAGGCGTCGCTGGCCATGGGGCTGCGGGTCTTTGACGCGGCGGTGGGCGGGCTTGGCGGCTGCCCCTATGCGCCGGGGGCAGCGGGCAATGTGGCGACCGAGGCGGTGGCGGAGCGGCTGGCCGCGCTGGGATATGAGACGGGCCTCAACCCGGCTGTGCTGACAGAGGCGGCGGCGCTGGCGCGCGCCATGCGGACGGGCTGAGTATGGCGGGGCTGCCGGGCCTGAGACTGCCCAATTGGCGCGATGTCGAGGCCCGCGACGATACAGTTTGGCAGGGCGCCGATCTGCGGATCGACACCGCCTTTGCCGATCCCGAAGTGGCGGCGGCGCGGATCGCCGCGAAGATGGAGGATGCCTGAGATGGCCCTGATCGAGACAGAGATCGACGCGCGCGGTGTCGCTGAACTGCGGCTGAACCGGCCCGAAAAGCACAATGCGCTGTCGGCTGAGATGATGCGCGAGCTTGTGGCTGCGGCGGCGCGTCTCGCGGCGGAGGAGAGCGTGCGCGTGGTGGTGCTGTGCGCCGAGGGGCCGACCTTTTGCGCGGGCGGCGATCTGGCGTGGATGCGGGCGCAGTTCGAGATGGACAGCGCCACGCGCCGCACGGAATCGCGCCGCATCGCCGAGGCGCTCGGCGCGCTGGCGGCGCTGCCGCAGCCGCTGATCGGGCGGGTGCAGGGCAACGCCTTTGGCGGCGGCATGGGGCTGATCTCGGTCTGCGACATGGTGGTCGGCGTCGAGGGCGCGAAATTCGGGTTCACCGAGACCCGGCTGGGGCTGCTTCCGGCCAATATCGGGCCCTATGTGATCGCCCGTATGGGCGGCGCGGCGGCGCGCGAAGTGTTTATGAACGCGAAGATATTCGGCGCCGAGGAGGCACGCCGCCTGAACCTGCTGAACCGCGTTGTCGCGCCGGAGGGTCTGGAGGCGGCGGTCGAGGCCGAGGTCGCGCCCTATCTCGCCTGCGCCCCCGGTGCGGTGCGCGAGAGCAAGGCGCTGCTGAACGCGCTTGTGGGGCAGGTGAGCGCGGCGCAGGTGGATATGGCGATCGACGCGCTGGCGGCGCGCTGGGAGACCGCCGAGGCGCAGGAGGGCATCGCCGCCTTCTTTGACAAGCGCCCCGCGCCTTGGGGGACCAAAGCCGGGCAATGAGCGTTCAGCCCGCGCATCCCTTGGCTGCCGGGCGCGGTCCGGGCCAGTCCCTTCACGCTGGCACTGCCGGTGGCATCTGGGCTTAAACGCCCCTGTCGACCGCAAAATTTGGCTGCCTCTCGACATGGTGCTCGTGGCGCTTTCTTTGGCAGTCCTGAGTGCCTGAGTCTGCGGCTCCGCGCAGAATGTATGCAACGGTCGACGGAAAAAATGTCGAAACATCAGTGATTACCCCGCGTAACAAGGGGTATCTCCATGAAATGACGAGATTTTCATCATTCGTGAATATCTTGGGCCGTTGTTGACCCGGGCCTCACTCGGCGATAAGTCACTCACAGCAAGGCAACAAAGCCATGGTCTCCGCGCCGCTTGCGGTGCGCCTCGCAAAGGAGCCACATCGTGGACGAGATGCTGCGGGAATATCTTCCCATCCTCGTGTTCCTCGCCGTCGCCGTCGGCCTCGGTCTCGTGCTCATCCTGGCGGCCGTCGTGCTGGCGGTGCGCAGTCCCGACCCCGAAAAAGTTTCGGCATATGAATGCGGATTCAACGCATTCGACGATGCCCGGATGAAATTCGACGTCCGGTTCTATCTGGTGTCGATCCTGTTCATCATCTTCGATCTCGAGATCGCCTTCCTCTTCCCCTGGGCCACCGCGTTCAAGGATGTGAGCATGGTGGGCTTCTGGTCGATGATGGTGTTCCTTGCGGTGCTGACCGCGGGCTTTGCCTACGAATGGAAGAAAGGGGCGCTCGAATGGGAGTGACGACCGGCCTCAATACCGCCGGGGGAGATCGCGAGGTTGCCACGCAGGCGCTGAACCGCGAGTTGCAGGACAAAGGCTTTCTGCTGACCTCCGTCGATGACGTGATCAACTGGGCCCGCACCGGCTCGCTGCACTGGATGACCTTTGGTCTGGCCTGCTGCGCGGTCGAGATGATGCAGACCTCGATGCCGCGCTATGACCTCGAGCGGTTCGGCACCGCGCCGCGCGCCTCGCCGCGCCAGTCGGACCTGATGATCGTTGCGGGCACGCTGACCAACAAGATGGCTCCGGCGCTGCGCAAGGTCTACGACCAGATGCCCGAGCCGCGCTATGTGATCTCGATGGGGTCCTGCGCCAACGGCGGCGGCTATTATCACTACAGCTATTCCGTGGTGCGCGGCTGCGACCGGGTCGTGCCCGTCGACGTCTATGTGCCCGGCTGCCCGCCGACGGCAGAGGCGCTGCTCTACGGGCTGATGGCGCTGCAGAAGAAAATCCGCCGCACCGGCACAATCGTGCGCTGAGCCTTCGCGGGAGGGGATCATGACCAAAGCACTGAACGAACTTGGCGCCCACATCGAGGTGAAACGCCCCGATTGCGTGGTGGCCTGGGACGTCACCCACGACGAGCTCAACATCGACGTCGCGCCTGCCAACATCGGCGGGCTGGTGGAGTTTCTCCGCAGCGATCCGAGCTGCCGCTTCTCGTCGCTGGTGGATATCACCGCGGTGGACTACCCGGACCGGCCCAAGCGGTTCGACGTGGTCTATCACCTGCTGTCGATGTACCAGAACCACCGCATCCGCCTGCGCGTCTCGGTGCGCGAGGATGAGATCGTGCCCTCGATCACCTCGGTGCACCCCTCGGCCAACTGGCTGGAGCGCGAAGTCTTTGACATGTTCGGCATCCTGTTCTCGGGGCACCCGGACCTGCGCCGCATCCTCACCGACTATGGCTTCCGCGGCCATCCGCTGCGCAAGGACTTCCCGACCACGGGCTATGTCGAGGTGCGCTACGACGAAGAGCTGAAGCGCGTGGTCTATGAGCCGGTGAAACTGGTGCAGGAATACCGCCAGTTCGATTTCATGTCGCCGTGGGAAGGTGCGCAATACGTGCTGCCCGGCGATGAAAAGGCCGAGGAGGAGGCGAAGTGATGGACGGCTCCAAAGGTTTCGAAGACGCCCTGACGGGCGAGCAGAAGATCCGCAACTTCAACATCAACTTCGGTCCGCAGCACCCGGCGGCGCACGGCGTGCTGCGCCTCGTGCTCGAGCTTGACGGCGAGATCGTCGAGCGCTGCGATCCGCACATCGGCCTGCTGCACCGCGGCACCGAAAAGCTGATGGAAAGCCGCACCTACCTGCAGAACCTGCCGTATTTCGACCGGCTCGACTACGTTGGCACGATGAACCAGGAACACGCCTGGGTGCTGGCGATCGAAAAGCTCTGCAACGTCGAGGTGCCGCGCCGTGCGCAGCTGATCCGCGTGCTCTACTGCGAGATCGGGCGCATCCTGAACCACCTGCTGAACGTGACGACGCAGGCCATGGACGTGGGCGCGCTGACGCCGCCGCTCTGGGGCTTCGAGGAGCGCGAGAAGCTGATGATCTTCTACGAGCGGGCCTGTGGCGCGCGTCTGCACGCGGCCTACTTCCGGCCCGGCGGCGTTCACCAGGATCTGCCGCCCGAACTGATCGACGACATCGCCACCTGGTGCGAAGAGTTCCCCGCGCGCCTGCAGGACATCGACGATCTGCTGACCGAGAACCGCATCTTCAAGCAGCGCAACGCCGACATCGGCGTGGTGACCGAGCAAGACATCCAAGAGCATGGGTTCTCGGGTGTCATGGTGCGCGGGTCGGGCCTTGCATGGGACCTGCGCCGCGCGCAGCCCTATGAGTGCTACGACGAGTTCGAGTTCCAGATCCCCGTCGGCAAGAACGGCGATTGCTATGACCGCTACCTCGTCCGCATGGCCGAGATGCGCGAGAGCGTGAAGATCATGGTTCAGGCCTGCGAAAAGCTGAAGCTGCCCGAGAACCAGGGCGACGTTTTGGCGCGCGGCAAGATCACCCCGCCGAAGCGGTCCGAGATGAAAACCTCGATGGAGGCGCTCATCCACCACTTCAAACTCTACACCGAAGGGTTCCACGTGCCCGCGGGCGAGGTTTACGCCTGCGTCGAAGCGCCCAAGGGCGAGTTCGGTGTCTACCTCGTGGCCGATGGCAGCAACAAACCCTACCGCGCCAAGCTGCGCGCGCCGGGCTTCCTGCACCTGCAGGCCATGGACTACATTTGCAAAGGCCACCAACTGGCCGACGTCGCGGCGATCCTCGGCTCGCTCGACATCGTTTTCGGAGAAGTTGACCGATGATCCGCATCACCGCTGCGCTGTTCGCGCTCGCTCTGCTCACCGCCTGCACCATGCCGCCGAAGGGCGTGGACGACCTGCAACTCGCCGCGTGGGACGAGGCCGTGGCCTCGATCGGCTGCGAGCTTTCGACCGAGAGCGACTATCTGCCCGTCGAACTGCAGACCGGCCTGAGCCGTGCGCAGGTGCAAGAGATCGCGTCCTATAAGGTGAAAACCGGCGTGGCCGAGCCCAATGCCACCGGCGGCGTGCGTCTGATCACCGGTACCTGCACCCCGGCCGCACCGGCCCCCGAGGCTGATGTTATGGCCGAGGCTCCGGCAGCGGGCTGAGAGAGTAAAGAGCGGCGGGGCAGGTGCCCCGTCCTAACGCCGCGGCGGCCTCGCCCCCGGCCAATGATATGAACCGAAGGTCCGTTTGCCATGTTGCGCCGTCTTCATCACGAACAGCCCGAGAGCTTCGCTTTCACGCCCGCCAACCTTGAGTGGGCCGAGGCGCAGATCAGCAAGTATCCCGAGGGCCGTCAGGCCAGCGCCATCATCCCGCTGCTGTGGCGCGCACAGGAGCAGGAGGGCTGGCTGAGCCGTCCGGCGATTGAGCATGTCGCCGACATGCTGGGCATGGCCTATATCCGCGCGCTCGAAGTGGCGACCTTTTACTTCATGTTCCAGCTGCAGCCGGTGGGCTCGGTGGCGCATGTGCAGATCTGCGGCACCACGTCGTGCATGATCTGCGGCGCGGGCGAACTGATGGAGGTCTGCAAGGCCAAGATCGCCGCTAAGCCGCATGAGGTCTCGGCGGATGGCAAGTTCTCGTGGGAAGAGGTGGAATGCCTCGGTGCCTGCTCGAACGCCCCGATGGCGCAGATCGGCAAGGATTACTACGAGGATCTGACCGGCGAGAAACTGGCCGAGATCCTTGATGCAATGGCCGCCGGCGAGGTGCCGGTGCCCGGCCCGCAGAACGGCCGTTTCGGCTCGGAGCCGCTGGGCGGTCCGGTGGTGCTGACCGAAGGCAAGGAAGAGGCGCAGAACGCTTCGGTCGCGCTGGCAACCTCGATTGGCGACACGGTGAAACGCATCGACGGCACCGAGGTGCCGCTGCGCGCGCCGTGGCGTGACCGCTCGGACGAGAAGGGCGACGCAAAGCCCGAGACCCATGCGCCCAAGCTCTCGGAGGGCGAGCCCGCAGATGCCACCGGCATCGACAAGCGCGAGGCTCCGGTCACTCCGGCGGGCGAGGTCAAATCCGATCCCGAACCCGCCGAGCCGAAGCCGCTGGACGAAGGCCGCAAGCCCGAGACGCTCTCGGCGCCGCTGGACGGCGGGGCCGACGATCTTAAGATGATCAAGGGCGTTGGGCCGAAGCTCGAAGAGCTGCTGCACCGCCTTGGGTTTTTCCACTTCGGCCAGATCGCCTCGTGGACCGAGGAAGAGCTTGCTTGGGTCGATGCCAACCTCGAAGGCTTCAAGGGCCGGGCGTCGCGTGACGAGTGGGTTGCTCAGGCCAAGACACTGGCCGAAGGTGGCGAGACGGATTTCTCGACCCGTGTGAAGAAGGGCGAGGTCTACGACGACGAATAAGCAGGATGAGTTAGACAGGGAGTGAGAGATGACAGACGTGACGATGCAGGACGGATGCGCCCGCAAATGCTGGATAACGGCAGCCGTTTTTGGGCTCATCGTTGCGCTGTTCGCGCTTGGCGGCGGGAAAGGGTTCTTTGCAGCCATCGTGCTCGCGCTGATCACCGCCGGTCTGCTCGGCTCTCTGTTCACCTGGCTCTCCTGCGCGGCGGTGCCGCAGCTTAGCGAGCGCTCGCCGATGTCCTCGCTTGCCCCGGCGGTCGAGGGCGAGGTGCCGACGATGCCGGACACGGTGACCGCAGAGCCGGCCACGCTGATGACGTCGCAAGAAGTGCCGCCCGCGGCAGAGGTGCCGGAGCCGGCACCTGCGGCGGCCCCCGCACCGGAGCCTACTCCGGCGCCGAAACAAGAGACACCGGCGAAGCCGGAGACGGTCGCCCCCGCGGCGACTGAGGAGGAGGAAGCCCAACCCGAGGCGCTGGCGTCGCCGCGCGGAGGGGAGGCGGACAACCTCAAGGAAATCAAGGGCGTGGGCCCCAAGCTTGAAACGCTTCTGCACGAGCTTGGGATCTACCATTTCGACCAGATCGCTGGCTGGAGCGCCAGTGAAGTGGCTTGGATGGATCAGAACCTGAAAGGGTTCCGCGGCCGGGTCTCGCGCGATGATTGGATCGGGCAGGCCAAGACACTTGCGGCGGGCGGCGAGACCGAGTTCTCGAAGCGCGTCGAAGAGGGCGACGTCTACTGACGTGCCCAGAGGATGAGCGCCGCCGGACAGATCCGGCGGTGCGAACGGGAAGAGGACCGGACCGAAGATGAGCGACGAGGCACAGCACAGCCGGCAGGGGCGCATTATCGCGCTGGTCATCGCCGGAACCGGGCTGGCTTGGATCGCCGCAACGGTGGCGGGCGAGATGCTGGGCTGGACCCAGCGCATGAGGGCCTTCTTTGACCTTGCCGCTCTGGCCGGGTTCGGGACGGCGATCTGGATGATTTACGGGCTCTGGCGGTCGCGTCAGAAAGGCCGCCAGGAAGACAAGGACTGAGAGATGCTGAAGGACGAAGATCGGATCTTTACCAATCTCTACGGCATGCAGGATCGCTCCCTCGCCGGAGCGAAGAAGCGTGGCCACTGGGACGGCACGGCTGGCATCATCGCCAAGGGTCGCGACTGGATCATCGACGAGATGAAGGCCTCGGGCCTGCGCGGGCGCGGCGGGGCGGGCTTCCCGACCGGCCTCAAGTGGTCCTTCATGCCCAAGGAAAGCGACGGTCGCCCGTCCTATCTGGTGATCAACGCCGACGAATCCGAGCCCGCGACCTGCAAGGACCGCGAGATCATGCGCCACGATCCGCACACGCTGATCGAGGGTGCGCTGATCGCGTCGTTCGCGATGAACGCCCATGCGAGCTACATCTACATCCGTGGCGAATACATCCGCGAGCGCGAGGCGCTGCAGGCGGCGATCGACGAATGCTATGACGCGGGCCTGCTGGGCAAGAACGCCGCTGGCTCGGGCTGGGACTTCGATCTCTACCTGCACCACGGCGCGGGCGCTTACATCTGCGGCGAGGAAACTGCGCTGCTGGAAAGCCTCGAGGGCAAGAAGGGCATGCCGCGCATGAAGCCGCCGTTCCCGGCGGGCGCGGGCCTCTACGGCTGCCCGACCACGGTGAACAACGTCGAATCCATCGCCGTCTGCCCGACCATCCTGCGCCGCGGCGCGACGTGGTTCTCCTCGTTCGGACGGCAGAACAACGCGGGCACCAAGCTCTTTGCCATCACCGGCCATGTGAACACGCCTTCGGTCTTCGAAGAGCAGATGTCGCTGCCGGTGCGCGAGCTGATCGAAAAGCATGGCGGCGGCATCCGCGGCGGCTGGGACAATCTCAAGGCGATCATCCCCGGCGGCGCGTCCTGTCCGATCCTGCCCAAGGACAAGCTCGAAGACGCCATCATGGATTTCGACTGGATGCGTCAGAACCAGTCGTCCTTCGGCACCGGCTGTATGATCGTCATGGATCAGAGCACCGACGTGGTGAAGGCGGTCTGGCGCCTGTCGAAGTTCTTCAAGCATGAAAGCTGCGGCCAGTGCACACCGTGCCGCGAAGGCACCGGCTGGATGATGCGCGTGATGGACCGTCTGGTGACCGGCGATGCGGAGGTCGAAGAGATCGACATGCTGCTCAACGTGACCAAACAGGTCGAAGGCCATACCATCTGCGCGCTCGGCGACGCGGCGGCATGGCCGATCCAAGGCCTGATCCGGCACTTCCGCGAAGAGATCGAAGACCGCATCAAGGCCAAGAAGACCGGGCGCATGGGCGCCATGGCGGCGGAGTGATCTGATGCGTGTGACTTATATGAACGGTGCTTTTGGTTTGATCGTCGCGCTGACGCTGGCGGCCTGTGCGGGCACGCCCTCGACCGGCGGCTTTGGTGGCGGCTCGGTGGCGAGCCGTTGGGAGAACCGGGTTGTGACCATCTCGATGGCCGAGCGCATCGCCGATGCCTGCCACGATGAGGGCATCTATCTGGCCGCCTCGCGCTACGGCGGGGCTGTGCACCGCGCCACCGAAGAGATGGCCGCCGAGGGCACCGATCGTGCGGCGCTGGAAGCGGCTTATCAAAATCAGGATTTTGGTGCGCTCTCGACGAAGATCGACAGCGAGATCGCCCGGCGCGGCGGCAATGAGGCGCAGCCCGCGTCGCTCTGCGCGCTCGGCGAGAAGGAAATCGCGGCGGGGTCCGATCTGGGCCTGACGCTGCAGAAGGGATGAACGAGTGATGGCACTGGCAAACCAATTGGCTGGTCGCAAACTGCGCGCGGGCGCCGCTCTAGCGCTGATCGCGGCGCTGGCGGCCTGCGGCACCAGCAAGGATGACCCGGAGTTCGGCGGCCTGAAGTTCCGCGCCGACGCCAAGGCGTCCAAGCAGGACCGCGCGGCCTTTGCCGCCACGGTCAAGAACGCCGCCCGCGCGCCGCAACTGGCGGTGGACGCGGCGGTCTATGAAGGCACCAAATACTGCATCAACTATCTCGGCACCTCCGACATCGCCTGGGCGGTGGACCCGGCGGCGCTGCGCGCGCAGCCGCGGCTTGCGGGAAGTGACCTCATGCTGAGCGGACGCTGCGTGGAATGAGAGAGAGCGCGCTCATATCTGGCGGATTTCCGGGCGGTTATTGCATAGCCGCACCTCGGGTCCCCACATTCCGTGACGAGGGAGTCCGCCCGTCGGCTGGCTCCACCCTTCGTCAATGGAGAGAAGATATGCGCAAGTTCAAAGCCGCTGCCGCCGCGATGCTGATCGGCCTCGGGGCGCTTCCCGCTGCGGCCCAGACCAAGCCCCCGCTGGGCGAGGTGCGCGAGATTCACGACGGTCTGCTGGCGGTGGGTCTGGCGGATGAGATCCGCAAGCGCTGCGACAATATCGGCGCGCGGATGATCACCGCGATGACCACGCTCAACGCGCTGAAGAACCGGGCCCGCGCGCTTGGCTACAGCGACGAAGAGATCGAGGATTACGTGACCTCGAAGGCCGAGAAGAAGCAAATGCGCGCCGATGGCGAGGCCTATATGGCGGCCCGCGGCGTATCGCCCAAGGATACGGCCGGTCTGTGCCGCGTCGGGCTCGACGAAATTGCCAGGGGCAGCGCCATCGGGCGCCTCCTGAGGGAGAAATGATGCGACACGCGACGTGCATATCCCCCAGCGCCCTGCCGCAGGCGGCGGGAGCGTCGCGTGTGTCACCAGTCATGGGAAGATGCCAATGACCAACCTTCGTAAGATCATCATCGACGGCAAAGAGCTTGAGGTGGATGGGGCGATGACCCTGATCCAGGCCTGTGAAGAGGCCGGCATCGAAGTGCCGCGCTTTTGCTATCACGAGCGCCTGTCCATCGCGGGCAACTGCCGCATGTGCCTTGTCGAAGTGGTCGGCGGCCCGCCCAAACCCGCGGCCTCCTGCGCCATGCAGGTGCGCGACCTGCGGCCCGGCCCCGAGGGCCAGCCGCCGGTCGTGAAAACCAACTCGCCGATGGTCAAAAAGGCCCGCGAGGGGGTGATGGAGTTCCTGCTCATCAACCACCCGCTCGACTGCCCGATCTGCGATCAGGGCGGCGAGTGTGACCTGCAGGATCAGGCGATGGCCTATGGCGTCGACTTCTCGCGCTTCCGCGAGGCCAAGCGCGCGGTCGACGATCTCGACCTCGGTCCGCTGGTCGAGACCCATATGACCCGCTGCATTTCCTGCACCCGCTGCGTGCGCTTCACCACCGAGGTGGCGGGGCTGACGCAGATGGGCCAGACCGGGCGCGGCGAAGATGCCGAGATCACCTCGTATCTGAACCAGACGCTGGACAGTAACCTGCAGGGCAACATCATCGACCTCTGCCCGGTGGGCGCGCTGGTGTCGAAACCCTATGCCTTCACCGCTCGTCCGTGGGAGCTGACCAAGACCGAGAGCATCGACGTGATGGATGCGCTCGGCTCGAACATCCGGGTCGACACCAAGGGCCGCGAAGTGATGCGCTTCCTGCCGCGCAATCATGATGGCGTGAACGAGGAATGGCTGTCGGACAAGAGCCGCTTCGTCTGGGACGGTCTGCGCCGCCAGCGGCTCGACCGCCCCTATATCCGCAAGGACGGCAAGCTGAAGCCCGCCACCTGGCCCGAAGCGCTGGCCGCGGCGAGCGCGGCGCTGAAGGGCGCCAAGAAGGTGGCTGGTCTGGTGGGCGATCTCGCCCCGGTTGAGGCGGCCTTCTCGCTCAAGCAACTGGTCGAAGGGCTGGGCGGTTCGGTCGAATGCCGGACCGACGGCGCGCGGCTGCCGGTGGGCAACCGTTCGGCCTATGTGGGCAATGTGGCGGTCGAGGATATCGACACCGCGAAAGAGATCGTGCTCATCGGCACCAACCCGCGCGACGAGGCGCCGGTGCTCAACGCGCGCATCCGCAAGGCATGGATCGCCGGGGCCGAGGTCAAGGTGATCGGCGAGGCTGCCGATCTGACCTATGACGCGACGCATCTCGGCGCAGACCGCAAGGCGCTGGCTGACGCGAAGGTCTCGGAAGACGCCATCGTGATCGTCGGGCAGGGCGCGCTGCGCGAGGCCGACGGTCTGGCGGTTCTGGCTGCGGCGCAGGCGCTCACCGGCAAGCTGCTGGTGCTCCACACCGCCGCCTCGCGCGTCGGTGCGCTGGACGTGGGCGCGGTGACCGAAGGCGGGCTCGAGGCCGCCACCAAGGATGCCGACGTGATCTACAACCTCGGCGCCGACGAGATCGAGATCGAGCCGGGTGCCTTCGTAATTTATCAAGGCAGCCACGGTGACCGGGGCGCACACCGCGCCGACGTGATCCTGCCGGGCGCCGCCTACACCGAGGAAAACGGCCTTTTCGTCAACACCGAAGGCCGCCCGCAGCTGGCCTTCCGCGCCGGGTTCGCACCGGGCGAGGCGAAGGAAAACTGGGCGATCCTGCGTGCCCTGTCCGCCGAGCTTGGCGCCAAGCAGCCGTGGGACAGCCTTGCGCAGCTGCGTCAGGCGCTGGTCGCCGAGGTGCCGCATCTGGCGCAGATCGACACGGTGCCCGAGAACGCGTGGGTGCCGCTGGAGACGGACAAGCTGGGCGACGCGTCGTTCCGCAACGCGGTGAAGGATTTCTGGCTGACCAACCCGATCGCCCGCGCCTCTGTGCTGATGGCCGAGCTTTCGGCAAACGCAAAGGCCCGGCGCGACGCGCCGATGGCAGCCGAGTGATCCATGTCGCTGCGGATATCCCTTTCCCTTGCGGCGCTGGCCGCGCTGAGCGCCTGCGCGGAACCCGCGCCGGAGACAGCGCCTTTTGCGCCGCGCTACGAGGGGGTGGAGACGCGGCTGCTGGATGGCGATCTGGTGAATTTCTTCGTGGCGATGCGCGGCGCGCGCGGCTCGGAGGATGTAGAGAACTACGCAGATTGCGCCGCGGCGCAATATGCGCTGATCCGTGGCTACGGGTTCGCGCGTCATCTGCGGACGAATGTGTCGGAAGAGGGTGGCCTCTGGCGCGGAGATGCGGTTTACACCATCTCTGCGGCGCTGCCTCGCGGGCTCAAGACGATCGACGCGGAAGTCGTCGCGTCAGCCTGCGCCGAGAACGGAATACCGATGGTGTGAGGGACACTTGATGGCAGACTTCTTCGCAACGCCCTTCGGCATCTTCATCCTAGTGCTCGCGCAAACCCTTGCGGTCGTGGCCTTCGTGATGATCTCGCTGTTGTTCCTGGTCTATGGCGACCGCAAGATCTGGGCCGCCGTGCAGATGCGGCGCGGCCCCAACGTCGTGGGGGTGTTCGGCATTCTCCAGTCGGTGGCGGACGCGCTTAAATACATCCTCAAGGAAGTGGTGATCCCGGCGGGCTCTGACAAGGCCGTCTTCCTGCTGGCGCCGATCATTTCTTTCGTGATGGCGATGATCGCCTGGGCGGCGATCCCGTTCAACGACGGCTGGGTGCTCGCCGATATCAACGTGGCGATCCTCTACGTGATGGCGATCAGCTCGCTCGAGGTCTACGGCGTGATCATGGGGGGCTGGGCGTCCAACTCGAAATACCCGTTCCTCGGCTCGCTGCGCTCGGCGGCACAGATGATCTCTTACGAGGTGTCGATCGGCCTGATCATCATCGGCGTGATCATCTCGACCGGCTCGATGAGCTTTGGCGACATCGTGCGGGCGCAGGATGGCAGCTTTGGCCTGTTCAACTGGTACTGGCTGCCGCATTTCCCGATGGTATTCCTGTTCTTCATCTCGGCGCTGGCCGAGACCAACCGCCCGCCGTTCGACCTTCCCGAAGCGGAGTCGGAACTGGTGGCCGGTTATCAGGTGGAATATTCCTCGACGCCCTTCCTGCTGTTCATGGCAGGTGAATATATCGCGATCTTCCTGATGTGCGCGCTGACCTCGCTGCTGTTCTTCGGCGGCTGGCTGTCGCCGATCCCCGGCCTGCCCGACGGCGTGCTGTGGATGGTCGCGAAGATGGCGTTCTTCTTCTTCATCTTCGCGATGGTGAAGGCGATCACCCCGCGCTACCGCTACGACCAGCTGATGCGCCTTGGCTGGAAGGTCTTCCTTCCGTTCAGCCTGTTCTGGGTGGTCTTCGTGTCCTTCGCGGCGAAATTCGGATGGTTCTGGGGCATCTTCGCCCGCTGGACCACGGGAGGTTAAGCAACCATGGCATCGATCGATTACGGCCGGGCAGCGAAATATTTCCTGCTGGCAGACTTCATCAAAGGCTTCCAACTGGGGCTGAAGTACTTCTTCGCGCCCAAGCCCACGCTGAACTACCCGCATGAGAAGGGCTATCTGTCGCCGCGCTTCCGCGGCGAGCACGCGCTGCGCCGCTATCCCAACGGCGAAGAGCGCTGCATCGCCTGCAAACTCTGCGAGGCGATCTGCCCGGCGCAGGCCATCACCATCGACGCCGAGCCGCGGGACGACGGCAGCCGCCGCACCACGCGCTACGACATCGACATGACGAAATGCATCTACTGCGGCTTCTGCCAAGAGGCCTGCCCGGTGGACGCGATCGTCGAGGGGCCGAACTTCGAGTTCTCGACCGAGACCCGCGAGGAGCTGTTCTACGACAAGGACAAGCTGCTGGCGAACGGCGAGCGCTGGGAAGCCGAGATCGCCCGCAACCTCGAGCTTGACGCTCCGTATCGCTGACGCCGCAGGGGAGGAGAGCAGATGACCGCCAGTTTTGACCAAGCTCGGACCGAGGCCCGCCGCACCCGCGCGCGGGGCAGCGCGCGGCTTGGCCATGCCGGAGGCCATTCAGGAGATCAGGCATGAGCGATCCCAAAACCCCTTTCGAGCTGATGATGACGCAGGCGCAGGAGATGGCGAAAGCCTTCAACCCCGCGCTCGAGAGCTTCGCGCCCAAGGAATACGAAAAGCTCTGGCCGACCATGCCCAAGGACATCATGGAGTTCTGGTTCGGCAAGGGCATGTCCAAGGATGGGCTCGACGCCAAGACCCGGCTGCTGCTGACGCTGGCCGGGCTGACCATGCAGGGCGCGCAGGCCGACACGCCGGTGCGCATGACCGTGCGCCACCTGATCGAGGCCGGCGCCACCAAAGACGAGATCGCCGAGACCATCGCCCATATGTCGATGTTCGCTGGCATACCCGCCATGACCCGCGCCATGGAGCTTGCGCGCGAGGTGATGGAAGACAACGAGGATAACGCAAAATGATGGTGTTCGCCTTCTACCTCTTTTCGCTCTGCGTGATCGTGGGCGGGCTGCTCACGGTGATCGCCCGGAACCCGGTGCACTCGGTGCTCTGGCTGATCCTCTCCTTCCTCAGCGCGGCGGGGCTCTTCGTGTTGCTGGGCGCCGAGTTCGTGGCGATGCTGCTGATCATCGTCTACGTCGGCGCGGTGGCGGTGCTGTTCCTCTTCGTGGTGATGATGCTGGACGTGGACTTTGCCGAACTGCGCGCGGGCATGGCGAAATACATGCCGCTGGCGCTGCTCATCGGGGTGGTCATCCTGATGCAGCTGGGCATGGCCTTCGGCGGCTGGGAAGCCTCGGAACTGGCGGCAAGCCAGCTTTCGGCACCGACGCCCGCGCCCGAGGAGATGCAGAACACCGTCGCACTCGGCGTGCTGCTCTATGACCGCTACTTCCTGCTGTTCCAGCTGGCGGGGCTGATCCTGCTGGTCGCCATGATCGGCGCGATCGTGCTGACGCTGCGCCACCGCACCGACGTCAAGCGTCAGAACGTGCTGGCGCAGATGTGGCGCGATCCGGCCAAGGCGCTGGAACTGAAAGACGTGAAGCCCGGGCAGGGGCTCTGAATTACACCCTGCAGCGCCCCCCGGGAGGGGCGGGCGCTGCGGGCAACGGGATATGACGCGGACCCACCCGACAAAGGGCCGCGAGGGACTTGAAGGATCGGGGCAATGACCCGGAGGGATGCATGATCGGACTTGAACATTACCTGACGGTGGCGGCCGTGCTGTTCGTCATCGGGATTTTCGGGATTTTCCTCAATCGGAAGAACGTGATCATCCTGCTGATGTCGATCGAGCTCATTCTGCTCTCGGTCAATATCAACTTTGTCGCCTTCTCGTCCTTTCTGGGCGATCTCGCGGGGCAGGTCTTCACGCTTTTCGTGCTGACCGTGGCGGCGGCCGAAGCGGCCATCGGCCTTGCGATCCTCGTCTGCTTCTTCCGCAACCGCGGCTCGATCGCCGTGGAAGACGTCAACGTGATGAAAGGCTGACCGCCCATGGAGACGATTATTCTCTTTGCCCCGCTGCTCGGGGCCGTGCTGGCGGGGTTCGGCTGGCGCTTCATCGGCGAGAAGGGGGCCATGTGGGTCACCACCGGCCTGCTGTTTCTGGCCTGTCTGCTGTCGTGGATCGTGTTCCTCTTCCTCGGCGAGGCAGAAACCATTCCGCTGTTCCGCTTCATCGAAAGCGGCACGCTCAGCACCGAATGGGCGATCCGCTCGGACCGTCTGACGGCGATCATGCTGATCGTGGTCACCACGGTCTCGGCGCTCGTCCACCTCTACAGCTTCGGCTACATGGCGCATGACCCGCAGTTCAAGGAAGGCGAGAGCTACAAGCCGCGCTTCTTTGCCTACCTGTCGTTCTTCACCTTCGCGATGCTCGCGCTGGTGACCTCGGACAACCTCGTGCAGATGTTCTTCGGCTGGGAAGGCGTGGGCGTCGCGTCCTACTTGCTGATCGGGTTCTACTACAAGAAACCCTCGGCAGGGGCTGCTGCGATGAAGGCCTTCATCGTCAACCGCGTGGGCGACTTCGGCTTCCTGCTCGGCATTCTTGGTCTCTTCTTCCTCACCGACTCCATCCGCTTTGACGACATCTTCGCGGCAGCGCCGCAGCTGGCGGAAACGCAGCTGACCTTCCTCTGGACCGACTGGAACGCGGCGAACCTGCTGGCCTTCCTGCTGTTTGTCGGCGCCATGGGCAAATCGGCGCAGCTTTTGCTGCACACATGGCTGCCCGACGCGATGGAAGGCCCGACCCCGGTGTCGGCACTGATCCACGCCGCGACCATGGTGACCGCCGGTGTCTTCCTCGTCTGCCGCATGTCGCCGCTGATGGAATACGCGCCGGAAGCGATGGCCTTCGTCACCTTCCTCGGTGCCACCACCGCCTTCTTCGCGGCGACGGTCGGCCTCGTGCAGAACGACATCAAGCGCGTGATCGCCTATTCGACCTGTTCGCAGCTTGGCTACATGTTCGTGGCGGCGGGCGTCGGCGTCTACTCGGCGGCCATGTTCCACCTGCTGACCCACGCCTTCTTCAAGGCGATGCTGTTCCTCGGCGCTGGCTCGGTCATCCACGCGATGCACCACGAGCAGGACATGCGGAATTACGGCGGTCTGCGCGGCAAGATCCCCTACACCTTCTGGGCGATGATGATCGGCACGCTGGCGATCACCGGCGTTGGCATCCCGCTCACGCACATCGGCTTTGCCGGTTTCCTGTCGAAGGACGCGATCATCGAGAGCGCATGGGCAGGCACCGCGGGCGGCTACGCCTTCTGGATGCTGGTCATCGCGGCGCTGTTCACCTCGTTCTACTCGTGGCGCCTGATCTTCCTGACCTTCTATGGCCGTCCGCGCGGCGACAAGCACACGCATGAGCACGCGCATGAAAGCCCCAAGGTCATGACCATTCCGCTGGCGGTTCTCGCCGTGGGCGCGGTCTTTGCCGGGATGGTCTTCTACGGACCGTTCTTTGGCGACCATGAGAGGGTGAACCGCTTCTTCGGCATCCCGGCGCATCATGCGGAAGCCTCGGAAGAGGGGCATGGTGAGGCGGCAGGTGAAGCTGCGGGCGAAGAGCACGCGGCAACCGAAGCGCACGGCGAAGACACCGCCGTTGCCACCGAAGAGCATGGCACCGAGCCTGCCGAGGCTGCCGCCGCAGAGGGCCACGCCGAGGAGACCACCGCCGAAGAGACCACCCACGTCGCCACCGGCATGGCGCCCGAGGGTGCGATCTTCATGGGGCCGGACAACCACGTCATGGACGAGGCGCACCACGCGCCGGTCTGGGTCAAGGTCTCGCCGTTCTTCGCCATGCTGATCGGCTTTGGCGTCGCCTATCTCTTCTACATCGTGAACCCGGCGCTGCCGAAGCGGCTCGCAGAGAACCAGCGCCCGCTGTATCTCTTCCTGCTGAACAAGTGGTATTTCGACGAGATTTACGACTTCATCTTCGTGCGGCCAGCCAAGGCGATCGGGCGCTTCTTGTGGAAGCGGGGTGACGGCAACGTCATCGACGGCTCGATCAACGGCGTGGCGATGGGGATCATCCCCTTCTTCACCAAGCTCGCGGGCCGCGCCCAGTCCGGCTACATCTTCACCTACGCCTTCGCCATGGTGATCGGCATCGCCGTTCTGGTCACCTGGATGTCGATCCTCGGAGGGGCTCACTAATGGCCAACCTTCTTTCCATCGTCACCTTCCTGCCCGCGCTGGCGGCGCTGATCCTCGCGCTCTTCCTGCGCGGCGGCGACGCCGCGGCGGACCGGAACGCCAAATGGCTCGCGATGATCGCCACCTCGGCGACCTTCGTGATCTCGCTGTTCATCCTGTTCCAGTTCGACGCGTCGAACCCCGGCTTCCAGATGGTGGAGACCGGCAGCTGGATCATGGGCATGAGCTACAAGATGGGCGTCGACGGCATCTCGGTGCTGTTCGTGATGCTCACCACCTTCATGATGCCGCTGGTGATCCTCGCCTCGTGGGACGTGAAGGTGCGGGTCAAAGAGTATATGATCGCCTTCCTGCTGCTCGAGACGCTGATGCTCGGCGTGTTCATGGCGCTCGATCTGGTGCTCTTCTACCTGTTCTTCGAGGCCGGCCTGATCCCGATGTTCCTGATCATCGGCATCTGGGGCGGCAAGAACCGCATCTACGCCTCGTTCAAATTCTTCCTCTACACCTTCCTCGGCTCGGTGCTGATGCTGGTGGCGATCGTGGCGATGTATGCCGATGCGGGCACGCTGGATATCCCGACGCTGCTGACCCATGAGTTCTCGACCGCGGGCTTCTCGGTGCTGGGTATCCATATCGTCGGCGGTCTGCAGACAATGCTGTGGCTGGCCTTCTTCGCCTCCTTCGCGGTGAAGATGCCCATGTGGCCGGTGCACACATGGCTGCCCGACGCGCACGTGCAGGCGCCCACGGCGGGCTCTGTCGTGCTGGCGGCGATCCTGCTGAAGATGGGCGGCTACGGCTTCCTGCGCTTTTCGCTGCCGATGTTCCCGGTGGGCTCGGAAGTGCTGGCGCCGCTGGTGTTCTGGATGTCGGCCATCGCCATCGTCTACACCTCGCTGGTCGCGCTGGTGCAGGAGGACATGAAGAAGCTGATCGCCTATTCGTCGGTCGCTCACATGGGCTATGTGACGCTGGGCATCTTTGCCGCCAACCAGCAGGGCATTGATGGCGCGATCTTCCAGATGATCAGCCACGGCTTTGTGTCGGGCGCGCTCTTCCTCTGCGTCGGGGTGATCTACGACCGCATGCACACCCGCGAGATCGACGCCTACGGCGGCCTGGTGAACCGCATGCCCGCCTATGCGCTGATCTTCATGTTCTTCACCATCGCCAACGTCGGCCTGCCGGGCACCTCGGGCTTCATCGGCGAATTCCTGACCATGATGGGGATCTTCCAGGTCAACACCTGGGTGGCGCTGTTTGCCGCTTCTGGGGTGATCCTGTCGGCGTCCTACGCGCTGTGGCTCTACCGCCGCGTGGTGTTCGGCGATCTCATCAAGGAAAGCCTCAAGACCATTCAGGACATGACCCCGCGCGAGCGCTGGACCTTCGCGCCGCTGGTCGTCATGACCCTGTGGCTGGGAGTCTACCCGGCCGCCGCGCTGGACATCATCGGCCCGTCGGTCGAGGCGCTGGTCAACAATTATGATACGGCCGTGGCGGCCGCCGATCTCGGCGGCACCACCGTGGCCGAAGCGAACCACTGAGGGGACGGGGCATGATCTCGGCTGATCTGAACACAATCCTTCCGGAGATCCTGCTGGCGGTCTACGCCATGCTGGCGCTGGTCGGGGCGGTCTACACCGGCAAGGACAAGCTGGCCCCGGCGCTGGTCTGGGCCACCGCGGCGGTGATGGTGCTCCTCGCGCTGTGGATCGGCTCCACGGCGAGCGGCACGCGCCCGGCCTTCCACGGCATGTTCGTGGATGACGCCTTCTCGCGCTTCGCCAAAGTGGTGATCCTCGTCTCGGCGGCCTGCGTGCTGGTGATGGGCCTCGGCTTCATGCAAAAGCAGAAGCTGCTGCGCTTCGAATACCCGGTGCTGGTGGCGCTCTCGACCGTGGGCATGATGGTCATGGTCTCCTCGGGCGATTTGATGACGCTCTACATGGGGCTCGAACTGATGTCGCTCTCGCTCTACGTGGTTGCCTCGCTGCGCCGCGACAGCGAGATGTCCACCGAGGCGGGCCTGAAGTATTTCGTGCTGGGCGCGCTGTCGTCGGGCATGCTGCTCTACGGTGCCTCGCTGACCTACGGCTTTGCTGGCACCACGCTTTACTCGGGCATCATCAACGCCGCCTCCGAGGGGCATCTGTCGATCGGCCTGCTGATCGGCCTCGTGCTGATGATCTCGGGCTTTGCCTTCAAGGTCTCGGCGGTGCCCTTCCACATGTGGACCCCCGACGTCTATCAAGGCGCGCCGACGCCGGTCACCGCCTTCTTCGCCACCGCGCCGAAGGTTGCGGCCATGGCGCTTTTCGCCCGCGTCATGCATGACGCCTTCGGCGGCGCCGTGGCGGACTGGAGCCAGGTGGTCGCGCTGATCGCCGTGCTGTCGATGTTCCTCGGCTCCATCGCCGCCATCGGCCAGACCAACATCAAACGCCTGATGGCCTATTCCTCGATCGCCCATATGGGCTATGCGCTGATCGGCCTCGCCGCGGGCACCGAGGCGGGTGTCGAGGCGATGCTGATCTACATGGTGATCTATGTGACGATGAACGTCGGCACCTTTGCCTTCATCATGTCGATGAGCAAGGACGGCCAGCCGGTCGCCGATATCACCACGCTGGGGATGTACTCCAAGCGCGAGCCGGGCAAGGCGCTGGCCATGCTGGTGCTGCTGTTCAGCCTTGCCGGTGTGCCGCCGCTGCTGGGCTTCTTTGCCAAGCTGGGCGTCTGGCGCGCCGCCATCGCCGAAGACATGGTCTGGCTGGTGGTCGCCTCCGCCGTGGCCTCGGCCATCGGGGCCTTCTACTACCTGCGCATCGTTTTCTACATGTACTTTGGTGAAGACCGCGAGGATGCGCTGGACACCGGCGGCTCGCCGATCCTCTGGGGCTTCCTGATGGTCTCGGCGGTGATCATGGTGGCCGGGGTGGTGAACCTCTTCGGCATCGAGGGGCCTGCGGCCGCGGCGGCAGCCACCCTTGTCAACTGAGCCCCAACTCAGGTACGAGCCTTCGAGTGACGCGCCTCTGGCGCGTCGCTTTTTTTCCGCCCTTGGCGGAGTTGCCTCCGGCGGGAGTATTTTCGGAAAGATGAAAGGGCAGGGCATGTGGCCTGAAGGCTATGGGCGGCGCGTGCTGGACGAGGTGGACAGCACCAATGCCGAGGCGGTGCGGATCGTGCCCGCGCTCGAAGCGCCCGAATGGATCCTCGGGCTGCGGCAGAGCGCCGGGCGCGGGCGCCGGGGCCGCGCGTGGTCGATGCCCGAGGGCAATTTCGCCGCGACGCTGGTGCTGCCCGTGGCCGAGCCGCCGCAGGTGGTGGCCCTGCGCAGTTTCGTTGCTTCGCTGGCGCTCTATGAGGCCTTCGTGGCGGTGACCGGGCGTTCGGACGGGCTGGCGCTGAAATGGCCCAACGACGTGCTGATGAATGGCGGCAAAGTGGCGGGCATCCTGCTGGAAAGCCTTGGGCGGCACGGCAATTGCGACTGGCTGGCGATCGGCATCGGCGTCAACCTCGCCGCCGCGCCGGATGTGGGCGAGGTCGAGCCCGGCGCGCTGCGTCCGGTCTCGCTGCTGTCGGAAACCGGCGCGCGTGTGGGGCCCGAGGAGTTTCTGACCGCGCTCGCCGCCGCCTATGCGCGCGAGGAAACGCGGTTCCGCGGTTATGGGTTCGCCGGGCTGCGCGAGGCCTGGCTGCAGCGGGCGGCGCGGCTGGGATCGGTGATCACCGCGCGCACCGGCAGGCACGAATTCGTGGGCACGTTCGAAACGGTGGACGATGCCGGCAATCTTGTCCTAAGGACAGCCAGCGGCCGGCAGGCGATTGCCGCGGCAGACGTGTTTTTCTGAAGGAGCGGCGGATGCTTCTGGCCATCGATTGCGGCAATACCAACACCGTGTTCTCGATCTGGGACGGGGCGCGCTTCCTTGCGACCTGGCGCACCTCGACCGAGCACCAGCGCACCGCCGACCAATATTACGTCTGGCTCTCGACGCTGATGGCGTTTCAGAAGATCGAGGCCGAGATCACCGATGTGATCGTCTCCTCTACCGTGCCCCGCGTGGTGTTCAACCTGCGGGTTCTGGCGGATCGTTATTTCAACACCCGCGCGCTGGTGGTGGGCAAGCCCGATGTGGAGTTGCCCGTCGAGGTGCGCGTGGATCTGGGCACCAATGTGGGCCCCGACCGTCTGGTGAACACCGTGGCGGGCTTTGACCTTTACGGCGGCGATCTCATCGTCGTCGACTTCGGCACCGCAACCACCTTCGACGTGGTGGCGCAGGACGGGGCCTATGAGGGCGGGGTGATTGCGCCCGGCGTGAACCTCAGCCTCGAGGCGCTGCATCAGGCCGCCGCCGCGCTGCCGCATGTGGACATCACCAAGCCACAGCGCGTGGTGGGAACCAATACCGTCGCCTGCATGCAGTCAGGCGTGTTCTGGGGCTATGTGGGCCTCGTGAGAGAAATCTGCGCGCGCATCAAGGCGGAACGAGACCGCCCGATGCGCGTCATATCGACCGGCGGGCTGGCGCCGCTTTTCCAGCAGGCTGAAGACCTCTTCGACGACTGGCGGGAAGATTTGACCATGCATGGTCTCACCGTCATCCATACGTACAATCTTGGCAGGAGCCAAAGCACATGAGCAGTGAACGCATCATCTACCTCCCTCTGGGGGGCGCCGGCGAGATCGGCATGAACGCCTATGTCTACGGATACGGCAAACCGGGCGAGGAACGGCTGATCCTCGTCGACATCGGCGTCGCCTTTCCCGACATGGACACGACCCCCGGCGTCGACATCATCTTCGCCGACATCACCTGGCTGAAAGAGAACCGCGAGCGGCTGGAAGCGGTGTTCATCACCCACGCCCACGAGGACCACGTGGGCGCCATCGGCCACTGTTTCGAAGACCTCGGCGTGCCGGTCTACGCCCGCGCCTTCACCGCCAATATCGCCCGCGGCAAGCTGGCGGAATACGGCCATTCGCCCGAGACGGTCACCACCGTGTCGCCCTGGCCCGAAACCACCAAGGCGGGGCCCTTCACCGTCGGCTTCCTGCCGATCTCGCATTCGATCCCCGAAAGCTCGGGTCTGGTGATCGACACCCCCGGCGGGCGGCTCATCCACACCGGCGACTTCAAGCTCGACAGCGATCCGGTGGTGGGCGAAGCCTTTGATCCGACGCTCTGGGGCGAGGTCGCCTCGAAAGGGGTGAAGGCGCTGATTTGCGACTCGACCAACGTCTTCTCGCCCAACCCCGGGCGCAGCGAGATCACCGTCGGCCCCGAGATCGAGACGCTGATCTCCAGCGCGCCGCAGATGGTTGTGGCCACCACCTTCGCGTCGAACGTGGCGCGGGTGAAGACGCTGGCCGAGGCCGGTGAGCGGGCCGGGCGCTCGATTTGCCTGCTGGGCCGCGCCATGCGGCGGATGATCGAGGCGGCGATCGAGACCGGCGTGGTGACGTCCTTCCCGAAAGTGATCTCGCCCGAGGACGCGACGCAGATCCCGCGTGAGAATGTCATGCTGATCGTCACCGGCTCGCAGGGCGAGCGCCGGGCAGCCTCGGCGCAGCTGGCGCGCGGCAAATACAATGGCATCGAGCTGAAAGAGGGCGATCTGTTCCTCTTCTCGTCGAAGACCATTCCGGGCAACGAGAAGGGCGTGATCCACATCATGAACTCGCTGTCCGAGAAGGGCGTCGACATCGTCGATGACAACGGCGGCAAGTATCACGTCTCGGGCCACGCCAACCGCCCCGATCTGGAGCGGATGCAGGACATCGTGAACCCGCAGATCGTCGTGCCGATGCACGGCGAGCACCGCCACCTGCGCGAGCACATGAAGCTGGCCGAGGGGCTGGGCCGCGCCGGGGTTCTGGCGATCAACGGCACGATGGTGGATCTGTCGGGCAATCAGCCCACCGTGGCGGGCTATGTGGAGACGGGCCGCACCTATCTCGACGGCTCGGTGCAGATCGGCGCGATGGACGGCATCGTGCGCGACCGTATCCGCATGGCGCTCAATGGCCATGTGGTGGTGACGGTGATCCTCGACGAGGAAGACGAGCCGCTGGGCGAGCCGTGGTGCGAGCTGAAGGGCCTGCCCGAGATCGGCCGTTCGAACGCGCCGCTGGTGGACATCCTCGAAGAGGATCTGGCGCAGTTCCTTGGCCGCGCCGGAGAGAAGACGCTGACCGATGACGACAAGCTCGAGGAAGGCATGCGCCGCATCGTGCGCAACTCGGCGGTCAATGAGATTGGCAAGAAGCCCGAGGTGACGGTGGTGATCAGCCGCCTGTCGTAAGGCTTTCCGCCGGACGGACAAAAGGCGCGTCGCGAAAGCGGCGCGCCTTTTCGTTTGTGGGACGAAGGGCCGCGCCCGAGCCTCGGGTGGGCGCCAGCCCGCCGGGACGGGCAGGCGCTCGCCCGGCGGCTTCGCCTTGATTCCGGGCGGGTCAGCGCGTGACCCGCAGCGTCTCGAGCCCGTGGAAATGGTAGAGGTCGGCGTATTTCGGCAGTCCTGCCAGCTCGATTCCCGAAAGCCGGTCAAAGAGGATCGGCAGAGCGGTCACCAGTTCCAGCCGCGCGAGCGGCGCGCCGACGCAGAAATGCAGCCCGCCGCCAAAGCTGGTGCTCGTCACCACCGCGCGCGAGGGATCGAAGCGCGCGGGCTCGGCCCAGACCGCAGGATCGCGGTTCGCCGCGCCCAGCAGCAAGGCCACCTGATCGCCGCGCTGGAAGCTGTGGCCATAGGCCTCGACCTCTTCATAGGCGAAACGGGTGAACATATGCAGCGGCGGGTCGAAGCGCAGCACCTCCTCGACCACCGGCGCGGCGTTTTCTTCGGTGATCGCCACGCCCTCTTCGAGCAGCGTCTTGATGCCGTTGCCCATGGTGTGGACCGTCGCCTCATGCCCGGCGTTGAGCAGCAGGATGCAGGTGGTGATCAGCTCGTCGGTCGAGAGCTTCTCGCCATCCTCCTCGGCGGCGATCAGATGCGACAGCAGATCGTCCCCCGGTGCCTTGCGCCGCTCGTCCACATAGCCGCGCAGGAAGTCCGAGAACTCGGTGGCGGCGCTGGCGGCGGCAAGCTCCATCGCCATGTCGCGCCGGGCCTGATACATGCCGACCATATCCGCCGACCAGCGCAGCAGTTGCGGCGCCATTTCCTCGGGCACGCCCAGCAGCCGCGCGATGACGATCACCGGGATCGGCTGGCAGAAGGCGGGCAGCAGGTCGACCTCACCCTCGGGCATCTCGTCGATCAGCCGGTGCGCCAGTTCGGCAACCTCGGGCCCCAGCGCCTTGATCCGGCGCGAGGTGAAAGCGCGCAGCACCAGCCCGCGCAGGCGGGTGTGGCGCGGCGGCTCAAGCTCGAGCATGGAATGCGCCTCGACCGCGTAGAAGGGCGCCTGATGCGCGGGAATGTCGCGCGCCATCTCGGGCGGCACCTCGCGGCCAAAGCGGCGGTCCTTCAACAGCGCCGAGACCGCGCGATGCGACACCGCGCAGGGCATTGCATAGTCGTCCCAATAGGCGAGATCACCCGCGGCGCGCATCTCGTCGTAGAACGGGTAGGGGTCCTGCACGAAGGCGGGATCGGTCGGGGATCGGGAAAAGCGTCTCATGGCGCAAGCCTAGGCCATGGCCACGCTTTCTTGGCAAGAGCGCTGTTGCTATGAGGGAGCGATGAACTGGAGCCTGCTGACCCGGAGCCGCGCCGCATGGCTGGTGCTGACGCTCGCCTTCGTGGCCGCGCTGTCGGGCGCGGTCTGGCATTATGGCTATCTGCAGGCGCTGGGGCCGCTGGCGGCGCGCGGGCAGAGCGATCTGGAACTGGCCTCGGACCGTCTGGTCAGCCAGTTGCAGCGGTTCCGCGAGTTTGCCGTGCTCACCGTGCGCCACCCGGCGCTCGAGGCGCTGCACGAAGGCGGTTCGCGCGGCACTGCCGAAGCGATGCTGCTCGGCGCCGCCGACCGGACCGGCGCGGTCAGCGCCTTTTACATGGATGCTTCGGGCGAGCTTCTGGCCTCTTCGGGCGGGCCGCTGCCGGGTGATGTGCCGCGCAGCAGCTATTTCCGCCGCGCGCTCACCGGCGCGCTTGGCGTCGCCCATGGCGAGGGCCCGGGCGAGGCGGAGCGGGTGTTCTACTACGCCGCGCCCAGCTTTGCGCCCGCAGGCGAGGTGCGCGGCGTGCTGGTGGTGGTGGTCGATGCGGCGGTGCTCGAACGCGATTGGCGCGGCTCGCTTCCGGCGGTGTTCTTCCTTGATGAAAGCGGCACGGTGTTTGTCACCAACCGCACCGAGCTTTTGGGATGGCGGCGCGAAGGGGACGGGATGCTCTCGCCCTCGGGGCGTCACTATGTCACCGAAACGATCCAGCACGGCAGCCACGAGATCGTGGCGCAGAACTGGTCGTCCTATATTCCCGCCCGCGCCCTGCGCCGCACCGCCGATCTGCCGGTGATCAATATGACCGGCGTGCTGATGATCGACGTACGCCCGGCGCGGCGCTACGCGCTGCTGCAATCGGCGGCGGTCGGGGCGGGGGCGCTGTTCTTTCTTGCGCTGCTGTGGTTCGCGGTGGAGCGGCGGCAGGCGCTGGCGGCGATCAACCTTGCGCTCGAGCAGCGTGTTTCGGAACGGACGCGCGATCTCGAAGAGGCCAACCTTGCGCTGCGCCGCGAGGTGGTCGAGCGGCAGGAGGCCGAGGCGGCGCTCAAGCGTACGCAGGCCGAACTGGTGCAGGCGTCCAAGCTTTCGGCGCTTGGCAAGATGAGCGCGGGGATCAGCCATGAGCTCAACCAGCCGCTGATGGCGATCCGCTCGTTCGCCGAGAACGGCGCGGCCTTCCTCGACCGGGGCAAGCCCGAGCGCGCCGCCGAGAACCTCGGGCGGATCAGTGACATGGCCGGTCGCATGGGCCGGATCATCAAGAACCTGCGCGCCTTCGCCAAGGCCGAGCCGGGGCCCGCGCATCGGGTCGGGCTGGCCTCTGTGGTGGAGCAGGCGCTGGAGCTTATGCAGCGCCGCATCGACAGCACCGGCACCAAAGTGGACTGGCAGCGCCCCGCGCGCCCGGCCATCGTCATGGGCGGCGAGGTACGGCTGAGCCAAGTGGTGGTGAACCTCATCTCCAATGCGCTCGACGCCATGCAAGGCGGGCCGGACCGCAGGCTGCACCTACGGATCAGCCATGACGATGCGGCGGGTCTGGTGCGGCTGACGGTGCGCGACAGCGGGCCGGGAATTGCCGAGCCGGACCGCATCTTCGATCCCTTCTATTCGACCAAGGAGGTCGGCCCCGAAGAGGGCATGGGGCTGGGGCTTTCGATCTCTTATGGGATCGTCGAAGGCTTTGGCGGCAAACTGCGCGGCACCAACCTGCCGGGCGGCGGGGCGGAATTCACGCTCGATCTGAGACAGGCAGAGGAACTGGCATGACACGGCGCGTATTGCTTGTGGATGATGATGCGGCGGTGCGCGAGGCGCTCGGCCAGACGCTGGAGCTGGCCGATCTGGATGCGGTGACGGCGGGCAGTTTTGTCGAGTGCAAGGAGCTGATCGAGCCGGGGTTCGAAGGGGTGATCGTCTCGGACATCCGCATGCCGGGGCGCGACGGGTTTCACCTGCTCGACTATGCCCACCGGCAGGATCCCGAGCTGCCGGTGATCCTGCTGACCGGCGAGGGCGACATCCCGATGGCGGTGCGCGCGATGGCGGCGGGGGCCTTTGATTTTCTGGAGAAACCCTGCGCGCCCGCCGATTTGACGGCTGTGGTCGAACGCGCGCTGCGCACCCGCGCGCTGGTGCTCGAGAACCGCCGTCTGAAGGCGGAGCTGGAGACCGGCGACGCTGCGGCGCGGCTGCTCTTTGGCACCTCGCGCAAGGCCGACGCGCTGCGGGCGCGCTGCCGAGTGGCGGCGCGTGCCGGGACGGACGTGCTGGTCACCGGCGCGCCCGGCTCGGGCATCTCGAAGGTGGCCGAGGTGGTGCATCTCTGCTCGCCCCGCGCCAAAGGGCCGTTCGAGAAACGCTCGGCGGCGGGGCTCAGCCGCGACGCGCTGAACGAGCTTTGGCCCAGTTGCGCGGGCGGCAGCCTGTTTCTCGATGAGATTGGCCAGCTTCCCAAGGACAGCCAGTTGGCGCTGATCGACCGGCTCGACGAAGGCGGCGCGCGGCTGATCGCGGGCTCGGTGGATGATCTTGCGGCCAAAGTCGCGGAGGGGGCGCTTTCGGCGGAACTGTTTTACCGCCTTGAGGTCATGCAGATCCAGATCCCGGCGCTGGCCGAGCGCCCCGATGATATCCCCGTGCTGTTCCGCCACTATGTCGCGCAGGCCGCCGAGCAGGCGGGGCTGCAACCGCCCGAGATCACCGACGAGATCACCAATGGGCTGATCGCCCGCGACTGGCCGGGCAACACCCGCGCGCTGATGTCGGCGGCGATGCGCTTTGCCTTGGGGCTGGCCGAAAGCGGCGATGAAGGCGAGGGGCTGGGGCTGGCCGAACGCATGGCGCAGGTCGAGCGCTCGCTGCTCATTGAGGCGCTCAAGCGCACGGGCGGGCAGGCCAGCGCCGCGGCTCAGGCGCTGAAGCTGCCGCGCAAGACCTTCTACGACAAGCTCGCCAAATACGGCATCCGCGCCGAGGAGTTTCGCTGACTGCGGAGCACTTTGGCGACGAGTCGCGAAACTGCGTCAATAATGAGCGCTTGGAAAACTGTGCGGATTTCCGCACAGGTGCAAAATTCAGCGTGTGGGATTTCACACATCGCAGAGCCGTGTATGCTTGTGAAACCCGGCGTGATGTCACTTAATGCATTGAAAATTAATGAATACGAAGAATTTTTGACGTGCTCTGCACAAATTCTTGCGCGGATTTCTGCCGGGCTGTCTTCTCGTCTTCGGAGGGCCCGCGCTGAGGAGCAGGCGGGCGCCAGGAACGGACCATCCGGGAGGATAACATGAAAAAGTTTCTGATGACCGCAGCGGCGGTGAGCGCACTCGTGTCCGGCACGCAGGCTGCAACGGCGGCCTGTGACGACGGCGAGATCGTGGTCAAGTTCAGCCATGTGACCAACACCGACAAGCACCCCAAGGGCATCGCGGCGCAGCTCTTCGCCGACCGCGTGAACGAAGAGATGGACGGCAAGGCCTGTGTCGAGGTCTTCCCGAACTCCACGCTCTACAACGACGATCAGGTGCTCGAGGCGATGCTGAACGGCGACGTTCAGATGGCCGCGCCCTCGCTGTCGAAGTTCGAACAGTTCACCAAAGTGTTCCGCATTTTCGACCTGCCGTTCATGTTCAAGAACATGGAAGCCGTGGACGCGTTCCAGAACAGCGAAATCGGCCAGGACATGAAAGAGGTCATGGTGCGCCGCGGCCTGCTGGGCCTCGGGTTCTGGCACAATGGCATGAAGCAGCTTTCGGCCAACAAGCCGCTGATCGAGCCGGCTGATGCCAAGGGCCTGAAGTTCCGCGTGCAGCCGTCGGAAGTGCTGAAGGCGCAGTTCGCCGCGCTCGACGCCTCGCCGCAGCCGATGGCCTTCTCGGAGGTTTACGGCGCGCTGCAGACCGGCGTTGTCGACGGTCAGGAAAACACCTGGTCGAACATCTACGGCCAGAAGTTCTTTGAAGTGCAGGACGGCACCACCGAAACCAACCACGGCGTGCTCGACTATATGGTCGTGACCTCCGCCGACTGGTGGGACAGCCTGCCCGAGGACGTGCGCGAGCAGATGGGCACCATCCTCGACGAGGTGACCGCCGAGCGTAACGCGGCCATCGCCGAAGTGGACGCCGACAACCGTCAGGCGGTGCTGGATGCGGGCGGCGAGATCCGCGAGCTGAGCCCCGAAGAGCGCGCCGCATGGCTCGACGTGATGAAGCCCGTCTGGGACCAGTTCACCGATGACGTCGGCCAGGAAAACATCGACGCCGCGCAGGAGTTCAACGCGCAGTTCTGATCTGGCGCCGTTGCGTTCGGCCCGGTCCTGCGCAGCGCGGGGCCGGGCCTTTTCACACCCGAACCTTCATCTTGGGGCAACCCATCCGGCATAGCGGGGGACAGGATGTCCAACATCACCCACGGCGGCTCGCCACTCGGCCGCTTCGTCAACGAGCTGGAGGAATCGGCGATTGCGCTGATCCTCGGGCTGATGACCATCATCACCTTCATCAACGTGGTCCTGCGCTACGGGTTCAACACCGGCCTGATCTGGGGCCTCGAAGCGGTCACCTTCCTGTTTGCCTGGCTGGTGCTCTTCGGCGTGAGCTACGCGGTGAAGGTCACCGCGCATCTCGGCGTCGATGCGGTCACCAGCCTGCTGCCCACGCCGCTGCGCCGCACTTTCGCGATCATCGCCGCGTTGCTCTGCATCTTCTACGCCTTCCTGCTGTTCAAGGGCGCGTGGGACTATTGGGCCAATTTCGCCAACCTGCCGCAGACCACCGGGCGCTGGTTCCCCACCGGCTTTGAAGAGATGAAACGCACCTCCTACCGCTCGTGGTACGAGGTGGTCGACATCCCGATGCCCGAGTGGCTGCGCTTCATCGAGCCGATGATCAATGAGGGCGAGCACTACGAAAAGCTGCCCCGCTTCATCCCCTATTTCATGCTGCCCTTCGGCATGGCGCTGCTGCTCTTCCGCTTCGTCCAGGCCGGGGTCCGTATCTGGACCGGAAAGCAGGACAGCCTGATCGTCAGTCACGAGGCCGAAGACGCCATCGATGACGTTGCCCATATGAACCGCGAGGACTGAGTCCGATGGAAGTATTTCTCCTTTTCATCTGCATCATCGGACTGATGCTGATCGGCCTGCCCATCGCGGTGTCGCTGGGCCTGTCGTCGATCATCTTCCTGCTGGCGCTGTCGGACACCTCGCTGGCCTCTGTGGCGCAGTCGATGTTCCAGGCCATGGCCGGGCACTATACGCTGCTGGCCATTCCCTTCTTCATCCTCGCCTCGTCGTTCATGTCGACGGGCGGCGTGGCGCGGCGGATCATCCGCTTCTCGATCTCGCTGGTCGGCCATTTCCACGGCGGCCTCGCCATTGCGGGCGTCTTCGCCTGTATGCTCTTCGCGGCGCTCTCGGGCTCGTCGCCCGCGACCGTGGTGGCCATCGGCTCGATCGTCATCGCCGGCATGCGGCAGGTGGGCTACACCAAGGATTTCGCGGCGGGTGTCATCGCCAACGCGGGCACCCTTGGCATCCTTATCCCGCCGTCGATCGTGATGGTGGTCTATGCCTCGGCCACGGATGTGTCGGTGGGGCGGATGTTCCTTGCCGGTGTGATCCCGGGCCTTCTGGCGGGCACCATGCTGATGATCACCATCTACGCCATCGCCCGCATCCGCGGCCTGCCGAAGGGCGAATGGATGGGCTGGGGTGAGGCGATCCGCTCGGGCCGCGAGGCGGCATGGGGTCTCTTCCTCATCGTCATCATCCTCGGCGGCATCTACGGCGGTATCTTCACCCCGACCGAGGCCGCAGCCGTGGCCGCCGTCTACGCCTTCTTCATCGCCAACTTCGTCTATCGTGACATGGGGCCGCTGGCGGGCAAGGACGGGGCGCCGAACCTGCCGCTGATCAAGAAGCCGATCGCGCTGGTCACCGTCTTCTTCCACCGCGACACCCGCGACACGCTCTTCGAGGCGGGCAAGCTGACGATCACGCTGATGTTCATCATCGCCAACGCGCTGATCCTCAAGCACGTGCTGACCGACGAGCAAATCCCGCAGCAGATCGCCGCGGCGATGCTCGACGCGGGCTTCGGGCCGGTGATCTTCCTGGTGATCGTCAACGTGATCCTGCTGATCGGCGGCCAGTTCATGGAGCCCTCGGGCCTGCTGGTGATCGTCGCGCCGCTGGTCTTCCCGATCGCCATCGAACTCGGTATCGATCCGATCCACCTCGGCATCATCATGGTGGTCAACATGGAGATCGGCATGATCACCCCGCCGGTCGGCCTCAACCTCTTCGTCACCTCGGGCGTTGCGGGCATGCCGATGATGCGGGTGGTGAAGGCGGCGCTGCCCTTCCTCGCGGTGCTCTTTGTCTTCCTGATCATGGTGACCTACATCCCGTGGCTGTCCACTTGGCTGCCCACGACCTTCATGGGCCCCGAGATCATCACCAACTGATCCGCCTGCGGCTCAGCGACAAACGAAAGCGCGGCGCCCTCATCTGGGGCGCCGCGTTTGCGTTTAGGGCAGGACCGCCTCCGGCGGGCGTATTTATCAAAGAGAAGAAGCAGGGGACGGTGCGCCACCCCCTGCTTCTTCTCTTTTCAAATACGCACTGTTGCGCCGGTTCAGCTGGCGCCAAGCGCCTCGATGATCGGCACGAAATCATCCGCCTTGAGGCTGGCGCCGCCGACCAGCGCGCCGTCGACATTGGACACGGCGAAGATCTCGGCGGCATTGCCGGGCTTCACCGAACCGCCGTAGAGCAGGCGGACCGAGCGGCCCACGCCTTCGCCGAAGCGCTTTTCCAGGCGCGCGCGCATGAAATCATGCACCTCGCCGATCTGATCGGTGGTCGGGACTTTGCCGGTGCCAATCGCCCAGATCGGCTCATAGGCGACCACGAGGTTGTGGCCGGTGGCGCCGTCGGGGATCGAGCCCGCCAGCTGCCCGCCGATGATGTCGAGCGTGTTCGCCGCCTCGCGCTCGGCGAGGCTCTCGCCGACGCAGACCACGGCGGTCAGCCCGGCGTCCCATGCGGCGCGGGTCTTGGCGCGGATCTCGTCGTCACGTTCGTCGTGGTCGGTGCGGCGCTCGGAGTGGCCGAGGATCACATAGCTCGCGCCCGCATCCTTCAGCATCGGGGCGGAGATGTCGCCGGTATGGGCGCCCGACTCGCTGGCGTGGCAATCCTGCCCGCCGATCGCGATGTCGCCCTTCAGCGCAGCGGCCTGCGCCAGCAGCGTGGCGGGCGGGCAGATCAGCACCTCGGTGTCGCCACTGGCGGCGGGGGCCATCGCCACGATCTGCTCGAGGGCGGCGGCCAGCCCGTTCATCTTCCAGTTTCCGGCGGCAAGTTTCCTGCGCATGGTCGCTCCTATCTTCGCAATTCGCGGGTATCATCGCGGCGCAGACCGTGGCGTCAAGCTCGGTTGCGCAATCAATGATCTAGGGGACTTACATAGGGCGCGCCCGCGCGAAGGGGAGCCATATAGACGCAGGTCGCTGCGCCGCTTATTCGGCGGCGCGGCGCTCGGCTTCGAGCTCTTCGACGTCTTTGAATTTGATCGATTCGCCGCAGCCACAGGCATCGGTGACATTGGGGTTGTTGAACTTGAATCCCGCTTCCAGCAGCGAGGTCTGGTAATCGATCTCGGTGCCGAAGAGGAACATCTGCGCCATCGGGGCGATCAGCACCCGCGCGCCGTCCTGCTCGACCACTTCGTCATTGGCCTCGGCGGTGTCGACGAACTCCATGGTGTATTCCATGCCCGCGCAGCCACCTTTTTTCACGCCGATGCGCAGACCGGCGCGACCGTCGCGTTCCATCAGCTTGCGCACCTGCGTCACCGCGGCCGGGGTGATGGTGACTGCCTGTTTTCCGGGAATGCCGAACATCCGCGTCTCCTGTGAGCTTTGAGCGTTGAATCTAAGGCTCTTGAGCGGGGGAAACAAGGGGAGGGCGCGCGCAGCGCCGCGCGCTTCGGTGCATCCACGCGCAACCCGGCCTGCGCATCTGCGGCCTGCGCAAGCGGGCGCGGCTCAGGCGGCCTGCGCCGCGGCGGCATCGGGGAAGATCGCCTCGGCCTCGGCGTCGAGGTCCCGCGCGGCGGCGAGGAGTTTTTCGCGAACCTCGCACTCCAGCGACCACGCGATATTGGGATCGGGGCAGGGCACGAGGAACAGCGCCTCCTGTCCGAAGACATCGTGTTTGGCCACATAGACCCCGCGCGACTCGGGGCGGTCGGCGATCATCTCCATACCATCGAGAATCTCTTCGTAGCGCTGGCGCAGCGCTTCGATATTGGCTTTGTGCGAGAGCCGCAGCGTCACTTCGCGGATCAAGAAATGCTCCTGCATGGTCCAGTTCTCAAAAGGCTCTGCGACGAAATCGACCACGGGCACCACCAGACGCTGCCCGGTCCAGACGCGCAGCTGCACATAGGTGAAATGGATGCGCTCGACCGAGCAGAGATAGCCGCGGAACAGAACCTTGTCGCCGATCCGCGCCGATTGGTTCAGCGCGATCTGCAGCGAGGCCATGATGTTGGTCAGCACATTGCGCCCGGCGTAGGCGAGGATGATCGTCGCCGTACCCGCCGAGGCCAGCAGCGAGATGCCGAGCGAGCGCATCACGCTGGCCTCGCTGATCACGATGCCCGCGCCAACCAAGACGACGATGACGATCAGCGCGCGCCGCGCGGCAGAGATTCTTGTGGCGATGTTGCGGCGCTGCTCTTGCCCGTCGCCCATCTGCGACAGCTCGTCACCGTCGAATTTCACCAGCCGGTTGAGCACCACATCGGCGAAATTGATCACCAGCCAAAGCACCGCGACGACAAAGCCGAGGATGATCAGCGGCGACAGCACCGTGTCGATTCGCCCCGAGAAGACGACCACCTTGCTGGTCATCAGCGACAAGCAGAGCGTCATCAGGGCCAGCGTCAGCGGCCCGCGCAGGGCCACCAGCATCGAATAGGGCGCGTCGCGATGGGTGCGGTTCATCCCGCGCGACATCAGCTGATTGGCCACGACACCGATGGCGGTGGTCAGCAGCAGCACCAGCGGCAGGCCGATCACCTCCCACCAGCGCAGCCCCCAGACCGCGCGTTCGCGCAGCGGGTCGGGCAGGGATTTCTCAAGCTCTGTCGGGCCATAGGCCTCGGCCAGCGCGGGCAGCGCCTGTACGGTCTGGCGCGAGACCAGCCAGACCGGCTCACCCGTCGCGCCCTTCACCCGGTTGATGCGGATCGGCACGGGGCGGTCGCCAAGCTTGACGTACCACAGCAAGAGCGAGCGGCGCGGCTCGCCCGCCATCGGCGCATCCTTGGTCCTTGCATCCACGCCGTCGGGCCGGTCGCGCAGATCGTACCAGTTGATCATGATCTTGCGATCCATGAGCGTCGAGAACTGCTCGGCGCGCTCGGGCCCCACTTCCGCCTGCTTGCCCGGCTCGATCGAGCCAAGGTCCAACATATGGGCCGCGCCCTCCCAATCTTCGGCGTCGGCGCGGAAGAGGAAGCTTTCGAGGCTAGAGCGCGGGGTGCTGCGGTCGATGTTTTGCGGCGGGCTGCCGAGACCGGGATTGACCAGATCGACCTCGTACCAAGTGCCGGGATTAGACTCCTGCGCCCGACCCGATCCGGGCAGGGCGACAGACAGCGCGATCAGGGCGCAGGCGAAGAACTGGATCAATCGAAGCATCACCGCTTAACCGCCCAAACTGCAGGAGGTTCCGCCTCAACCTGTGTCAGCGGGGCGCGGGCACGAAAAAGGGCGCCGCAGGGGCGCCCGGTTTCGTCGTACATGTCTCATAGTACATGGTGGCAGGTTAAGGCGGCAGGCCGCGCTTACATGAAGCCCAGTTCAAGCCGCGCTTCGTCGGACATCATGTCCATGCCCCACGGCGGATCGAAGACCATGTCCACATCCACATCCTTGACGCCGGGCACCGAGGCGACGGCATCCTGAACCCAGCCCGGCATCTCGCCCGCCACCGGACAGCCTGGTGCGGTGAGCGTCATGGTGACCTTCACCTCGCCGCCCTCGGCGATGTCGATCGTGTAGATCAGGCCCAGATCGTAGATGTTCACCGGGATCTCGGGGTCGAACACCGTGCGACAGGCCTCGACGACCGAATCGTAAAGCGGATGGTCAGTGCTGGAGGGCGCGATCAGCGGGGCGCCTTCGAGCGGTGCGTCGGTCATGGCGGGTCCTTCCTCGGGGTTCCTGAGCGAAGATATAGGAAAAGCGGGCGCCGGGGTAAAGAGTAGGCGGCGCTGCGACGTCACGCCGCTTGGCGTGGGCGCCCGTGCAGCCAGCGCTCCACATCTGCCATGCGTCCGCGCGCCACCGGCACCAGCGTGCCATCCGTCAGCCGCAGGACAGGTTTTCCGTCCTGCCGCTCCAACTGGCATAGCGCATGCGCCGCCACCCACCAAGAGCGATGCGGCTGCAGCCCCTCCTCAAGGCGGGTTTGCGCCACGATGTCCGAAAGCCGTGCCCGCTGGCTGAGCGTTCCGCCGCTATGGCGTGCAAGCACATGATGTTGCCGCGCTTCAAGGCAGATCAGATCGTCCAAGGCCACGGGCTGCGATCCGATCAGCAGGATGCGGCTGGCGGTGGCCGTTTCAGAGGGCGTTGTGACCGCAGGCGAGACCGGGTCGACCTGCCCAGATTCTGCCAGCGCATCGCCCCCGGCGAGGTCCAAGGGCAGCGGGCGCGTGTCGCTTTGCGCGTGCCATGTGGCGACCGAGGCCTCGGGGCCCGCGTCCCAAGTGACGACGAATCTCAGGAAGATCGTCTCGAGCATGACCACGGTGATCCAAAGATACGCCAGCCGATCGGCCAGAAACGGCCCCACGGAAACGCCGGTGAACGCCTCCACCCCGACGTCGAGCAGCGCAAGCGTCGGCACAAGCGCCAGCAGCGAGATCAGTGGCTCATAGACCGGCAGGCGGGGGAGGAGCCGCCGCAGCGCCGCCGCCGCAAGCATCAGCGAGACCTGCGCCGCAAGGTAGCAGCACATGCCCAGCATCCATCCCAGCAGGTAGGCGGGAAAGGACAATTCGCCCCCAAGCCCCACCGGATCAGAGGCAACAAGGGCCACCAGAACGATCGACAGATATCGCCACGTCCGCCGCTGGCCGTAATGCAGCAGATGCCCCGCGACCGTGTAGCTCTGCCGCTGCCACACGATATCGCGCAGGTCCAATTCTTCGAAAAGCACTGCGCCAAACCCGCGCGATCTGTTGTAGATATCCGTAATCATTGCCTTTTCGTGCCCAATCTCTCGCGGGTGCACAAGAGGATTGGGCGATGTCTTCAGCGGTTATGCTGCGCTGTGCCTGTCGCTGTGGCAGATCCTGCGCAAGCCGCGCTTTCAGCTGTGCAATTCTGAAAAATGTCTTTTTGTGGGCAAAACTTGTGGTACGATTGGCGCTAGTTGGCGTCATCGCCACGCGGCCACGTCGGAAGGGCACTTGCCGAACGGCACATGGGCGCGCAGCCAGAGGTCAGCACGGACGAGGGGAATCTGGGAATCTTCCCAACTGGGGGATTTCAGCGTGTCGGCGCGACGGCTGCCGGGCACACATGGGGCATTTGCCGAGACGGGGACATTTACCAAGACGGAATGATCGCGACGCCGCAGCGCGGGGACCTCCGTTTGGAGGTGTGGGGCGTCGCTGGGCCAGCTTGGGTGTGCCACGGGGGACTTTTGAGAAAGGACGGGGCGCGGGGAACTGTGCCGCTCGGCGTGGCGATATGCGGCCACGGGGAATTTGGGGATGTATGGTTATGATTCACACGGTTGAACCAAGAGTGTTCGAAGACGCTCAGGATGAGCGCACAGTCGATGGTCTCGGCGCGCAGCACGCGCCCCGCCATGGCGAGGGACAAAGCCCAGAAGCGCAGCTGCGCGACGCGGCGATTGCGCTCGTCGACCGGATCCAGGGGCGTGCCGAGGTGGCGGATCTGCTGCAACTCTCGGCCTCGCTGCTCGAGCATTGCGCCTATGAACTCGCGCGCAGCGAGCAGGGCGGGCAGGTGTCCCGGATCATCCTGATTTCAGCGGAAATTGAGCGCATGGCCCGCGACGCCAAGGTCCAGTGATCCGGCAGGGCACGCGCATGGTGCAAACGGGCGCGGGCGCAAAGCCTTTGATAACGCGTTGAAATTACCATTCCGCTAGGGAAGCTGCGCCCTCCCGGCAGAGAAATTTGGCCTCGCAAAGAAAAATCCGCATTTGCCCCTAGGAAAGCGCTTGACGGTATTCGCCACCCCGCCTAAAAGCCCCCTCACGTTCAGGACACAGTCCAGACGGTAGCGAGCGGTTGTAGCTCAGATGGTTAGAGTACCGGCCTGTCACGCCGGGGGTCGCGGGTTCGAGCCCCGTCAACCGCGCCACCGCTACCTTGGATTGATGACTGGCAGAAAAGCGCGGTTGTAGCTCAGATGGTTAGAGTACCGGCCTGTCACGCCGGGGGTCGCGGGTTCGAGCCCCGTCAACCGCGCCACTTTCTTCGGAACGCAGACGCCTCGCAGCCCTCGGGCCGCGCGGCGTTTCTGCTTTTCGGGGGGTAGGTTTCCCGGAGGAAGGGCCTCGCGCCTTTCGTCTAGACAAAAATATCCCGGGGGAGCCGCGCAGCGCGCGGCGGGGGCAGCGCCCCCAAAGACGCCCGGCCCGCAACTTGAGCCGCGCGCCGAAGCGCGCTAAACCGCGCCGCAACCCTATGCGATGCGCCCTGACGTCACCCAGCCGGAAAGTCCGACCATGAAATTCCTCGATCTTTGCAAGGTCTACATCCGATCCGGTCAGGGCGGCAAAGGCTGCACCTCGTTCCGGCGCGAGAAATTCATCGAATACGGCGGGCCCGACGGCGGCGACGGCGGTCGCGGCGGCGATGTCTGGGCTGAAGCGGTGGACGGGCTCAACACGCTCATCGACTTCCGCTACCAGCAGCATTTCTTCGCCGGCAACGGCGTGCCGGGCATGGGCCGCCAGCGCACCGGCGCCGATGGCGACGACATCGTGCTGCGTGTCCCCGTGGGGACAGAGATCCTCGACGAGGACGAAGAAACGGTGATTGCCGATCTCACCGAACTGGGCCAGCGCGTGCTGCTGGCCAAGGGCGGCAACGGTGGCTGGGGCAACCTGCACTTCAAGACCTCGACCAATCAGGCCCCGCGCCGCGCCAACCCCGGCCAGCCGGGGATCGAGCGCACCATCTGGCTGCGCCTGAAACTCATTGCTGACGTGGGCCTGCTGGGGCTGCCCAACGCGGGCAAATCGACCTTCCTCGCCGCCACCTCGAACGCGCGCCCAAAGATTGCCGACTACCCGTTCACCACGCTGCACCCGAACCTCGGGGTGGTGGGGGTCGACGGCAAGGAATTCGTCGTCGCCGACATCCCCGGCCTGATCGAAGGCGCACACGAGGGCCGCGGCCTTGGCGATCTCTTCCTCGGCCATGTCGAGCGCTGCGCCGTGCTGCTGCATCTGGTGGATGGCACCTCGGGCACGCTGCTCGAGGACTGGCAGACGATCATCAACGAGATCGAAGCCTATGGCGAAGGGCTTGCCGACAAGCCCCGCGTCACCGTGCTCAACAAGATCGACGCGCTGGACGACGAGGAACGCGTCTTCCTGCGCGAAGAACTCGAAGAGAAATGCGGCACCAAGGTGATGCTCATGTCGGGCGCCGCCGGTGAGGGCGTGACCGAAGTGCTGCGCGCCCTGCGTGCCCATATCGACGACAACCGCCTGCGCGAAGCGCCCGAGGAAGACACCCAATGGCAACCCTGAGCGAGGCGCGCCGCCTCGTTGTAAAGATCGGCTCGGCCCTTCTGGTCGACAAACATACCGGCGATCTGCGCCGCGACTGGCTCGCCTCCATGGCCGCCGATGTGGCGCGGGTGAAGGCGCGCGGCACCGATGTGGTGCTGGTCTCCTCAGGCTCGATCGCGCTGGGGCGCGGCATCCTGAAATTGCCGCCCGTGGCACTGCCGCTGGAACAGAGTCAGGCCGCGGCGGCTGCGGGGCAGATCCGCCTTGCCCGCGCTTGGGAAGAAGCGCTGGAGCCGCATGGGCTCATCACCGCACAAGTGCTTGTCACGCTTGAGGATTCCGCCTCGCGTCGGCGCTATCTCAACTCTCGCGCGACGATGGAAACGCTGCTTGGTTTCGGCACCGTGCCGATCGTCAATGAAAACGACACCGTCGCCACGGATGAGATTCGCTACGGCGACAACGACCGTCTGGCGGCGCAGGTGGCGGTGACCGTGGGCGCGGATCAGCTGATCCTTCTGTCGGATGTGGACGGTTTCTACACCGCCAACCCGGCGCAGGACCCCAAGGCGCGGCGCTATGAGGTGATCCACGACATCACCCCCGAGATCGAGGCGATGGCCGGCGACGCCGGTTCGGGCCTGTCGAAGGGCGGGATGAAGACCAAGCTCATGGCCGCCAAGACCGCCACCGCGGCGGGCTGCGCCATGGCGATCACCGAAGGCTCGGTGCTGCACCCGCTCAGCGCGCTGGAAGGCGGCGCCAATGCCACATGGTTCACGCCGCAGACCGACCCGCATGCGGCGCGCAAAGCGTGGATCCTGTCGATGAAACCCTGCGGCGTGCTGACCCTCGACGAGGGCGCCGCCGAGGCGCTGGCGCATGGCAAATCGCTGCTGCCGGTCGGGGTCACCCGCGCCGAGGGCGCCTTTGGCCGCGGCGATCCGGTGATGATCCGCGATAGCGCGGGCCGCACGCTGGGGCAGGGGCTGACGCGCTACACCGCCGATGAGGCGCAGGCGATCATCGGCCACCACAGCTCCGAGATCGAGCAGGTGCTGGGCTATCCCGGCCGCGCCGTGCTGATCCACCGCGACGATATGGCGCTCTGAGCGCCTCTGCCAGGCCTCGCGCGTGTGGCGCGCCTCGGAATGCGTATTTAGAAAAGAGAAGAAGGACGTGGAAACCTTCGGGCTTCTTCTCTTTGAAAATACGCACGGCCCGGCGCTGGCCAACCCCGCAATAGGCCGGAAGGGGGCGCAATCGGCACTGTATCCCCCAAGGTCACGGCGCTATAAGAGGGCTCCAAACCCCAACACCAAGGGTAAAGAGCGATGAAAGACCTCAGCGATATCCAAGCGATCATGACCGACCTCGGCAAACGTGCCAAGGCCGCCGCCGCGGAGCTCGCCTTTACCCCGCCAGAGCGCAAGACAGAGGCGCTCGAGGCCGCCGCGGATGCGGTCTGGGCGCGCCGCGCCGAGATCCTCGCCGCCAACGACAAGGACATGGCGTTCGGTCGCGAGAAGGGCCTGTCGGATGCGATGATGGACCGTCTGAAGCTGACCGAAGAGCGGCTGCAGGGCATCGTCACCGGTCTGCGCGCGATTGCGGCGCAGGAGGATCCGGTCGGCAAGGTGATCACCGAATGGGACCAGCCCAGCGGGCTGCACATCAAGCGCGTGCGCACGCCGCTCGGCGTCATTGGCGTGATCTACGAATCCCGCCCCAATGTGACCGCCGATGCCGGGGCGCTCTGCCTCAAGGCGGGCAATGCGGTGATCCTGCGCGGCGGCTCGGAAAGCTTCCACAGCTCCGGCGCGATCCATGAGTGCCTCGTGGATGGGCTGCGCAAGGCGGGCCTGCCCGAGGATGCCATCCAACTGGTGCCGACGCGCGACCGCGCGGCGGTGCAGCAGCTGCTGACCATGACCGATTACGTCGATGTCATCGTGCCGCGCGGCGGCAAGGGGCTCGTCGGGCTGGTGCAGCGCGAGGCGCGGGTGCCGGTCTTTGCCCATCTCGAGGGCATCGTGCACATCTATATCGACAAATCCGCCGATCCGGTCACCGCGCTGAAGGTCGTGCTCAACGCCAAGACCCGGCGCACCGGCATCTGCGGCGCCGCCGAATGCCTGCTGATCCACCGCGAGGCGATGGACACCGTCGGGCAGGGCGTCATTCGGGCGCTGCTCGATGCGGGGGTCGAGGTGCGGGGTGACAGCGGTCTGCAGCAGATCGACGGGGTGGTCCCGGCCACCGAAGAGGACTGGGGGCGCGAGTATCTCGACAAGATCGTCGCCGCCAAGCTCGTGGCCGACGAGGAGGACGCCATCGCGCATATCCGCCGCTATGGCTCGCAGCACACCGATTGCATCCTGTCGCAGGACGAGGCGGCGATCGAGACGTTCATCCAGCGGGTCGACAGCGCCATCGTCATGGTCAACTCCTCGACCCAGTTCGCCGATGGCGGCGAATTTGGCATGGGCGCCGAGATCGGCATCGCCACCGGCAAGATGCACGCGCGCGGTCCGGTGGGGGCCGAGCAGCTGACCAGCTTCAAATATGTGGTGCGCTCTGAGGGCGCGGTGCGCAGCTGATCCGGGCAAGCCCGGGCGCTTTGCGCTCAGACAAGATCGAGCGTGACCGCGGCATCGCCCGCGGTCACCTCTATCCGGCGGTCGCTGCGGGCGGCGAGCGCGGCCAGCATCGGGAAATGCACCTGCGCGCCCGACACGCCGGGCAGCGCGCCGGGTGCCCCGAGCAAGGCCCAGAGCGCAGGGTCATGGCCGATGCGCGGGCCGGTGCCGGTGATCCGCCATCCGCCCTCATGTTCGGCGATCTCGATCTGCCCGCCGAGCGGCAGCGCGCTTTCGCAGCACAGGAACGCCAGCATCGCCAGTTGCACCTCGGGGCGCGGCGCATCGCTGATCCGCCGCCAGTCGGGGCTGAGCCGCCCGCCCGCGCAATAGTCGCGCAGCAGCCGGGCCGCCTCGGAAGGGCCGATCATCTGCTCGCCCTCGGCATTGCCAAAGGCGAGGCGGAACAGGTTGATCCGCGCACGGGCGGCGTTGCAACTGTCGTTGATCAGCGCAAGTTCGGGGCGGTCCATCATATCGCCCGACAGCGCCAGAAGCTCGAGCCCATTGGCGATGGCGCCGACCGGGCTAACCAGATCATGGCAGAGGCGCGAGGCTACCAGCGTCGCGAGTTTGGCGTTACGATCTTCCATTCAAGCCTCGATGAAAGGGGACATACATGAGTGAGCTCAACGCGTTTCTCGAGCCGGGGATGCTGGTCCAGCATCCCGACCAACCGGATTGGGGAATAGGGCAGGTGCAATCCAATATCGGGGGCCGTATCACTGTCAATTTCAGGGAGCAGGGCAAGGTCGTGCTCGATGGTGAGCGGGTGACCCTCCTGCCGGTGTTCGACGCCTAGGCTTAGAGCGCAGTCGTTTACGAATAGTTAACCAACATTTCCGAATTTTGCCGGAGGCCCTCTGCATAGGGAAAACTGTTTTCCTTTGTGGTTTGTCGCATTAGAACCGCGACAAGCGAAAGAGGACGGCCATGGCGCTGGACGACAGGAATTTGACGGTGCGGCTGGCGCGCACGCAGGACGAGATCGAGGCGGCGCAGCGCCTGCGCTACGAGGTCTTTGTCTCCGAACTTGGCGGCGGCGGCGAGATGGTGGATCACGCGCGGCGGCTGGAGCGCGACCGGTTCGATCCCTTCTTCGATCATCTTCTGCTCAGCGACGCACGGCGGGGGGGCGAGGTGGTGGGCGTCTACCGCCTGCTGCGCGACGATCAGGCCAAGGCGGCCGGGCAGTTCTATTCCGAGGATGAATATGATCTGGCGCTGCTGCGCGCCTCTGGGCGGCGGCTTCTGGAATTGGGGCGCTCGTGCCTGCATCCCGAGTATCGGGGCGGGCCGGGGGTGATGCTGATGTGGCAGGCGCTGGCGAGCTATGTGGCCGAGCATGGGATCGAGATTCTCTTCGGCACCGCGTCGTTCCATGGCACCGATGTGCAGGCGCTGGCGCATCCGCTCTCGCTGCTGCACGAGCGGCATCTCGCGCCCGAAGACCTGCGCGTGCGCAGCCGGGCGTTTCAGCGGATGGACTTGCTGCCCGAGGCCGAGATTGACCGCCGCCGCGCCATGGTCGAGACGCCGGCGCTGATCAAAGGCTATCTGCGCCTTGGCGGGACGGTCGGCGAGGGGGCCTTTGTCGATCATGCCTTCAACACCACCGATGTCTGTCTGGTGATGGATACCGAGCGGCTCAACGCGCAGGCGGCCTCGCGCTACACGCGGGCGCGCCGGTGAGCGATCCGACCTGGCGCGGAGCGGAGCCGCCGGTCATCTCGCTGGGCTGGGCTGACTATCTGCGCGCGGCGCTGCGCGCTCTGGTGGTCGGCGCGGCGCTGCTGGTGGGGATCGTCGTCAAGCTTTTGGTTCTGGTCGGCGAGCGGCTGCTGTGCGGCGGGCGGCGCATCTGGTCGCCGTTTGTCACGCAGCTGACCTGCCGTTTGGTGCTGCTGATCCTCGGGCTGCGGCACGAGGCGCGCGGGCCGCGGATGGGCGGGCGCGGCGCCTATGTGGCCAATCATTCGTCATGGCTCGACATCTTCGTGCTCAACGCGCGGCGCAATGTGCTCTTCGTCTCGAAGGCCGAGGTGGCGGGCTGGCCGGGCATCGGGCTTCTGGCCAAACTCACCGGCACGGTGTTCATCCGGCGCGACCGGCGTGAGGCAGCGGCGCAGAGCGGCGTGATCGAGACGCGGCTTGCTGCGGGCGATCGGCTGCTGTTCTTTCCCGAGGGAACCTCGACAGATGGCCTGCGTGTTTTACCATTTAAAACAACGCTTTTCGAGGCGTTCCTGTCGGAAGGTGTGAAGGCGGATCTGCAGCTGCAGCCGGTTACCGTGGTCTATCATGCGCCGCCGGGGGTGGCGCCTGCGTTCTACGGATGGTGGGGGGATATGGCGCTGGGGCCGCATCTTCTGCGGGTCTTGGGCGCGCGCCGTCAGGGCCGGGTCGAGGTGATCTATCACGCGCCGCTGCAGGTGGCAGGTTTCGCCGGACGAAAGCCGCTGGCGCGCGAGGCGGAAGCGCGGCTCCGGGCCGCGCATCCCTTTGCGGAGTAGCGTTAAGAATGGCGTGAATGCGCTGTAAGATCAGCGCATTGCGGCGGTCAGCTCACGCAGCGCGGCAACCGGGTCTTCGGCATTCCAGATCTCTTCACCGATCGAGAAGAAGTCGGTGACCGGCGCCAGTTTGGCGACTAGCTCGGGCGTCAGCCCGCCCTCAGCCACCACCGGCAGTTCGATCATTTGCGACCACCATTCGAAGACCTCGAAATCGGCCAGCGTGCCGTCGCCAAGCGCCGTGCCGCTGAGCGGGCCGAAGGAGACGTAATCGGCCCCGGCCTCGCCCGCGTTCATGCCGTCATGGCGCGAGCTGCCGCAGAACGCGCCGACGATGGCGTCCGCGCCCAGTTCCTTGCGCGCGGCACGCACCGAGCGCGAGCCGTCGGTGAGATGCACCCCGTCGAGCCCCAGCCGCTGCGCGAGCACCACATGGGTGTCGATCACCAGCGCGATGTCGAAGCGATGCGCCACCTCGCGCACCGCATCGGCGGCGCGCTGCAGCCGGTCCTCGTCGCGCGTGGCGAGCGACAGGCGGATGCAGGCGAACTCCTCGGCCTCGAGCACCGAGGCGAGCTGATCGGGGAAGCTCGAGAGATCGAACTCGGGCGGGGTGACGAGATAGAGCTGAGGCTGGTCTGCTTCGGCCATGGCGCGGCTCCTGACTTGCGAATTGCGCCCCTATATCGCGGCTTTAGGGGGCAAGAAAAGGGGGCAGCGTCATTTCGGCGGCAGCGCGCGGACAAAGTCCAGCGAAACTTCGGCCCGCGGGGCGCGGAGGGCGTGGTCTGGGCGCTTCTGCCGGGGGGTGCGCCCGGCGGAACCGTGGGATGCCTCCGGCGGGGATATCTTTGCCAAGAGGAAGCTAGGGGTCAGGCGGCGGGCGGTTGGCTCGGGGGATGCACGAAGACGTGGTTGGGGTAGGCCTCGCCGTCGATGCGGAAATGGGTCTCGCCGATGTGCTGAAGGCCCATGCGGTGGTAAAAGGCGATGGCGGGGGCGTTTTCGGAGTTGGTGGTGAGCCATACCGATGCGGCGCCCTGATCGCGGGCCATGCGCAGGCCCGCCTGCAGCAGCGCGCGGCCGATGCCGCGGCCATGGTGGCGCGGCTGCACGTAGAGCGTGGCGATCTCGCAGCTGCCGCAGCCGGGCAGCGGGCCGGGGGCGCCGGTCGAGAGGCGCAGGAAGCCGTCGATCCCGTCGCGGTTCTGCGAGACGATGAAGCGCTCGGGCGGGCTTTTCAGCCAGCGCTCGAAGTTGGCGCGGGTGAAGGTGTCCAATGCGTAGTTGGCAAAGCGCGCGCTCACCCCGTGGCGGATGTAGGTGCCGAGCCAGACCTCGACCGACAGGGCGGCAAGGCTGGAGGCATCGGTGAGGGTGGCGTCTCTGAGCGGCATGGGGTTTCGTCTCTGGCTTTCCGGGCCTGCGTGGCAGGGCGCGCGGCGCAGGGCAAGCGCGGCGTGCCCCGCGACAAATCGGAGCCGTGATGTGCGGCTTTCTTGCTCTTGGCGGCGGGCAGGACTATGCGGGAGCGGAATTTACGGAGTTTGTCATGCCAAGCGAGACGAGGCAGCCGGCGTTTGTGCTGGTGCGGCCGCAGATGGGCGAGAATATCGGCGCGGCGTCGCGCGCCATGTGGAACTTTGGTCTGGACCGGATGCGTCTGGTCAGCCCGCGCGATGGCTGGCCGAACCCTTCGGCTGTGGCCATGGCCTCGGGCGCGGGGCGGCTGCTGGACGAGGCGCAGCTGGTCGAGACCACGGCGCAGGCGGTCGAGGATTGCGATCTGGTGTTCGCCACCACGGCGCGGATGCGCGGGCTCACCAAGCCGGTCTATTCGCCCGAGCAGGCAATGAAGGAGGCCGCCGAGCGCCTCGCGCAGGGCGGCAAGGTGGCGGTGATGTTCGGCCCCGAGCGCGCTGGTCTGGAAAACTCCGACGTTGCCGTGGCCAATGCGCTGATCAACGTGCCGGTGAACCCCGAGTTTCCCTCGCTCAACCTTGCGCAATGCGTGCTGCTCTGTGCCTACGAATGGCAGCGGGCCTCGACGCAGATCGAGGCGCAGCGGGTCGAGATGGCGGGCGCCGAATGGGCCAGCGGTCTCGAGGTCGAGAAGCTGGCCGAGCATTACGAGGAGCGGCTGAGCGAGGCCGGGTTCTTCTTTCCGGACCACAAGGCCGAGAGCATGAAGCTGACGCTGCGCAACCTCTGGAGCCGCATGCCGCTGACCCGCGAAGACGTGAAGACCCTGCATGGGGTGATGCGCCAGATGGTGCGCTGGAAGGAACGCGGCTGACTTGATGGGGCGGCAGGCGCCGCCTATCGTCGCCGCGACGGATGAAGGAGAAGATCATGGCCGGAAACCGCAAGCTCTTTGAAGAGGTTGGGGCGGAGACCCAGAAAGCTGCCCCGGCGGGCGGCATGATCGACAAAGGGCGCGGCGGCGCCCGCGGCGCGATCCGCATCTGGCTGATGCTGATCTTTGCGCTGGTGGTGGCGATGATCTGCGTCGGCGGGCTGACCCGGCTCACCGACAGCGGCTTGTCGATCACCGAGTGGAAGCCGCTGCATGGCGCCATCCCGCCGCTGAACGAGACCGAATGGCAGGAGGAATTCACCCTCTACCAGCAGATCCCGCAATATGAGCTGCTCAACAAGGGCATGACCCTTTCGGAGTTCAAGGGCATCTACTGGTGGGAATGGGGCCACCGCCAGCTGGGCCGGGTGATCGGCCTTGTCTGGGCGCTTGGTTTCTTCGGTTTCCTGATCGCGCGGAAAATCCCCACCGGCTGGAGCGGGCGTCTGCTGCTTTTGGGCGCGCTCGGCGGGCTGCAGGGGGCCGTGGGCTGGTGGATGGTCTCGTCGGGCCTTGTCGGCGAAATGATCGCGGTCGCCTCCTACCGGCTGGCGACGCATCTGGGGCTGGCGTTCATCATCCTTGGCTTCATCGCTTGGGACATCTTCCTGCTGGGGCGCGAGGAGCGGGATCTGATGCAGGCGCGGCGCCTGCGTGAGCCGAAGCTCTTTTCGATGTCGACGGGGATGCTGCATTTCGCCTTCCTGCAGATCCTGCTGGGCGCGCTGGTGGCGGGCATCGACGCCGGGCGCTCCTACACCGACTGGCCGCTGATGGCGGGCGGCTTCTTCCCGCCGCAGCCCTTCGATCTGGTGCCGCTCTGGCGCAACTTCTTCGAGGATCCGGGGCTGGTGCAATTCATGCACCGGATGGCGGGCTACCTGCTGTTCATCTTCGGCATCGTCACATGGCTGAAGGGCCGCAAGTCCGCCAATGCCGACACGCGCTTCCGCTTCAATGCGGTGATGGCGATGCTCTGTGTGCAACTGGTGCTGGGCATCACCACGGTCCTTTACGTCGCACCGTGGCATATCGCGATCACCCACCAACTTGGCGCTGTGGTGCTTTGGGTGCTGATCCTGCGCGCCCGCTTCGGTGCGCAATTCCCCAAGACGCAATCCATCCGGGAGACCCGCTGAAATGTCCGCATTCGATGATCTGATGGCGTTCCAGCGCGACACCGGGGCGCTGGCGCAGGTCGCTGGCCGGCTCGGCTGGGACCAAGAGACGACCATGCCGCATGGCGCGGCGGACCAGCGCTCGGAAGAGATCGCGGCGTTGGAGGGCGTGCTGCACGCTCGCCGCACCGATCCGCGCGTCGGCGAGTGGTTGGCGGTGATCCGCCCCGAAGAGCTGGATCAGGTCGGGCAGGCGCAGCTGCGCCATATCACCCGCAGCTACACCCGCGCGGGGCGGGTGCCGGGCAAACTGGCGGCCGATCTGGCGCGGCTCACCAGCCGGGCGCATCGCATCTGGGCCGAGGCGCGGGCGGATGATGATTTCGCCGCCTTTGCCCCTGTGCTGCGCGACGTGGTGGCGCTGAAGCGCGAAGAGGGCGCGGCGCTCGCGGATGGCGGCGATGTCTATGATGCCCTGCTTGATGATTACGAGCCCGGTGCCACGGCGCAGCAGCTTTCGGATATGTTCGGCGCGCTGCGTCCGCGCCTCGTGGCGCTGCGGCAGGCGATCCTCGAGCGGCCCGCGCCGAAGCCGCTCTCGGGCACCTATGACGATGCCGCGCAGATGGCGCTGTCGCGCGAGCTGGCCGAGACTTTCGGCTACGACATGAGCCGGGGCCGCGTCGACAAGGCAGTGCACCCGTTCAGCTCGGGCAGCGGCGACGACGTGCGGATCACCACGCGCACCAATGCGCTCGACCCGTTCAACTGCATCTACTCGATCATCCACGAGACCGGCCACGCGGCCTATGAGCAGGCGATCGCGCCGGACTATCGCTTTACCCCGCTGGGCGAGGGCGTCTCGATGGGCGTGCACGAAAGCCAGAGCCGCATCTACGAGAACCAGATGGGCCGTTCGGCAGCCTTCACCCATTGGCTGCACGGGCAGGTCACCGAGGCCTTTGGCGACATCGGGCTGAGCGCGGAAGAGTTCTACAAGGCCGCCAACCGGGTGCAGAACAACTACATCCGCACCGAAAGCGACGAGGTGCAGTACAACCTGCATGTGCTGCTGCGCTTCGATCTGGAGCGGGCGCTGATCTCTGGCGATCTGGCGGTGGACGATCTGGAAGGCGCGTGGAACGAGCGGTTCAAGGCGGACTTCGGCTTTGCCGTCGACAAAGCTTCGGACGGGGTGCTGCAGGATGTGCATTGGTCGGCGGGGCTTTTTGGCTACTTCCCGACCTACAGCCTTGGCAATGTCTACGCGGGCTGTCTGCACAAGGCGCTGCGCACGGCGGTGCCCGATCTCGACGCGCAGATGCAGGCGGGTGATCTGTCGGCGGCGACCGGCTGGCTGCGCGAGAACGTGCAGCGCCACGGCGGGCTCTATGCTCCGCGCGAGGTGATCGAGAAAGCCTGCGGCTTTGCCCCCAGCGAGGCGCCGCTGCTGGAGTATCTCGAAGAGAAATTCGGCGCGATCTACGGGCTGTGATTTAGACGGGGCGGCCGGGCAGGTCGCCCCCAGCATTTCCGGCAGCGCAAAAAAAAAACGGCCCCGAGGGGCCGCTTTAGGTGTGTGTGTTCGTGAGTGATGTGCTTCGAGCTTAATTCGCGTCAGGTGCAATGGGATGGGCTATGCTGAACCGTCCGCCGCCGAAGAGAACGAGCGGGACCGCCAGCAGCGCGACCAAGCCGCAGCTGTAGAGTGTGGTGAGATCGAACGGCTCCAGTCCCGGTGCGAAAATTGCATGGAGGGAATAGAGGCCCAGCCCGATCAGAGCTACGGCGCGCACACCAATGCCGAGGATCAGCCAGATGGCGATCGACGCCAGAAGCGCGCACAAGAGAGAAGTCGCAAGGCCCGGAACCTGCACGGAGAGTGCGCCGATGAGGGTAGGATCGGCTGTAAAAATCTCCTTTGCCACCGCATCGCCGAGGGTAAGGGCGAGCGCGACACGCAGGGCACATTGCAAGGTAGGTATCAAACTGACCATTCTGTTGCTCGTTACGTTTAGAGAGTTACCTAGCGGAACTCTCTATAAATGTTAGTGTTACAGTAATCTATGTCAAATCCAAGACTCAATTGATCAAACTTGAGCTTGCGTAAACCATTGGTTGTGCCTTGCGGGCTGTACTCTCTTTGCAAGGCCTTTGTTAGGCGTGTTCGGATTGCGTCGCCGCGACGCCAAAGCTTTCGAAACAATGGATGACCCAATCGACCGCGCGGCGCATGCCCGGATCCGAGCGGCGGCTCTCGTGATAGAACAGCCAGCAGTCCAGCGTCACCGGCGTGGCCGAGGCGCAAACGGGCACGAGATCCGGCGTGTTCTGCGCCAGAAGATCGGGAAGGGGGCCGCCAAGTCTGGTCGTCTGCATCAGCGTGTGCAGCGCCATGAAGTGATCGACGCGGAACTTCGGTTCCTTGCCGAAAAGGTCATGCGCGCTGCGCAGAATGCGCGAGCGGGCCGGCGCATTGTTGAGGCCGATCCAGTCACAGTCGGGATCGGCATCGCGAAAGCGGTAGGGGCGGAAGCTGATGTCACCTGCCTTGCGCGCAACGATGCGGCCCTGATCCGGACGCCCGAACTGCACAACCAGATCGTTCTGGCCCAGTCCCTCGCGGTCGAGCCGGTCGGTGATGTTGAGCTGCACGCCGGTCAAAGGATTTGCCTTCGGAGCCAGCCCCGGAAACAGGAGCAGGGCACTGATGATCGGCGAGGCCCCAAGCGCGAGGGGCACAATCTCTCCCTCGATGCCCGAGGTCTGACTGTTCAGCGTGGCTTTCAGTTGACCGTCGAAATTCAGCGCGACGTCGATCAGATCGCGCACCGCTTCGGAGGGGCGCCAGCCATCTGCGGTCTTGACGAAGGCAGGCACGCCGAGCGTTTCGGACAGGCGTTCAATCCTGCGCGAGACGGTTGCAGTGTTCGTCCCGAGAAGCTTCGCCGCCGCAGTCATTGTGCCGGTCTTGGAAAGCGCGACGAGGAAACGAAGGTCGTCCCAATTATTCATGGTCGTGGGTGTACTCGAACTTTTCTGGGGCGTCGTGTCGTGCCGGCGCGGTACCTGTCTGAAGTTGCAACCGGCGGGGCCTGCGCCCTCAGCGGTAGTAACTTTGGTACAAACTAGGGCTGGACCCTAGGTCAAGCAAGGCCGGGACCAGAAGTGAGTGACCCTGATTTGTGTCAGGTGGCTGTAACAGAAGAAGAAAAAAACGCCGTACCCCGGAAGGATACGGCGATTTCTGAGGGCATCTGCCCGATGTTCGCTGCTTTGGTCGCGTTACCGCAGCAGGGCCGGTAGGCTCAGCCGAAATACTCGCCAAAGCTGCCACGGTAGGCGGCGGCAAGCTCGGCAAGCGGCGCTTCGCTGGAGCCGAAACGGACCGTGTCGCCGGTGAACTTGCCAACGCTGCTGAGGGTCACCCCAGCCTGCGAGGCGGCGGTCATCAGGGCTTCGGCGCTGTCGAAGTTGCAGGCGATCAGGTAGCGGCCCTGATCTTCACCAAAGAGCGTCGGCGTGTCGGCGGCATCAAGCTGCACACCCACGCCCGAGGCTTCGGCCATCTCGAAGGCCGCCATCGCCAGACCGCCGTCGGCAAGGTCGGTGCAGCTGCGGATCAGATCGCGGTTGGCGAGGATGAACTCGCCGTTGCGGCGCTCTGCCTCGAGGTCGACCGCCGGGGCGTCGCCGTCTTCGCGGTTGAACACTTCGGCCAGCAGGGCCGACTGGCCAAGATGGCCATTGGTCTCGCCAACGAGCAGCGCCACATGGCCTTCGCGGGCGTACCCGAGGATCGGCTCTTCGCCAGCGGCGATCAGGCCAACGGCACCGATGGTGGGCGTCGGCAGGATCGGCTCGCCGTCGGTCTCGTTATAAAGCGAGACGTTGCCCGAGACGATCGGCGTGTCGAGCGCAAGGCAGGCCGCGCCGATACCGTCGATGGCACCCACGAACTGACCCATGATCTCGGGCTTCTCGGGGTTGCCGAAGTTCATGTTGTCGGTGGTGGCCAGCGGGCGGGCGCCCACGGCGACGAGGTTGCGGTACGCCTCGGCCACCGCCTGCTTGCCGCCCTCGACCGGGTTGGCGCGCACGTAGCGCGGCGTCACGTCCGAGGTGAAGGCCAGCTTCTTGTCGGTGCCATGCACGCGGATCACGCCCGCGCCGAAGCCGGGGATGCGCACGGTGTCGGCCATCACCTGACTGTCGTATTGCTCGTAGACCCACTCGCGCGAGCAGTAGTTCGGCGAAGAGACCAGCGCCTTCAGCCCGTCGATCGGATCGACGCCCGGCACATCGGCCAGCGGCTCGGCGGCGGGGGTGGGAACCCACGGGCGGTCATATTCGGGCGCGGTGCCCGAAAGTGCCTTGAGCGGCAGGTCGGCCTTCACTTCACCGTTCAGCACGATGAGGAAACGGTCCTCGGCGATGGTCTCGCCGACGATGGCGAAGTCGAGGTCCCATTTGTCGAAGACGGCCTTGGCCTCGGCCTCTTTCGCGGGGTCGAGCACCATGAGCATGCGCTCTTGGCTTTCCGAGAGCATCATCTCGTAGGCGGTCATGTGCTTCTCGCGCACCGGCACCTTTTCGAGGTCGAGGCGCACGCCGAGGTTGCCCTTGTCGCCCATTTCCACGGCCGAGCAGGTCAGGCCCGCAGCGCCCATGTCCTGAATCGAGATCACCGCGCCGGTCTGCATCAGCTCCAGCGTGGCTTCCATCAGGCGCTTTTCGGTGAAGGGATCGCCAACCTGAACGGTGGGGCGCTTTTCCTCGATGGTCTCGTCGAATTCCGCCGAGGCCATGGTCGCACCGCCAACGCCGTCACGGCCGGTCTTGGCGCCGAGGTAGACCACCGGGCGGCCAACGCCGGATGCGGCGGAGTAGAAGATCTTGTCGGTGTCGGCGAGGCCCGCCGCGAAAGCGTTCACAAGGCAGTTGCCGTTGTAGGCCGGGTGGAAGCGCACTTCGCCGCCCACCGTCGGCACGCCGAAGCAGTTGCCGTAGCCGCCCACGCCTTCGACCACGCCATGCACCAGCTGGCGGGTCTTGTGGTGGTCCTTTTCACCGAAGGACAGCGCGTTCATCGCCGCGACGGGGCGCGCGCCCATGGTGAAGACGTCGCGCAGGATGCCGCCCACGCCCGTCGCCGCGCCCTGATAGGGCTCGATGTAGGAGGGGTGGTTGTGGCTTTCCATCTTGAAGATGACCGCCTGACCGTCGCCAATGTCGACAACGCCCGCGTTCTCGCCCGGACCGCAGATGACCTGCGGGCCTTTGGTCGGCAGCTTGCGCAGGTGGATCTTCGAGCTCTTGTAAGAGCAGTGCTCGTTCCACATGGCCGAGAAGATCCCCAGCTCTGTGAACGTCGGCTCGCGGCCGATGATCTGCAGGATCCGCTCGTATTCGTCGGGACTGATCCCGTGGGCGGCAATGAGCTCTTCGGTGATGGACGGTTCCTGCATCCTGACTCCCCTTAGCGTGGTTGAGGCGCTCTTTAAGGCAAGGGCGGCAAAGGGGGAAGAGGGGTCAAGGCCTCGAAGCGGTCACAAGGTTCATTCTTGCGGGGATTGTGGCGCTGCCGTTGGCCATCAGCGCGGCAAAGGCGGTCTCTATGTCTGCGCGGATCGCTTCGGCCTGCGCCTCGCTGGCGCCCTTGTCGCGCATGTGGCGCACGGCGGGGCCGATGCGCGTGGCCAGATCAGAGGCTTTGGCCCCCTGAGGCAGGCGCAGCACCGCCTCGACCGTCTCTATGGTGATCCGTTCGAACCCAGCCCCCAAAAGGATGCGCCGCACCCGCTCGGGATCGCGGAAGGCCATGGGGCCGGGGGCATCGGGGTCGCCGGCCTCGGGTGGGCCAAGATGCGCGACGGCGGCTTTCATCGGCAGATCGAACCACGGGTTCTCGTCGCTCGCGCGCCAGCAGATGAAGGCGAGCCGCCCACCGGGGCGCAGGAAGTACAGGATATTGGCGAAGGCGGCGCCCGGATCGTCAAAGAACATCACCCCCATGCGCGAGAGGCAGAGGTCTGCCTGCGTCTCGGGCCGCCAGACCTGCGCGTCCGCATGAATGAAATCGGGCCGGATGCCCCCCAGCGCCTCGGCGCGGGCGCGGGCGACTTCGAGCAAAGAGGTGGAGACGTCGATGCCGGTGGCATGTCCTTCGGGCGCCACGGCTTCGGCCAGCGCCAGCGTCGTCGCCCCCGCGCCGCAGCCCAGATCAAGGGCCGTCTCGCCGGGCTGGGCCGCCGCCGCCGCAAGCACCAGCTCCGAGATATGCGAATGCAGCGTATCAAGCTCGTCGCGCATGGCGACCCACGTGAGGCCGGGCCCCTCGGTCCAGAATGCCTGCTGCGCCGCGTTGCCCGGTGAAACGCTCCCGGCGGAGACCTCTTTCGCTGCCATGCCACCCTCCCTGTTCAAGGGCCAAGGGTACCGCAGCGCGTGGCCCCGCCAAAGCAACCTCTGGCGATTCCGCAAAAAAAAAAGGCCGAGCACAAAGCTCGGCCGAAGTCCAACAGGGAGGTTGAAGATGACGCGCGCTAGGGCGCTTCAAGCTTCGTGTGCTGAATATGTGATCAGTATTGAGTCGATCAAGGGCCGAATGCGCCGCTCAACGTCATTGCTGCCATGCATTGTTTGCATGACGCCTGATTTTTGAGCAAATTCAGTCGGCGCCCATCGCTTTCAGCTGCCGCCGATGCGCGAAGATCTCGTCCTGCACGAAGTCGCGGAACGCGGTTACGCGCTTGGAATGACGCAATTCTTCGGGGTAGGCGAGGAACACCGGCACTTCGTTGGACTCCACATCAGGCAGAACCCGCACCACATGCGGGAAATCCTCTATGATGTAGTCGGGCAGCACGCCAATGCCGAGATTGGCGATCACCGCCTGCAGCACACCGAAGTAGTTGTTCACCGTGAGACCCGTGCGGATGTCATAGGTGAGCAGCTTCTGCACCAGCGCCTTGCCCGACAGCACCTGCGCCGAGTTCGGATTCTGGCAGATCAGCCGATGCGCCGAAAGATCCTCGAGCGACTCGGGCAGACCGTTCTGCTCAAGATAGGCCGGGGACGCATACATGCGCATGCGGATCGACATCAGGCGCTTGCGGATCAGGTCGGCCTGACTCGGCTCTTTCATGCGGATCGCCACGTCGGCTTCGCGCATGGGCAGGTCGAGCACCCGCTCTTCGAGCATCAGGTCGATCTTCAGATCGGGGTATTTTTCGTAGAGCTTGGTCAGGCGCGGGGCCAGCCAGAGTACGCCGAAGCCATGGGTCGTGGTGACCTTGAGTTCGCCGAACACTTCCTCTTCGCTGTCGCGGATGCGCGCGGTGGCGCTGTCGATCCGCTTCACCATCGAGGCGGTGGCATCAAACAGCAGCTCACCCTGTTCGGTGAGAATCAGGCCACGGGCATGACGGTGGAAAAGGGTGGTATCGAGCGCCTCCTCCAGCGCACGAATCTGCCGCGAGACCGCGGATTGCGACAGATGCAGCGCATCTCCCGCATGAGTCAGGCTGCCCGCATCTGCGACAGCGTGAAAGATCCTGAGCTTATCCCAATCCATGGCGGCATCTTATTCAACTTTGGCGCCCTGTATACGACAGGAACGGTAAACGGAAACACATCTTAGCCGACTGTGGGAAAATAACGAAAATTCCCCTATCCGGGTCAGCATGTGTGACCTATCATAGAACGACAGCTGCAAGCACAATGAGCGAAGGGAGGCGCGCATGAGCAAGCAAGCAATTTCCCTGCAGGACAGGTTCGATTTAAGCAAGAGTCCGGTCCTTTTGAATGGCACGCAGGCGTTGGTTCGCCTGATGCTGATGCAAAAAGAGCGCGATCGCGCCGCCGGTTTGAACACCGCCGGCTATGTTACGGGCTACCGCGGCTCGCCGCTGGGCGCCGTCGACATCCAGATGAAGCGCGCTGGCAAACTGCTGACCGAGAATGACATCGTCTTTCAGGAAGGCCTGAACGAAGACCTCGCGGCCACGGCGCTATGGGGCTCGCAACAGGCCGAGCTGAGGGGCGAGGGCAAGTACGATGGGGTCTTTGGCCTCTGGTACGGCAAGGGCCCCGGCGTCGACCGCTCGGGCGACGTGATGCGCCACGCCAATATGGCGGGCACCTCGCAGCACGGCGGCGTGCTTATGGCCATGGGCGACGATCACACCGGCGAAAGCTCGACGGTGCTGCATCAGTCCGAATGGGCGTTGGTGGATGCCTATATGCCCGTGGTCTCGCCCGCCGGTGTGCAGGAAGTGCTGGATTACGGCGTCTACGGCTTTGCGCTCTCGCGCTTTGCCGGCGTCTGGTGCGGGCTCAAGACCATGAAGGACACGGTCGAGGCGACCGCCGTGGTCGATGGCCGCTGGGACCGCATGTCGCTGGTGGTGCCCGAGTTCGCCATGCCCGACGGCGGGCTGAACATCCGCCTCGGCGACACGCCGCATCTGCAAGAGACGCGGATGATCGACTTCAAGCGGTTCGCCGCCGAAGAGTTTTCCCACGCCAACAAGATGGACAAGCGCGTCTGGGGCAAGCCCGGCGCCAAGATCGGTCTTGTGGCGGCGGGCAAGAACTGGCTCGACCTGCAGCACGCCATGTCGCTGCTGAATATCGACGAAGCAGAGGCCGAGCGGCTGGGGCTCACCACCTATAAGATCGGCCAGACCTTCCCGCTCGACATGAAGGGCTTCCACGATTGGGCCGAGGGGCTCGATCTGATCATCATCGTCGAGGAAAAGCGCAAGCTGATCGAGGTGCAGGTCAAGGAAGCGATCTTTGACGACCGCCGCGGCCGCCGGGTCTATGGCTGGTACAAGGGCGGGGCAGGCGGCATGCACCGCGAAGAGCTGTTCCCGACCCGCGGCGCGCTCGATCCGGTTTGGATCGCGCAGAAGCTGGGCGAGATTTTCGTCGAGGAAGGCCGCGGCACCGAGGGCATCAAGGCCGGTCTTTCCGCACTCGACGCGGCGCGCAAGGCCGACAACGCCCCCGATCTGGCGGCGCGTCTGCCGTATTTCTGCTCGGGCTGCCCGCACAACACCTCGACGCGCCTGCCGGAAGGTTCGCGCGCCTACGCGGGCATCGGCTGCCACTACATGGTGCAGTGGATGGACCGCGAGACCACCGGCTTCACCCATATGGGCGGAGAAGGCGTGAACTGGGTTGGCGAGGCGCCTTTCTCGAAGCGCAGCCATGTGTTCCAGAACCTCGGCGACGGCACCTACAACCACTCCGGCTCGCTGGCCATTCGCGCGGCGCTCGCCGCGGGCACCAACATCACCTACAAGCTGCTTTACAATGACGCGGTCGCCATGACCGGCGGCCAGCCCAACGAAGGCGGGCTTACCGCCGACCGCATCGCGCGCGAGCTCAAAGCCATGGGCGTCGAGCATCTGGCGGTGGTCTATGACGAGAAGGAAGACGTCGATTTCGATCTCTTCCCGGCGGGCATCGAAACCTTCGAGCGGGCCGACATGATGGCCGTGCAGAAGCGCTTCGAGCAGATCGGCGGCGTGTCGGTCATCCTTTACATCCAGACCTGCGCCGCTGAAAAACGCCGCCGCCGCAAGAAGGGCGCCTTCCCGGACCCGGACAAGCGTGTCTTCATCAACACGGACGTCTGCGAAGGCTGCGGCGATTGCGGGGTGCAGTCGAACTGTGTCTCCATCGTCCCCGCCGAGACCGAGCTTGGCCGCAAGCGCGCCATCGACCAGTCGAGCTGCAACAAGGATTATTCCTGTCTGCGCGGCTTCTGCCCTTCCTTCGTGACGCTCAAGGGCGCGAAGATGCGCAAGGGCGAGACCACGGACCTCGACCTGCCGCATCTGCCGCAGCCGCACCTGCCCAGCATCGACAAGACCCACAACGTGGTGATCACCGGCGTCGGTGGCACCGGGGTGGTGACCGTGGGCGCGGTGCTGGCACAGGCGGCGCAGATCGCCGGTATGGGCGCGGGCATGATGGAAATGGCAGGCCTCGCCCAGAAGGGCGGCGCGGTGCACATCCACCTGCGGCTGGCGAACCGCCCCGAAGACATCTCGGCGGTGCGCGTGGCGACCGGCGAGGCCGATGCGCTCATCGGCGGCGATCTGGTGGTCAGCGCCGGGGCCAAGACCCTCGGCCTCACCAAGCGCGGTCGCACCGGTGCGGTGGTCAACGGGCATGAGATCATCACCGGCGAGTTCACCCGTGACACCGAGTTCACGCTGCCTTTCGATCAGCTGCGCGTGGCGCTCGAGGCGCGGATGCAGGACCGGCTGGCGATCTTCGACGCCACCGAACTGGCGCGGGTCACCATGGGCGACTCGATCTTCTCGAACATGATGATCCTCGGCGCGGCCTGGCAGCAGGGGCTCTTGCCGCTGCCGCATGAGGCCATCGAAGAGGCCATCCGCCTCAATGGCGCGGCGGTGGAGCGCAATCTGCGCGCCTTCGAGATCGGACGCTGGGCGGTGCTCCACCCGGCCGAGGCGGCCGGGCTGGTCTCGCCGAAAGCGACGGTTGTGGAAAAGCCCAAGTCTCTGGACGAGAAAATCGCCTTCCGCGCCGATCACCTGACGCAGTATCAGAGCGCGCGGCTGGCGAAGAAATACCGCGCCATGCTCGAGCCCGTCACCGAGCCGCGGCTGCGCGAGGCATTGGCCAAAGGCTATCACAAGCTGCTCGCCTACAAGGACGAATACGAGGTGGCCCGCCTGCATCTCGAGACCCGCAAAAAGGCCGAAGAGACCTTCGAGCCGGGCTTTGAGATGAGCTTCCACCTCGCGCCGCCGATGCTCTCGAAAGAGGGTTCGGATGGCCGTCCGGTCAAGAAGACCTATGGCGAGAAGATGCTGAAGACCTTCGGCCTGCTGGCCAAGCTGAAGTGGCTGCGCGGCACGGCGCTCGACCCCTTTGGCCGCACCGCAGAGCGCCGGATGGAGCGTGCTCTCATCGCGCAATACGAGGCCGATATGGCCGACGTGCTGCCAAAGGTCACGCCCGAGACGCTCGACGCCGTGGTGGCGCTGGCCGAACTGCCGCTGAAGATCCGCGGCTACGGCCCGGTGAAAGAGGCCAACGAGCGCGAGGCCGCCAAACGCCGCGAGGAATTGCTCGCCGCCATTCGCGCCGGCGGCGCGCCGCTGGCCAGGGCCGCCGAGTAAACCAAGGGAGGGACGCTTTCGCCGAGCGTCCCTCTTCCTCTTCGTCTAGAGAAAAATATCCCGGGGGCTCGGGGGCGGGGCCCAGTCTTATCATGCGTGTGGGGGCAGCGCCCCCGTCGTATCATGCGTGTGGGCAGAGCCCCCGTCTTGCCCCGCCGCATCCCGCGCCCCCGCGAACGTTGTCGTGAGCGCGCCGCATGCCGCAATGGATCTCCCAGCCAAAGCGCCGTAAGACCGGATCCCAAGGCTTCCGCTGCGCGAGTCGTGCGGCGGAGATCCGAGGCAGACCGGCAAAGACCGGCTGAGTGCAGGCCCGCGATGCGCGGCAAGGAGGGCAGGATATGGCGGTTGGTGTGTTCGATTCCGGGCTGGGCGGGCTCACGGTTCTCGACGCGGTGGCCAAGCGGCTCCCCGAGGTGCCCTTTGTCTATTACGCCGACAGCAGCCATGCGCCCTATGGCGTGCGCGATGCCGAGGACATCTACAATCTGACCGTCGATGCGGTGCACAACCTCTGGAATGCGGGCTGCGATCTGGTGATCCTCGCCTGCAACACCGCCTCTGCCGCCGCGCTGCGCCGCATGCAGGAGGGCGGTCTGCCCAAGGGCAAGCGGGTGCTGGGGGTGTTCGTGCCGCTGATCGAGGCGCTGACCGAGCGGCAGTGGGGCGACAATTCCCCCCCGCGCGAGGTGGCGGTGCAGCATGTGGCGCTCTTTGCCACCCCCGCCACCGTCCGCGCCCGCGCCTTCCAGCGCGAACTGGCGTTCCGGGCGATCGGCGTGGATGTGGAAGCGCAGGCCTGCGGCGGTCTGGTGGATGCCATCGAGGAAGGCGACATGATCCTCGCCGAGGCGCTGGTGCGCAGCCATGTGGAGGCGCTGAAGCGCAAGATGCCCGAGCCGCAGGCGGCGATCCTCGGCTGCACGCATTACCCGCTGATGCAGGAGGTCTTTCAGGAGGCGCTGGGGCCGGAGGTGAAGGTCTATTCGCAGGCCAACCTCGTGGCTTCGTCGCTGGCCGACTACCTGCAGCGCCATCCCGATATGTATGGCACCGGCAAGGAAAGCCGTTTTCTGACCACGGGCGATCCGCGCAAGGTGTCGGTGCATGCCACGCAGTTCCTGAAGCGGCCGCTCAGCTTCGAGAGCGTCTGAGCCGTCCTGCGTTTGCAGGCCAGATAAAACGGGGGCTCTGCCCCCGGGCCCCCGGGATATTTCCGCCAAGAGGAAGGGCGGGCGCGGCGCGGTGACGCAATTTGATTTGGAACAGTTCTCTTGCGGCTTTAAGATGCCATATAGGGATAACGGCATACGTGCTGAGGAGTAGAAGATGGGTCTCAAATCGCTGAAGAAGCAGCGGCGCATCCAGATCGTCGCACTGGCAGCGGTGGCGCTGGTCGTCTCGACCGCGCTGATCGGCTACGCCATGCGCGACGGGATCAACTTCTTCCGCTCTCCGAGCCAGATTGTCGAAGCGCCGCCCTCGCCGAACGAGACCTTCCGCATCGGCGGGCTGGTGGAAGAGGGCTCGCTGGTGCGCGGTCAGGGCCATGAGATCAGCTTTTCGGTGACCGACGGCGGTGCCTCGGTGCCGGTGGTGTTTGCCGGGGTACTACCCGATCTCTTCGACGAGAACCAAGGCATGGTCGGCACCGGGCGCTATGTGGATGGCGTGTTTCAGGCGACCGAGATCCTCGCCAAGCACGACGAGACCTATATGCCCAAGGAAGTGATCGACGCGCTGAAAGAGCAGGGCGTCTATGAGGAGCCCACGCCCGAAAGCTGAGCGTGGCGCGCGGCTCGAAGATTTCGAAAAGGCGCTCCTCTTGGGGGCGCCTTTTGCGTTCTGGCATGGTGAGGCGGGGCCTACTCAGAGTTTGGTGATCGAATTGCCCCCGTCGGCCAGCATGGCGCTGCCAGTTACGAAGGAGGCGTCGTCTGAGAGCAGGAACAGCGCCGCGCGGGCGATCTCGGCAGGGGCGGCCATCCGCTTGAGCGCATGCATGGCGGCGACGGTCTCATGGAAGGTGCGGTCCTCGCCCGCCATCTCGGTCATCGTGCCGCCGGGCAGCAGGGCGTTGACGCGGATGTTTTGCGGCCCGAGCTCAGTGGCGAGCGCCTGCGTCATGCCGATGAGCCCCGCCTTCGAGGCCGCATAGGCGGCCATGCCGGGCAGGCCGATCGTGTGGCCGACGAAAGAGGAGGTGAAGACCAGCGCGCCGCCGCCGCCGCGCTGCTGCAGCGCGGGGATCTGCGCTTTGGCCGCGTGAAAGCCGCTGGTGAGATTGGTTTCGATCACCTCGCGCCAAGTGTCTTCCGCCATCTCGGCCAGCGGTCCGAGGGTGCCGGTGATCCCGGCATTGTTGAACGCGCCGTCGAGCCCGCCGAAACGGCTTTGCGCCAGCGCCACCAGTTCGGCGGCATAGGCGGCGCTGCGCATGTCGCCCGGCGCATAGGCGGCAGCGCCTCCGGCGGCGGTGATCTCTTCGGAAAGGGCCGCGAGCCGCTCGCCACGCCGTGCGCCCAGCACCACATTGGCGCCTGCCGCGGCGCAGAGCCGTGCGGTTTCGGCGCCGATGCCGCTGCTGGCGCCGGTGATGAGGATGGTCTTTCCGTGCAAGCGCATGTCGCCCTCCGTTTCAGGATGGGCCTAGGGATAGCCTGCAGCGGCGGGAGGGGCCGACCCGGTTCCTGCGCAAAGCGTCGCGGGTCTGCGGCTGCCGCTCGCTCAGGGCGCTGGTTCAGGGCGCGCGTTCGTAGAAGCACAGATGCGGCAGCGCCGCCTCGGGCACCCGCTGATAGGGGCCGCGTTCGGCAAAGCCGAGCCGCGCGTAGAGCCGCCGCGCCGCGCTCAGCGTTTTCATCGTGTCGAGCCGAAGCAGGGGCACGCCCTTGGCGCGGGCGCGGGCCGCCAAGTCCTCCATCAGCCGCTGCGCCAGCCCATGGCCGCGGGCCGCGGGGGCGACATAGACGCGCTTGATCTCGAGGCTGCCATCGGACAGCGGCTGGCTCATGGCGCAGCCCACCGGCGCGCCGCCCAGTGTGGCCAGCAGCACGGCGTCATGCTTGCCGGGCAGCGCGTCCAGCAGGTCGGTATAGGCGGGGTCGGGGTAGAAGAGGCTCACCAGCGCCGGGGCGGCGGGGTGATGCGCGCGCAGGTCTTCGCGATAGGCGAGACACAGGCTGCGCACGGCGGCGAAATCCTCGGGACCCGCCGCCGCGCGAATGTCGATCGTGCTCAAGCGAGCGCCCGTTCTCAGCCGTTGGCTTCGCGGATCTTGTCGGCGGCGTCCTTGTCGTAGGTCACGCCGCTCTGCTCGAAGAGGCTGTCGAGTTCGCCCGAGAGGGTCATCTCGGTGATGATGTCGCAGCCGCCGACGAACTCGCCCTTCACATAGAGCTGGGGGATCGTCGGCCAGTCCGAGTAATCCTTGATGCCCTGACGGATCGCGTCATCGGCCAGCACGTTCACGTCGAGATATTCGACGCCCATGTAGTTGAGCACACCGGCCACGCGGCTGGAAAAGCCGCACTGGGGCATGGTCTTGGTGCCCTTCATATAGAGCACCACGTCGTTGGCTTTCACCGTCTCTTCGATCTGGGTGGTCGCTTCGGTCGTCATCTCTGTCTCCTGTCTGCGCGCGCCAAGGTGCTGCGGCACGGGCACGCGGCGTGGAATGGTTTAGTCCGGGGCTTTGGTGGTGAGCGCCAGCGCGTGCAACTCGCCATGGTTGCCGTCCATCTTGCCCTTCAGCGCGGCATAGACGGCGCGTTGCTGCTGCACGCGGTTCTGGCCGCGGAAGCTTTCGTCGATGACCTCGGCGGCGTAGTGATTGCCGTCGCCTGCAAGGTCGGTGATGGTGACTTTGGCCTCGGGAAAGGCGGCGCGGATGAGCTGCTCGATCTCCGTCGCTTCGATTGCCATGTGGGTGGACTCCGCTGTCTGACTGTTCTACTCAGATGTAAGACGGGCGCCGCGCGGGTGCAAGCACGGCCCGTCGCTTGGCACGGCGCCGGAAGCGCCGTGTTTCAAAGGGACTGCGTTTTGCTCAGAGCGCCAGCTCGACCCAGACCGGCACGTGGTCCGAGGGCTTGTCGCGGCCACGGATGTCACGGTCGATGCCGCAGTCGAGCATCAGGTCGGCGCAGGCGGGGGTCATCAGCACGTGGTCGATGCGGATGCCGTTGTTCCGTTGCCATGCGCCCGCCTGATAGTCCCAGAAGGAATAATGCCCCGGCCCCTGCACGCGGGCGCGGAACGCCTCGGTGAAGCCGAGGTTGAGAATGCGGCGGAAGGCGTCGCGGCTCTGCTGCAGATAAAGCGCGTCCTTCTCCCAGGCCTGCGGCTTGGCGGCATCCTCGGCCTGCGGGATGATGTTGTAATCGCCTGCCATCAGGGCCGGGGTCTCATCGGCCAGAAGCTGCTCTGCGCGGGCGTGCAGCCGGTCCATCCAGTCCAGCTTGTAGCCGTATTTGCCATCCCGGATCGGCTGGCCCTCGGCGTCGAACTCCACCGGGTTGCCGTTGGGCAGGTAGAGCCCGCAAAGCCGCACGGCCTCTTTCTCGCCCACCACGGTGGCCTCGATCCAGCGCGCCTGTTCGTCGCTGTCATCGCCCGGCAGGCCGCGGCGCACATCCTCGAGCGGGTGCTTCGAGAGGATCGCGACGCCGTTGAAGCCCTTCTGACCGTGGGTCTCGACGTTATAGCCGCGCTCCTCGATCAACTCGCGCGGGAAGGCCTCGTCGACCGACTTGATCTCCTGCAGCAGCGCGACATCGGGCTGTGCCTCGTCGAGCCAGTCGGTCAGCGCGCCGATGCGTGCCTTGATGCCGTTGATGTTGAAGGTGGCGATCTTCATCTGGGGCCCTCCGGAAGTTGCGCAACCTATCGCTCAAAGCCGACTCGGGGACAAGGGCGAGGGGGGGTGATTCCATCAGATTCGCCCTCGCAGCGAATCGAATTTCCGGGTTTTCATGACGCAAGGGAAAGCATCCCCAGAAAAATTATTTCTGTGGGCAAGTCGTATTGTTACGAAAAGCAGTGTCACTAGCGTCGATTGTTTCTGTGAGCAACTCCGGTATAATTCAACCCTGACAAGAAACTATATTGCCCGAAGCAAGTTTCCCGGGAAACCCTGAAGCACGATTTCAGTGCGTATCCAACCAGGGAGTTTTCCATGACCGCTCTGCAAAAGACTTTTGTTGCCCCCGAAACCCATGTTTCCAACGAGGCCGATCTCTTCTCGGGTGAGGGCTGCGCGCTCTTCACCTCCGGCGCGGCGCCGATGGCGCAGGCCGACGCCCTGAGCGGCGAAGGGCTCGAGATGTTCACCTCCGGTGCCAGCCCGGTTCGGGCCGAGCTTGCGGCGGGCGAGGGCGTTGCGCTCTTCACCTCCGGCGCAGCGCCGCAGATGTCCGAGACCGCCACCGGCGACGCGGTGGAGCTGTTCACCTCGGGTGCGGGTCCGGTGCGCGCCGAGGCGCTGCGCGGCGAAGCCACCGCGCTTTTCACCTCGGGCGCTGCGCCGCTGCGTTCGGAAACCGCAGCAGGCGAGGCGACGGGGCTCTTCACCTCGGGCGCCTAAGGTCCTGATCTGCTCGCGCGGGCGCCCGGAAAAGGCGCCCGCATGACGTTTCCCGTTTCAAGAAGGGTCGCCGTTATGACCGTGCACGCGCCTCTCTCCACCTCCGGCAATGTCATCGCCTTTCCCGCGCGCCAAGCCGCCCTCTCTGCGACTGAGGGCGCCGCGTCCCTGCTGCAGTGTTTCGCCCGGCACCGGCGCCGCGAGGAGGATGTGTTCTGGCTCAAAGAGAATGCCGAGTTGCTGAACATCCTCGAATGCACAGGGGCCGAGGTGGCGCCGCAGGCGCTTGAGGTGCTTGAGACGTTCTACACGGGTGCCGAGGCGCGCTTGGCCTTCTTTCCGCAATATTACCGCTTCCTTCTGTCCATCGTGCTCGATCTCGAAGACCTCGGGATGCCGGGAGAGAGCGGCGCACGCATGGCCCAGAGCATTGCTGACCATGATCTTCCCGATGCCGAACTGTCGGACCTGCAGCGGATGGAGGCCCGGCGTCTGCTGGCGCGGCGCGACATTGCCTGCGCTGGCGCTGATGCGGGGCTGGAAGACCGGCTGCGCGACTTTTGCGCCCGCTCGCGCGGCTTCGCGCTTCCCAACAAGAAAGCCGCCTATGAGCTGACCCATGTGGTCTTTTATCTCAGTGAGTATGGCCGCCGCGATCCGCAGCTTCCGGCCGAGGCGCTAACCAGCCTGCAATTTGCCGGCAATCTGGCTTATCTGGAGCAGAACTCCGACCTGCTGTCCGAGATTTGCATCGCGCTGCGCTATGCCGGGCAGGTGCCGCCCGTGCTCTGGACGCTCTGGCTGGACCGGCAATTGCGCGGCTTTGCTCTCGAGGAAGGGCCGCAGCTTTCGCTGCAGGACGATTACCATGATTTTCTGGTCTGCAACTGGCAGGCCGCTGTGGCAGGAGGCGCGGCGTTTGAGATCCCCGCCGGTGCAGGCCGCAGACAATTCCTGCGCGGCACGCCGCAGGGCGCCCCGCTGCGCGAGTTGTCGCAGGCGCTTTACGGGCTGGGTGCGCAGCGCTGCGCCGACTGGCAGGTGATGCGCCGCCGGATGAATGGGGCGCTGTCGCCGCAGGTGCTGGGTCTGCTCGACACGATGGCCGAGGGCTCGGAGCATTTCGATGCGTTCTTCGAGGGCTTTGCCCGGGCAGGCCAGCGATGAGCGGGCTGCGTCCGGCTCTGCTCGGAGCGGCGCTCGTCGCGCTATATACCGCGCTCATCGCCGCTGCGGATGGGATCACCAAGCTGATCGCGGGCGGCTATGAGGCACCGCAGCTTTTCGCGCTTTCCTCTGGGCTGGTGCTGATCATCACCGGACTGAGCGCACGGCGGCAGGGCGGTCTGCGCGCGGCGCTGTCGATCCGCTGCCGCAGGGTGATGGCGCTTCGCGCGGCGCTGACCGTGGTCGCGGCGATCGGCTTCTTTCAGGCCTTCCGCCTGCTGCCCTTTGCCGACGTGTTCCTCTTTATCGGGCTGATGCCGCTCTTTGCCGCCGCACTGTCGGGTCCGGCGCTTGGCGAGCCGGTGCGTCCGGCGGCGTGGCTGGCGCTTGGCGCCGGGGCCGGGGGCATCCTCTTTTTGCTGCCCGAGGGCAGCGTGGCGCTGGATGCGGGCCATGGCTGGGCGCTGCTGGCCTCGCTGACCGGCACGGCGTCGATGGTGGCCGCGCGCCGCATCGCCAAGGAAGAGCGCAAGCCGCTGGCGCAGGTGTTCTGGCCGAACCTCGCCCTGGCGCTGAGCATGGGCGCGGTGCTGCCCTTCGTCTGGCACCCCATGCCGCTGGCCGATGTGCTGTGGGTGGCGGGCTATGCGGTGTTCCTTTTTGGCGCGCGCTTCGTCTCGGTCGAGGCGCTGCGGCTGCTGCCCGCCTTCGTCGCGACGCCGCTGATGAACCTGCAGTTCGTATGGATGGTGGTCATCGGCTTCTTTGGCTTCGGCGAGTTGCCGACGCTGGGCGCTCTGCTCGGCACGGCGCTGGTGGTGGGCTCGGGCCTGTGGCTGGTGGCGGATGAGGCGATGCCCGCTCGGGCGGTGCGGCGGGCGTAGGCTCAGAGTGCCAGCGCGCATGTAGGATGACGGTGGTCGGGCAGGTGCCTGATCGCCGTCCACGCTTTTCGCGGGCGGCTTATGGACAGGGCGGGGTTGGAGATATACACCCGTCCGGAACCCGCAGACGAGGCGCAAGAGAACACCCATGCCCACGCTGAACGACATTCGCTCGACGTTTCTAAACTACTTCGCCAAGCAGGGCCACGAGATCGTCCCCTCGAGCCCGCTTGTTCCCCGCAACGACCCCACGCTCATGTTCACCAACTCCGGGATGGTTCAGTTCAAGAACCTGTTCACCGGCGTCGAACATCGCGACTACAAGCGGGCCACCACCGCGCAGAAATGCGTGCGTGCCGGTGGCAAGCACAATGACCTCGACAACGTGGGCTACACTGCGCGCCACCACACGTTCTTCGAGATGATGGGGAACTTCTCCTTTGGGGATTACTTCAAGTCCGAGGCGATCCCCTTCGCTTGGGAGCTGATCACCAAAGAGCTCGACATTCCCAAGGAACGGCTTCTGGTCACCGTCTATCACACCGATGACGAGGCCGCCGACATCTGGAAGAAAGTGGCGGGCCTGTCCGACGACCGGATCATCCGCATCCCGACGAACGACAACTTCTGGATGATGGGCCCGACCGGTCCCTGCGGCCCCTGCACCGAGATCTTCTTTGACCACGGCGAGAAATACTGGGGTGGCCCTCCGGGATCGCCCGAGGAAGACGGCGACCGTTTCGTCGAGATCTGGAACCTCGTCTTCATGCAGAACGAGCAGTTCGAAGACGGCTCCATGCGCGCGCTCGACATGCAGTCGATCGACACCGGCATGGGCATCGAGCGGGTTGCGGCGCTGCTTCAGGGCACCAATGACAACTACGCCACCGACCTCATCCGCTCGCTGATCGAGGCGTCGGCCGATGCCACGTCGACCGATCCCGACGGTCCGGGCAAGACCCACCACCGGGTGATCGCCGACCACCTGCGCTCGACCTCCTTCCTGATCGCCGATGGCGTGATGCCTTCCAACGATGGCCGCGGCTACGTGCTGCGCCGGATCATGCGCCGCGCCATGCGCCACGCGCATATGCTGGGCTCGAAGGATCCGGTCATGCACCGGCTGGTGCCGGCGCTGGTGCGCCAGATGGGCGCCGCCTATCCCGAACTGGTGCGCGCGCAGGCGTTGATCGAAGAGACGCTGAAGCTCGAGGAAACCCGCTTCAAGCAGACGCTCGACCGCGGCCTCAAGCTGCTCGACGACGAACTTGTCGGTCTTGGCGACGGTGCCAAGCTGCCCGGCGAGGCGGCGTTCAAGCTCTATGACACCTATGGCTTCCCGCTCGATCTGACGCAGGACGCCCTGCGCGAGCGTGGCCGCGAGGTCGACACCGAGGGCTTCGACAAGTCCATGGCCGAGCAAAAGGCCAAGGCGCGCGCCGCATGGTCCGGCTCGGGCGAGGCCGCCGATCTGGCGATCTGGTTCGACATCGCCGAAGAGAAGGGCGCCACCGATTTCCTCGGCTATGACACCGAAACCGCCGAGGGTCAGATCCTCGCGCTGGTCAAGGACGGCAAGGCCGTGGGTGCGCTGGCGGCGGGCGAGAGCGGCTGGGTGGTGCTGAACCAGACCCCGTTCTATGGCGAAAGCGGCGGTCAGGTGGGCGACACCGGCTGGCTGCGCCGCCTCGAGAATGAGGACGATCAGGCCGAGGTCACCGAGACGCAGAAACTGGCGGGCGGCAAGATCACCGGCCATATGGTCACGGTCAAATCCGGCACCTTCTCGAAAGGGGACGCGCTGGGTCTTGAGGTGGATCACAAGCGCCGCGGCAAGATCCGCGCCAACCACTCGGCGACCCACCTGCTGCACGAGGCGCTGCGCCGCGCGCTTGGCGATCACGTCGCACAGCGCGGCTCGCTCAACGCGCCCGAGCGTCTGCGCTTCGATTTCTCGCATACCAAGGCGCTGACGCCCGAGGAAGTGGCGAAGGTCGAGACCGAGGTGAACGCCTTCATCCGCCAGAACTCGGCGGTGAGCACCCGCATCATGACCCCCGACGACGCCCGCGCCATCGGCGCACAGGCGCTCTTTGGCGAGAAATACGGTGACGAGGTGCGCGTGGTCTCCATGGGCACGCTGGCTGGCTCGGGCAAGGGCTCGGACGGGCAGACCTACTCGCTGGAGCTTTGCGGCGGCACCCATGTCGCCCAGACCGGCGACATCGGCATGTTCGCCCTGACCTCGGAGACCGCATCTTCGGCAGGCGTGCGCCGCATCGAGGCGCTGACCGGCGAGGCCGCCATGGCCGAGCTTCGTGGCCGCGATAAAGCGCTCTCGGGTATCGAAGCGCTGCTCAAGGTCTCGGGCGCGGATGCGGTGACCCGCGTCGCCGCGCTGCTCGACGAGCGCCGCAAGCTGGAAAACGAAGTGGCCCAGCTGCGCCGTGATCTCGCCATGGCCGGTGGGGCTGGGCAGGGCGGCGGTGCCGAGGCGCGCGAGGTGAACGGCAAGAAGTTCGTCGGCCAAGTGCTCTCGGGCGTCTCGGGCAAGGACCTGCCGCCGCTCATCGACGAGCATAAATCGCGGCTCGGCTCGGGCGTGGTGCTGCTGATCGCCGACACCGGCGGCAAAGTGGCCGTCGCGGCAGGCGTGACCGAGGATCTGACGGGCTCTGTCTCGGCGGTCGATGTGGTCAAGGCGGCGGTTGCGGCGCTTGGCGGCAAGGGCGGCGGTGGCCGTCCCGATCTCGCCCAAGGCGGTGCCAAGGACGCGGCGCAGGCCGACGCGGCGATCGCCGCAGCCGAGGCCGTGCTGGCGGGCTGAGCGAACCCCGAGGGAGGAGGACCCACATGACTGCCTACGTTATCGCGCGCATCGATGTGACCGATTACGAGGATTACGCCGTCTATGCCGGCCAAACCATTGCGCTCGCCGAGAAATTCGGCGGGCGCTTTATTGTGAAGGGCGGCCCGCAAAGCTTTGTCGAAGGCGATGGGCCGGGCCGTCACGTGATCATCGAGTTTCCCAGCCGCATCGCCGCCGAGCGCTGGTACAACTCGCCCGAATACCAGCGGATCCTGCCCATTGCCCTGAGGGCCTCGAAACGGGATCTCGTCATCGTCGAAGGAATGAACTGATGCCCGCACTCTGGATCGCCCATGTCACCGTCACGGACGAAGAGGCCTATGGCAAATATGCCAAGCTGGCGGGTCCGGCGATTGCCGCGCATGGCGGGCAGTTCATCGCCCGCGGCGGGCGCTTCGTGCAGCTCGAGGGCAAGGAACGCCCGCGCAATGTCGTGGCGAAATTCCCCTCGGTCGAGGCGGCAGAGACCTGCTATCACTCGCCCGAGTACCAAGAGGCCCTGAGCCACGCGCGCGGCGCCTCCGAGCGCGAGCTGCTGATCGTCGAAACCTCCGAATGACCCGGTGAGCCTCAAGGCTCTTCTGGAAACCCATCACGCGCCGGGCCGGCTCGATTGGATCGGCCTGCGCGCCGAGCGCCTTGCGCCGCTGCGCTCTGTGCCCGAGGCGCTGATCTCCGAAGCCGGGCTGGGGGGCGACCATGGCCGCCCCGGCAAACGCGCGGTCACGCTCATTCAGGCCGAGCATCTGCCGGTCATCGCCGCGCTCTGCGGCCATGAGACGCTGGCCCCCGAGGTGCTGCGCCGGAACCTCGCCATCTCTGGCATCAACCTCTCGGCCCTGCGCGGGCGGGAGGTGACGCTCGGCGAGGCGCGCCTGCGCTTCACCACGGTGTGCGCGCCCTGCTCGCGGATGGAAAAGGCGCTGGGGCAGGGCGGTTACAACGCCATGCGCGGCCATGGCGGATGGTGCGCCGAGGTGATCCACCCCGGCGCGATCCGCATCGGGGACCGCCTGTCGCCCGTCTGAGCGCCGCCGCCGCACCTCCCGAAACATCCCAAAAAGAAAAGAGCGGCCCCCGAAAGGACCGCTCTGCATCTTCTTCTCTTTGAAAATACGCCGGGGGTGCGGGGGCTGGCCCCCGCCTAGTCCAGGGTGCGGGGGCTGGCCCCCGCTTGATCCCGTGCGCGGGGGCTGGCCCCCGCGGCGCTTCGGCTTACTGGCTGCGCGACTGGCGCTTGCGCTCGTGCGGGTCGAGGTAGCGCTTGCGCAGACGGATCGCGTTCGGCGTCACTTCCACCAGCTCGTCGTCGTTGATGTAGGCGATGGCCTCTTCCAGCGACAGGGTGATCGGCGTGGTCAGGCGGACCGCTTCGTCGGTGCCCGAGGCCCGCACGTTGGTCAGCTTCTTGCCTTTCAGCGGGTTCACTTCGAGATCGTTGTCACGGCTGTGCTCGCCGATGATCATGCCCTGATAGACCGGTGCCTGCGCGCCGAGGAACATCTTGCCACGGTCCTCGAGGTTCCACAGCGCATAGGCCACAGCCTCGCCGTTCTCCATCGAGATCAGCACGCCCGCGCGGCGGCCTTCGATCGGGCCCTTATGCGGGGTCCAGCCGTGGAACACGCGGTTCAGCACGCCGGTGCCGCGGGTGTCGGTGAGGAACTCGCCGTGGTAGCCGATGAGACCGCGCGACGGCACATGGCCGACGATGCGGGTCTTGCCGGCGCCGGCGGGTTTCATCTCGACCAGCTCGCCCTTGCGCGGACCGGTGAGCTTTTCGATCACCGCGCCGGTGTATTCGTCATCCACGTCGATGGTGACTTCCTCGACCGGCTCCATGCGCTGGCCGTCTTCTTCCTTCATGATCACCTGCGGACGCGAGATGCTGAGCTCAAAGCCCTCGCGGCGCATGTTCTCGATGAGAACGCCCATCTGCAGTTCGCCGCGGCCCGACACTTCGAAGGCCTCGCCGCCGGGGGTGTCGGCGATCTTGATCGCCACGTTGCCTTCGGCTTCTTTCATTAGGCGCTCGCGGATCACGCGCGACTGCACTTTCTTGCCGTCACGGCCAGCCAGCGGGCTGTCGTTGATGCCGAAGGTCACGGTGATGGTGGGCGGGTCGATCGGCTGTGCGTCAAGCGGCTCGTCCACGGCGAGGGCACAGATCGTGTCGGCCACGGTCGCCTTGGTCATCCCTGCGAGCGAGACGATGTCGCCGGCCAGACCCTCGTCGATGTCGGCCTGCGCGAGGCCACGGAAGGCCTGCACGCGGGTGACGCGGAACTGCTCGATCTTCTGGCCGATGCGGCTGATCGCCTGCACGGTCTGGCCCACCTTGACGCGGCCGCTCTCGATGCGGCCGGTCAGCAGACGGCCCACGAAGGGGTCGCTGCCCAGCGTGGTCGCCAGCATGCGGAAATCTTCGTCCTGATGCTTGATCTGCTTGGGGGCGGGGACGTGGTTCACGATCAGGTTGAACAGCGCCGAGAGGTCCTTGCGCGGCCCGTCGAGCTCGGCATCGGCCCAGCCGTTGCGGCCCGAGGCGTACATATGCGGGAAGTCCAGCTGGTCTTCGTCCGCGCCCAGCGAGGCGAAGAGGTCAAAGCACTCGTCGAGCGCGCGGTCGGGCTCGGCGTCGGGCTTGTCGACCTTGTTCAGAACGACGATCGGGCGCAGGCCGAGGGCGAGCGCCTTGGAGGTCACGAATTTGGTCTGCGGCATCGGGCCTTCGGCCGCGTCCACCAGCAGCACAACGCCGTCGACCATGCTCAGAATACGCTCCACCTCGCCGCCGAAATCGGCGTGACCGGGGGTGTCGACGATGTTGATGCGGGTGTCTTTCCACTCCACCGAGGTCGGCTTGGCGAAGATGGTGATGCCGCGCTCGCGTTCGAGATCGTTGCTGTCCATGGCGCGCTCGGCCACGGCTTGGTTCTCGCGGAACGCGCCGGACTGTTTGAGCAGCTCGTCCACAAGCGTGGTCTTGCCATGGTCAACGTGTGCGATGATCGCGATATTGCGCAGGTCCATAGGAATGCCTTTGAAGGGAGGTTTGCGCGCGGGTTATCCGCGCAGGCGACAAAAAGCCAGCCCTAATGCGGCGAGGCGCCGGAAAACAGGTGAATCACGAGGATCCCGGCAACAATCAGCCCCATTCCGAGGATCGCCGCGAGGTCCAGCTTCTGCCCGAAGGCGACCAGCCCGATGATCGAGATGAAGACGATCCCAAGCCCCGACCACATGGCATAGGCCAGCCCCACGGGCATGGCGCGCAGCACCATCGCCAGCAGGTAGAAGGCCGCGGCATAGGCGACCACGACGATCACCGAGGGCAGCGGGCGGGTGAATTGCTGGCTCGCCTGCAGGGCGGCGGTGCCGATGGTCTCGGCCAGCACGGCGAAGGCAAGGATCACATAGGTCATGACGGTCTCCGAAGGGCTCTCGCCCCCCTTCTGGCCCGGCGCGGACGCCGCTGCAAGCTGGTGCAGGCGGGGGAAAGCCGATGGAATATCGGGGCAAATATGCGGTGCGTCTTAACCCGACGTGAGGAAATCGGGCTTAGAGCAGGGGATATGCCCCTTGCCTGCGGAGGTCTGACATGATCGGCACAGCCGACGGTTTCCCAAAGATTTCAAGTGATCACGCCACGACGTCGCGTCCCCTCGGGGGGCGGCCTCGGGCGCCGCATGGCGCATTGGCTGTCGGTGCGCTGTCGCTCGCCTGCCTTTGCTCCGGCCTCTGCAGCGGCGCGGCGCGGGCGCAGCAGGTGGACGCCGGTGCTTTGCAGGCCGCGATCGAGGCGCAGGTCACGCCATTGCTGACCGATCCTCAGATCCTTCATGCGCTGACCGAGCAGAACGCCGTGACATCGGGCTATGATGCGGCGCAGATCGATGCGCTCGACGCGCGCTGGCGGGCCGAGATCGGCGCGGCGGAGACACCGACAATCGCCGCGGTGCTGGAAAATCCGGTGTCGCAGATGCTTATGGCCCGCGCCTATTCGTCTCACGGTTTGATCACCGAAGTCTTCGTCATGGATGGGCGGGGCCTCAATGTGGCGATGTCCCATGTCACTTCGGACTGTTGGCAGGGCGACGAGGCAAAATTCCTTGAAACCGTCCCGCAGGGCGCGGGCGCGCTGCATGTGGGCGATGTGGAATTCGACGAATCGAGCCAGCACTACCTCGTTCAGGTCTCCATGACGATTTCCGATCCTGACAGCGGCGCGCCTCTGGGCGCACTGACGGCGGGGCTCAACGCGGAGATGCTGCAGTGAAGGTGCGGGCCGCCGGCATTGCCGGGAAGATCGGAACGCTGCGCCTGTTTCCAGGCTCGGTCTTCTTCAAAGTTGCAGGGCTGGTGGTGCTTGCAACGCTTGTGGTCGCCAGCCTTCTGGCATGGCAGGCGTGGCGCCTGGGAGATCGCGTGACCGCGCTGGGGATCGCGGCCACGGCGCGCCAGTCAATCGACTCGGCGGCGGGCACATTGCTGCCTGCGATCCGTTTTGGTGACGCAGAGCGGGTCGAGGCGCTTCTAGCCGAACATCTCGAGGCCAGCGGCCCTGATCTTTTGGGCGGGTTGGTCATCTCCGCCAGTGGGGAGATTCTCGCTCAAGTTGGCGATTTGGGGCCCCTCCTGCCCGAGCTTGAGGCGCTGGCGCGCGAGGCGCTCGAAAGCGGCACGAGGCAGGGGAATACGCAGGGCCATATGGTCGCCGTCCCGGAACGTCTGTCGCCCGAGGGCGCACCCGTGGCCGCCGTTGCCGAGGTCTGGAGTGATGCGGGTCTTCGCGCCGCCACGGTCTGGGACCGACAGCTCATGCTGCTCACCGGGGCAGGCAGCCTTGCGGTGATGCTGCTGGTGTCGCTCCTTTGGTTGCGCCGCGTGGTGCTGCGCCCTCTGGCAACGCTGCAACAGGCCATGTCACGGGTGGCGGCAGGGGCCTATGACGTCGAACTGTCGATGCACGGGCGGCGCGATGAGTTTGGCGATCTGGCGCGGCATCTTGCGGATCTGACCGAAACGCTGGGTCGGGGCCGCGATGCTCAGGAGGCGCGGGGGCGCGCGCATGAGGCGCAGAACCGCGTGGTGCGCCATCTCAGCGAGGCGCTGAACGAACTGGCTGAAGGCTCGCTCGAACACAGCATTCGGGAAGAATTCCCCGACGAATACGAAGAATTGCGCGGCAATTACAATCGCGCGGTCGACAGCCTGCGCGCCGCGATGACCGAGGTGAATGCAGGCGCGCTTAATATCCATGGCAGCGCCGAAGAGATCGCCAAAGCCTCTGACGATCTGTCCCGCCGCACCGAGACGCAGGCCGCGACACTCGAGCAGACCGCCGCCGCGCTTGACCAGATGCTCTCCAGCGTGCGCGACGCGGCGCAATCGGCCCGTGATGCGGAAAACAGCGTTCAGACCGCTTCGAAACTGGCCGATCAAAACGGCGAGGTGATGCGCTCGGCGGTCGAAGCCATGGGCGGGATCGAGCGCAGCTCGCAGCAGATCAACGAGATCATCGGGGTGATCGACGACATCGCCTTCCAGACCAATCTTCTGGCCCTCAACGCCGGGGTCGAGGCCGCGCGTGCGGGATCTTCCGGCAAGGGCTTTGCGGTTGTCGCCTCCGAGGTGCGCGCGCTGGCGCAGCGCAGCTCCGACGCGGCGCAGCAGATCAAGACGCTGATCAGCGGCTCTGCCGATCGGGTGCGCGACGGGGTGGAACTGGTGGAACGCTCTGGCGAGGCGCTGAGCGAAGTGGTGGCGCAGGTCGGTCAGATCTCGGCGCTCGTCAGCAATATCGCCGGGGTCGCTTCGGAACAGGCCCAAGGGCTGACCGAGATCAACACCGGCGTCAGCAACCTTGATCGGGTCACCCAGCAGAATGCTGCCATGGTCGAGCAGAGCACGGCGGCCGCGCATATGCTGCGCGGCGACGCGGGCAAACTCTCGCATCTCATTCAGGGGTTCCGGCTTGGCGTTCCGACCGGGCAGCAGGTGGGGCGGCAGGACAATGCCGCTGCGTGACCTCAGGGTTGGGGGCATTGGGACATCGGGGTCCCGAGGATCTCGGTCTAATGCGCCGCCTCATGCACCCCGCGCCACGAAGAAGCCCTGCGCCGGTGGTTCAGCCCCGCGCCGCGAGCGCCTGTGCAACCACCTCGGTGAAATCCGCTTCGTCCCGGACCGTCGCCATATCGGCGGCCTCGACCGTGACGCCCCAGTTCCGCGCCATCGCCTCATAGCGCGGCTGCCGGTGCGCCAAGGCCCGCGCGTAGGTCCAGCGAATGAAGTCGTCAGGGTCCACGGCGCTTTCGGCGAGCCCTTTCTCGTCAAGGTAGGCCGTCCACGCACTTGCGAGGAATTCGGGCTGATAGGCCATCGGCTTCGGGGCGCGATCGAAGCGGCGCACCAACTCCTCGGTATGCGCCTCGCTGCCGCGAATCCAGATCATCAACGCCTGCCGCGACAATTCGGTCAGGATCGGGTCCGCCGGGTTCTCGGCATCCACCCATTCGCAGATCGACCCGCCGGTGTCGCAGATGAAATGCGGGTAGCCGTAAAGCTGCTGCGCGCGTTCGATAAAATAGCCAGTATCAAGCAAGGCTTGCTCTTCCGCGCGGCGGAACTGTTCCTGCCGCAGGCGGTAGCTGTCCATGGCAAGGCCGCCGCGCGCGGGATCACCGGGTTTGCCCAGATAGGTGGAGACGGGCGTGAGGTTCTCGAAGGTGATGTTCGAGCCGATGTAGATCGAGTCCGACAGAAGAAGCTCGCGCAGGAACGGGTTCTTCATCGCCTCGGCCTTGGCGTTGTCGGCGATATATTCGCCCATGTAACGCGTGCCGATGCGGTAATCGATCGAATAGTGGAACCAATCCCCCGACTGCCGCAGCATCGACGAGACATGGGTCTTCCCAAGCCCCGACATGGCAAAGAGCACCACGTGCTTGCGGGGCGCGTCGCGCCACTCGGCGGCGGTGTTATACAGCATTCTTCGGCTCTCCATTCGTCCGCCCCGACAGGTACTTGCGCGCGCGGGCGGCGTCAAATCCCACGATCAGCCGTGCGGCGCCGATATGCGGCGGGCGGCGCGGGTCTCGCGCAGGATATTGGCGTAATTGGCGGCGAAAATGATCGCCGCCCCCAGCAGCACCCAAGGGTCGAGCGGCTCGGCATAGAGCAGCATGCCGACGATGGCGATCACCGGCAGCCGGGTGAAATCGATCGGCATGACCACCGAGGCGGGCGCGAGGCCAAGCGCGGTGGTCAGGCAGTAATGCGCGCAAAGCCCGGCAAGGCCGATGACCACCACGCCGGGCCATGCGGCGGCGGAGGGCAGGGCGATCTGCCCGTCATAGCCCGCGCAGATGAGGCCCATCACCGCCTGCGTCACCGTCAGCCAGAAGAGGATGCACAGCGTGCTTTCGCTGCGGGTCAGTTTGCGGGTGTAGATCGCCGATCCGGCAAAACCGATGGCCGCCCCGGCCGCGGCGAAAATCCCCGGCGAAAGCGTTTCGGGCGAAGGCCGGGTGACGATCAGAATGCCGAGAAAACCGATCAGCGCGGCTCCGGCGCGCGGCCATGTGAGCCGCTCGCCCAGCACCAGCGGCGCCAGCAGCAGCGCCCAGATCGGTCCGGTGAATTCCAGCGCAAAGACCTGCGCCAGCGGGATCACGGTGATCGCATAGAGCCATAGGTTCTGCCCGGTGAAATGGCACAGGTTGCGGGTGATCTGCGTGCCGATATGGCGCGTGGTGATGGTCTTGCGCCGACCAGTGCCGATTACCACGGCGCTGACGATGGTGACGCCGATCAGCGAGCGGTAGAGCATGATCTCGAAGGTATCGAGGCCGGAGCTCACATAGCGTCCGGCCACCGCCATGGCGCTGAACGAGATGATCGAGCCGATCATCCACAGCGCGGCCCTCGGCACCGCGCTCGGCGCGGCGCTGGCGGCGAGCGGCGCGCTCACAGGTCGGCCACGTCGTAGTCGCGGGGCAGATCGCCGGTGACGCGGAACCAGTCGCTGGCGCGGGTGCGCGCCTGATGCGCGTCAAAGGCGGCGCGGTTCAGGAAAAGCTCGGAGACCTCGAACACACCGGGATCGGTTTCTCGAAGCTCGAAAAAGACGCAGCCCGGCTCTTCGCGGCTGAGGCGAATGTGCTCGGGCATGGCGGCGCGCACGGCATCGGCGCGGTCTTCGGGGGCGGTCATCGTGCCGGTCAGTTGCACCGCGCTCATCGGGTCGGTCCACCCTGCGCGTGGCAGCGCATCGCGCCACCGATAAAACCGGAACTTTTACCGGACTGTTTACCGGGCTGTGTGATAGTCTTGGTCATGGGGTCCTCTCGCGGCGCGAGACTGGCCCGGCGCCGCGTCGGGGGCAAGACCCGATCTGCAGGGCGATGCAGCGCGGCCACGGTTTCGGGCAACGGACGGCATCGCCCCTTAACCGAAAAGGGGCAGCGCCCGCGGCGCCGCCCCTCGATCATTGCGCGGAAAAGCCAGGGCTCAGCCCAGCTTCACCAGCGCGTGGCGCTTCTTGCCCGCCGAGAGCTTCACCGGCGCGGCCAGCTTGCCCGCGTCCAGCATCAGCCCGGCGTCGGTCAGCGGCGCGTCATCCATGCGCGCGCCATTCTCGGCGATCAGGCGCTTGGCCTCCTTGCCCGATTTGGCAAGGCCCGCGCGCACGATCACCTGCACGATGGAAATGCCGTCGCCGATCTCTTCAGCGGTAAGCTCCAGCGTCGGCAGGTCATCCCCGACGCCGCCCTTTTCGAAGACCTCGCGCGCGGTCGCCTCGGCGGCGGCGGCGGCCTCGGCCCCGTGGCACAGCGTGGTCACCTCATTGGCGAGGATGATCTTGGCCTCGTTGATCTCCGAGCCCTGCAGCGATCCCAGCCGCTCGCATTCCTCGACCGGCAGCTCGGTGTAGAGCTTGAGGAAGCGGCCGGTGTCGGCGTCGGTGGTGTTGCGCCAGAACTGCCAGAACTCGTAGGGCGAGAGCATGTCGGCGTTGAGCCACATGGCGCCGCCCTGGCTCTTGCCCATCTTGCGGCCGTCCGAGGTGGTCAGCAGCGGCGAGGTGAGACCATAAATCTCATTGTCGAGCACCCGCCGGGTCAGGTCGATGCCGTTGACGATATTGCCCCATTGGTCCGAGCCGCCCATCTGCAGAACGCAGCCATAGCGACGGTTCAGCTCAAGGAAGTCATAGGCCTGCAGGATCATGTAGTTAAACTCGAGGAACGACAGCGACTGCTCGCGGTCGAGGCGCGATTTCACGCTCTCGAAGCTCAGCATGCGGTTCACCGAGAAGTGCCGCCCGATGTCGCGCAGGAACTCCAGGTAGTTGAGCCCGTCGAGCCATTCGGCGTTGTTGAGCATCAGCGCGTCGGTCTCGCCGCCGCCGTATTGCAGGTATTTCGCGAAGACCTGCTTCATGCCCTCGATATTGGCGTCGATCTGCTCCGGCCCGAGCAGCGGGCGCTCGTCCGAGCGGAACGAGGGGTCGCCCACCTTGGTGGTGCCGCCGCCCATCAGGGTGATCGGCTTGTGCCCGGTTTTCTGCAGCCAGCGCAGCATCATAATGTTGAGCAAATGGCCCACATGCAGCGATTTGGCCGTCGCGTCATAGCCGATATACGCAGTGACCACGCCTTTGCTCAGCGCCTCGTCGAGGCCCTGATAATCGGTGCAGTCGGCCAGATAGCCGCGCTCGATCATGACGCGCATGAAGTCCGATTTGGGATGGTAGGTCATCGCGGATCCCTTCTATAGTTCGACCGTTCCTATAAGCGCGGGGAAGGCGAAGGTGAAGGGCAAGTTGGGTGCACGCTCCGTTTGGGCACTTGGGTGTATGTCGGGGACCTCTCTCGATGGGGTCGACGCGGCGCTGATCCGCACCGATGGCGCTGAAATCCATGAGTTTGGGCGCACGGGCTATCGGCCCTATTCCGAGGCCGAGCGGTCCGTGCTGCGCGCGGCGCTCGGGTGCTGGCCGGTCGAGGAGAACGCCGAGGTTCTGGCCGCGGCGCTCGATGTGACGCAGCGCGCGCATATCGAGCTTTTGTCGCAGTTCCCCGAGGCCGAGCTGGTGGGCTTTCATGGCCAGACGCTGGCGCATGAGCCGCAGGGCCGTGGCACGCATCAATTGGGCGACGGCGGAGCACTGGCCGAGGCGCTGGATCGCGACGTGGTGTGGGATTTCCGCTCTGCCGATGTGGCGCTGGGGGGCGAGGGCGCGCCGCTTGCGCCCTTCTATCATTTCGCCTGTGCCAAGAAGATCGGGGCAACCCGGCCCGTCGCCTTCCTCAACCTCGGCGGCGTCGGCAACCTCACGTGGGTCGATCCGCGCAAAGCCTCGCCCGAAGCGCCCGGCGCGCTCTTGGCCTTTGACACCGGGCCCGCGAATGCGCCGATCAACGATCTGGTGGGCGAGCGGCTTGGGCTCGACTGCGACCGCGACGGGCAGCTGGCCGCGAAGGGCGAGGTGGTCGATGGCGCGCTGGAGCTGTTCCTCGAAGAGGGGTTCTTTCGCCGCATGCCGCCCAAATCCCTCGATCGGGATGATTTCTCGCTGATGCTCGATCTGGTGCGCGAGCTGTCCGACGCCGATGCCGCCGCGACGATGACAGCGATGGCCGCCGCCGCGGTGATGCAAGGCATGGAGCATTGCCCGATCCCGCCCGAGCGGCTGCTGGTCACTGGCGGCGGGCGCCACAACCCGGTGATGATGGCGATGCTGTCGGCCGGGCTCGACTGCCCGGTGGTGCCGGTGGAAGAGGCCGGGCTCGACGGCGACATGCTCGAAGCGCAGGCCTTCGGCTTTCTGGCGGTGCGCGTGGCGCAGGGCTGGCCGACCTCCGGGCCTTCGACCACGGGTGTCGCCGCGCCGGTGGGCGGCGGGCAGGTGGCGCGCGTGGGCTCGCTGGTCGCGGGCTGACCGGAAGCCTGGCCGGAAGCGCCGGATTTTCGCAGGCGGCACTCCCGCCAAGCAGCCGCCAAGCAGCCGCAAAGCAAAAGGCCGGGGCGAACCCCGGCCTTTCTTTATGTCAGATCATTCCCACTCGATCGTGCCCGGAGGCTTCGAGGTGATGTCATAGGTGCAGCGGTTGATGCCCTTCACCTCGTTGATGATCCGCGTCGCGGTCTCGCCAAGGAACTCATGGCTGAACGGGTAGTAATCCGCCGTCATCCCGTCGACCGAGGTCACCGCACGCAGCGCGCAGGCATAGTCGTAGGTGCGGCCATCGCCCATCACGCCCACGGTGCGCACCGGCAGAATCGCCACGAAGGCCTGCCAGATCTCGTCATAGAGGCCATGCTTGCGGATCTGGTCGATATAGACCGCATCCGCCTTGCGCAGGATGTCGAGCTTTTCGCGGGTGATCTCGCCGGGGCAGCGGATCGCCAGACCCGGACCGGGGAAGGGGTGGCGGCCAATGAAGCTGGCGGGCAGGCCAAGCTCGTGACCCAGCACGCGGACCTCGTCCTTGAAGAGCTCGCGCAGCGGCTCGACCAGCTTGAGGCCCATCTTCTCCGGCAGGCCGCCCACGTTGTGGTGCGACTTGATGGTGACCGACGGGCCGCCCGAGAAGCTGACGCTCTCGATCACGTCGGGATAAAGCGTGCCCTGCGCGAGGAACTGCGCGCCCTCGATGCCGTCGGCGTATTTCTGGAACACGTCGATGAACAGCTTGCCGATGATCTTGCGCTTGGTCTCGGGGTCGGAGACGCCCTCAAGCTCGCCAAGGAACAGATCCTGCTCCTGCGCGTGGATCACCGAGAGGTTCATGTGATCGCGGAACATCGCGACGACCTCGTCGGCCTCGTTGAGGCGCAAGAGCCCGTGGTCGACGAAGACGCAGGTCAGCTGCTCGCCGATCGCCTCATGCAGCAGCGCGGCGGTGACCGAGCTGTCGACGCCGCCCGAAAGCGCGCAGATCACCTTGGCGTCGCCCACCTGCTCGCGGATCTGGCGCACGGCCTCTTCGCGGTAGGCATCCATCGTCCAGTCGCCGGTGAAGCCGGCTTCCTTGATGAAGTTTTCGTAAAGCGTCTTGCCGTTGGGCGTGTGGTGCACCTCGGGGTGGAACTGCACGGCGTAGAACTTGCGCTCGGGGTCGGCGGTCACCGCGAAGGGCGCGCCGGGCGAGGTGGCGAACACCTTGAAGCCCGGGGCAATTTCCGAGACGTGGTCGCCGTGGCTCATCCACACCTGCTCGCGGCCGGTGCCGTCGAGGAACCAGCCCGACATCAGGTCGAGGCGGTCGTCGTTCGGGGTCACATAGGCGCGGCCGAACTCTGCGGTGTGGCTCTGGCCGGCTTCGACCTTGCCGCCGAGGTCATGCATCATGACCTGCTGGCCATAGCAGATGCCGAGGATCGGCACGCCGAGGTCATAGGCGGATTTGGGCGGGCGAGGCGAGCCCTCGCGCGTCACGCTGTCGGGGCCACCGGAGAAGACGATGGCCTTGGGGGCGAACTCCTTCAGAAAGTCGTCGGTGACGTTCTGATAGGGGTGGATCTCGCAGTAGACGTTCAGCTCACGCAGGCGCCGCGCGATAAGCTGCGTCACCTGGCTACCGAAGTCGATGATGAGGAGGCGATCATGCTGGGTCATGCGGCTGCTTTAGGCGGGCGGCGCGCAACGCGCAAGAGGCTGGGTGCGGCCTGAAGGGATTTGCCGCATTTCCAAGGCGGATCGCGCCCGCTGATACCCGCATCGGCGGGGGATTGGCAGGCTTTGCCGGGTCTTGTTCGCCAGCCTCTGCGCGCGGGCATCCGTCGCGGTTCACTCGATCTGGCTGAGCAGCGCCGGGGCGGTCACCAGTCTGCGCACGCCATGGCTGTGGGTTTCTTCAAAGACATTGCCCATGCCCGCCCATGCGTCGAGGGTCGAAATGTCGAGCCGGGCACAGCGGGGCCGGACCGACCAAGTGACCTGCAGCGGCGAGCAGACCTGTTGGCTGTAGCTGGGGCCGGTGGTGGAGCCGCGGAACACCACCGGCGCGCCGGTGCCGGTGGGCAGACCGCGCGCCTGATAGCGCCCCTCGCGCAGGGTGCCGAAATAGATGAAGTCGCGAAAATCCAGCGCGTTGGGGTCGTTCACCACCAAAAAGACCTGCGATTCCACCCGCAGCTCTGGGTTCGAGCAGGCATCCGAGAGGCAGGATCCCAGCCCGGGGCCGGGCGCGACCGCGCAGGAGGAATAGACCCAATGCACTTCGATCGTGTCGCCGGGCTCCACCCCTTCAAAGCGCGCGGGGCTGCCATGCGGGCGCGTCAGTTCGGCGTCGGAAAGCCCCTGCGAGCCCGCGCATTTGAAGCCGCCATTCTCTCCCGGACCGGCGTAGATCGAGAAGCCGGGGCCGAGGTGTTCGGCATTGGTGTGGGTGTGGATGTTGCACAGGTTCATCTCTTCGGGCGGCGGGGCGAGGGTGAAACCGGCGGGGTTGAGCCCGTGCCGGTTGCCGATGTCGCGCGGTGTCTGCGGGCCGAAGCCCTGACAGAGCGCGCCGCTTTCCTCGGGGATCGGTGCAGCATGTCCGCCGCTCTGTCCGCCGCTCTGGTCCACGCCCGGGCCGAGCGCATGGCCGCCTGCAGCGCTGTGTTCAGACCCCTGCGCTGCCGTCTGGCTGCCCCCCTGCGCAGCGGCATGGGAGGGCGCCGCGCTTCCGTGCCCGTCGCTATGACCGGTGCCATGCGCCGCAGGCGGATAGGTGACCTTTGCCTCAGCCGATGCTTCGAGCGGGTGCAGCGCCGCAGCGAGGGCGAGCAGCAGGCCATGCAATCCGCGGTGCATCTGGCAAAACCGAGGTGCAAGGCGTCCCTCCTGAGCTTTTGCTGCGTGTTCCATTGCGCGCCTCCTCGGTGTCTGCGGGCCATTATGCGCGTTGGTTGTGCCCCGGGAGGTCTGAACCGGGGCTTAATCGCCGCTCAGTAGATCGCGTCTGGCTGGGGAATATCGTTTTGAATTTGATCTTTCCGATCGAGCTGCCAGCTCCAGAGCGCCAGCGCCGCAAAGCTGGCCGCGTAGATCAGCCCGCCGAAGGCCATGACCGCGCCGGACACCGACCCGACGGCTGCACGATCCAGCGCCTCCTGCAGCGATGTCACGCTGAAAGGATGCACGGTGATCTTGCCCACAAAGGCGAGGATCTGGATCAGCATGATCCAGAAATAGCAGCGGCGGATTCGTCGCCCCATGGCGTGCAGATAGCTGATGCGGAACACCGGGCGGCGGTAATCGCTGCGCAAGTCCTGCGCCCAGAGATCGGAGCCCGCGGCGGCGCCCAGCATCGGGCCGTAGAAATTCATCTCCATATTGCGGAAACGGCGGCGCCAGAGATCGCAGTAGCGATAGCGCCGCGCCTCCAGCGTCAGGAAAAAGAGGTTCAGAATGCCCACCAGCACCAGCGGCAGCGGCGAGGCGTCGGGGGCGGCATAGGCGATCGACAGCGCGACCCCCAGCGTCACCACCGCCCAGTTGGTCGTGGTGTCGAGCCGGGTGCGCCAGATCGAGCAGCGGTAGACCTCGCTGCGGTAGAGATGCGCCAATGCGCCGATTTCGGCGCTGCCAAGCGGTCGCGGCTCTGTTGGACACGCCTCCGTTGGGCTTGCGTCAGTGGCACGCCCCTCTGTCGCACGCGCCTGCGTTGTCAGTTGCTCATCCCTCATGGTGAGCCCCCTTTGGCCTTGATGCAAAGCCCCGCACCCCGAAAACATGCTAACCGGATACAGCTTAAGAAGCCGTTTCGTGCCGCCAAGCGGCGCGGAGATGTCGCATTTGTCTGCAGGGCGGCGCAAAACTCGGCTCTGGCCAGTGCCGGTCCGGGCTACTACTGAGGGGCATGCGACGGAACGGGAGAGGCGCCATGTCTGAGACGGAAACGCGGAAACGGACCCGCAGCGGCGGTGGTGCGGCACGGCGCGCGGCGCGCGGCTCGGCACAGGTCGAGACGGCGCGCTTCATCGAACGCAACATCCCCAACTTCGAGCTGCTGAACGAAGAAGCGCTTCAGATGATCGAGGCTGGCGCCGAGACGGTGCTGGAAGAGATCGGCGTGAATTTCGTCAACAACCCCGCCGCGCTGGAGCGCTGGCGCGAGGCCGGGGCAGAGATCGAGGGCGAGCGCGTGCGCATCCCGCGCGGGCTGGCGCGGCAACTGTGCGCTCATGCCCCCTCGGCGATCACCCAGCACGCCCGCAACCCCGCGCGCAGCGTCGAGATCGGCGGGCGCTCGCTGGTGCTGGCGCCGGTCTATGGCCCGCCCTTCGTGCAGGACGCCGAGAAGGGGCGCCGCTATGGCACCATCGAGGATTTCCGCAACTTCGTGAAGCTGGGGCAGATGTCGCGCTGGCTGCACCATTCGGGCGGCACGCTCTGCGAGCCCACCGATGTGGCGGTGAACAAGCGTCACCTTGACATGCTGCACGCCCATATGACGCTGTCGGACAAGCCCTTCATGGGCTCGGTGACAGAGCCGGGACGGGCGCGCGACAGCGTCGAGATGTGCGAGATCCTCTTCGGCAAGGAGTTCGTGCGCGACAACACGGTGATGACCTCGCTGATCAACATCAACTCGCCGTTGACCTTCGACGATACGATGATGGGCGCGCTGGAGGTCTATGCCGCCGCCAATCAGGCCTGCATCGTCTCGCCCTTCATCGTTGGCGGGGCGATGGCGCCGGTCTCGGTGGCGGGCACGCTGACGCAGGTGCTGGCCGAGGGAATGGCGGGCATCGCCTACGCCCAATTGGTGCGCAAGGGCGCGCCGGTGATCTTCGGCGCCTTCGTCACCTCGATCGACATGAATTCCGGGGCGCCCACCTTCGGCACGCCCGAGGCCTCGCAGATCACCTATGGCGTCGGCCAGTTGGCGCGGCGGCTGGGGCTGCCCTACCGTTCGGCGGGGGGCTTCTGCGGCTCGAAACTGCCCGACGCGCAGGCGGGTTATGAGAGCGCCAATTCGCTCAACATGGGGCTGCAGGCGGGGGTCAACTTCATGCTGCATGCCTGCGGCTGGCTCGAGGGCGGGCTGGTGGCGTCCTACGAGAAATTCGTCATGGACGCCGATCAGCTGGGCGCGCTGCACAAGTTCGCGCAGGGCATCACCGTGGACGAGAGCACGCAGGCGCTGGATGCGATCCGCGAGGTGGGGCCGGGCGGGCACTACCTTGGCTGCGCGCACACGCAGGACAACTTCAAGACCGCCTTCTGGCGTTCGGAACTCTTTGATTACAAACCCTTCGAGACATGGTCCGAAGAGGGCGCGCGCGACACGATGCAACTGGCGAGCGCGCGGGTGAAGGCGCTGCTGGCGAGCTATGAGCAGCCCGCCATCGACGCCGATGTCGAGGCTGCGCTCTCTGAGTACGTGGCCCGCAAGAAGGCCGCCGTCCCCGACGCCTTCCTCTGAGGGCGGCGCTCAGGCGCTGGCCCCAGCGCTGATCTGCACGCTGGCCCCTAAACCGGACTGCAGGGCCCGCGCCTCGCCGATGATCGCGGCCAAAAGCTCCACATGCTGCGCGGCAGAGTAATCCGCCGCGCGGCGCTGGCGCCCATCATCGAGCATCTCTTCCAATTCCATCAGTTGCAGCAGCGCCGCCCCGTGCTGCGGCGGGCAGGGTCCGCCCAGCAGCCGCGCCAGATGCGGGCGGCGGCGATACTCGCTCGCGCCGATGCGCGCGGCCCGCACCAAAAGGCGGGGGCGGCGCATCGCGCCAAGGCGGCTGTGAAGGTCTTGCATCGCTCATCTCCCGGATGTGGAACAGGACATGAGCCTTGCACGGTTTTCCCCTATGTTGCCGCCTGGTCAATGTTTGCGTACGCGGCATTCACGCATGTTTATATTTTGTGGATAAGTCTCGTAAATTCCTAAAATCATTAACTTTTACCTAAGATCGCAGCGCGCAGGTTTCAGGTTCACTGTGGAAAACCCTGCAAAATCAGGGCGTAGCTTAGGGGGACTTGTTCAATGATTTCGAGCCAACACCACGCCAAAGACACGGGCCTTCCGGCCTGGGTGCCAGAGATCGCACGGCTTTATCTTGCGCATACCGAAGGGGGGGCAGGCATTCGCGCTTTGGCCCGGAAAGAGGGCTGCCATGCCTCGACGGTGTTGCGGCAGGTGCGACGGATGGAACTGCTGCGGGATGATCCGCTGGTGGATGAGGCGCTGCGCCGACTTGGCGCAACGCGCGGCGCAGGCGTGCCCCATGCCAAGGAGGGCAGAGCGATGAAGACCCCCGAAATCGACGGGACGACACCCGATGCCGCGACCCTGTCGCGCGAGGCGCGCCGGGTGCTGAGACGGCTGTGCGAAAGCGGTGCGATGCTCGCGGTCGCGGCGGAAATGGACAAGGCGGTGGTGGTGCGCGACGGCGCCGAGGGCGGCTCGGCGCGCACCGCGGTGGTCTCGGCGCCGGTGGCGCAGGCCATGGCGCTCAAGGGCTGGATCCGCTGCGACTCGCCGGGCCGCATCTCGCGTTACCGGATCACCGCGGCGGGGCGCAGCGCGCTGGGGCATCTGCTGGCCGAGCAGGAGAGCCGCCTGCGCGGCTTTGCCGAGGCGCAGGCGGGGTTCGAGAGCGGGCGCGAGGCCGAGGCCGCGCTGGAAGAAGAAGACGCCGACCCGCGCGGCAAGCGCCGCTTTGCCCTGAGCGAGAGCCCGCTGGCGGTGCTGGCACGGCGGCGCGACAGGGACGGGCAGCGCTTTCTCGAAGACGGTCTGGTGCGCGCGGGCGAGCGTCTGCGCGAGGATTTCGAACTGGCGCAGATGGGGCCGAGGGTGACGCAGAACTGGGACCAGTTCCTGACCGCGGGGGTGCGCGTCGATGCCGGTGATCTGCCCGCGCAGGGCGGCGATGCGGCGCGCGCGCGCTTTGCCGCCGCGCTGCGCGAGCTTGGGCCGGGGCTGGGCGATGCGGCGCTGCGCTGCTGCTGCTACCTCGAAGGGCTGGAAGAGACCGAGCGGCGCATGGGCTGGGCGGCGCGCTCGGGCAAGGTGGTGCTGCGCATCGCGTTGCAACGCCTGCGCAGCCATTACGAGAAAGTGGATGCGGCGGGGGGCGGTCTCATCGGCTGAGCCGGCTCGCGAAAGGATGCCATGCAAAAGGGGCGGTGCCGATCGGCGCCGCCCCTTCGTCATTTTGAGCTGTCCCCGCGGGGACAGGCGATTATTCCGCGGCGCGCACCGGCGTGTCGTCGGTGACCGGAATGCCGGGGTAATCGTCGATATTGCCGCTTTCGAGGTCTGCGGCGGCCTGTTTCACACCGGCAAGATAGTCGGGGTGCACACGGCCCAGAACGGCATACCACCGCTCGCGCACGCTGTCCGAGACCGGCGCCATGGCGCGGGCCATGTTCAGGTGCAGACGCTTGCGCTCGTCATCGCCCAGCACCTCGGCATAAAGCGCGCGGGGCTGCACGTAATCGGCGTCTTTGTCTTCCTGCACATAGCGGTCGGCGTCGCCCGAGATCTTCAGCGGCGGTTCCATCACCGAGGGGTCTGCCTTGGCCGAGTCCTCATATTGGTTCGGCTCGTAATAGGCGTCGATATGGCCGGTCTGCGGCGGGAAGAACCGCATCGCGCCGTCCTTGTGATAGTGATGCACCGGCGATTTCGGGGCGTTGGCCGGCAGCGCCTCGTAGTGGGTGCCAAGGCGATAGCGGTGCGCGTCAGCGTAAGAGAACAGGCGGCCCTGCAGCATCTTGTCCGGCGAGAAGCCGATGCCGGGGATCTTGTTCGACGGCGAGAAGGCCGCGTTCTCGATCATCTGGAAGTAGTTGTCGGGGTTCTTGTTGAACTCCAGCATGCCGACGGGGATCAGCGGGAAGTCCTTGTGCGACCAAACTTTCGTCAGGTCGAACGGGTTGAAGTCCAGCTGTGCCGCCTGCTCCTCTTCCATCACCTGAATGTTCAGCTCCCACTTGGGGAATTTGCCTTCCTCGATCGCGTTATAGAGGTCTTCCTGATAGCTCTCGCGGGTTTCGCCAACGATCTTTTCGGCCTGCTCGTTGGTGTAATTCGCGATCGGCTGCTGGCAGCGGAAGTGGAACTTCACCCAGTAGCGCTCACCCTTGTCGTTGAACATCGAGAAGGTGTGCGAGCCGTAGCCGTGCATATGCATCGGGTTCTTGGGAATGCCGCGGTCCGACATCAGGATGGTCACCTGATGCACCGACTCGGGCTGACCGGCCCAGAAGTCGAACATGGCTTCGGGCGAGCGCAGGTTCGTCTTGGGGTGACGTTTCTGCGTGCGGATGAAGTCAGGGAACTTGAAGGCGTCACGGATGAAGAAGATCGGGGTGTTGTTGCCCACAACGTCCCAGTTGCCTTCTTCTGTGTAGAACTTGATCGAAAAGCCGCGCACGTCGCGCTCGGCGTCGGCTGCGCCTTGCTCGCCGGCCACGGTCGACCAGCGCGAGAGGATGTCGCAGGTATTGCCGACCTTGGAGAACAGCTTGGCGCTGGTGTATTTGCTGATGTCGTGGGTGACGGTGAAGGTGCCCTGCGCGCCCCAGCCCTTGGCGTGCACGACGCGCTCGGGGATGCGCTCGCGGTTCTGGTGGGCCAGTTTCTCGACCAGCTGGTAGTCCTCGAGCAGGACCGGGCCGCGCGGGCCGGCGGTGGCCGAGGTCTCGTTGCTGGGTACCGGTGCGCCGGCCGATGTTGTCAGTCGCTTGCTCATGACGTCCTCCGTGAATGACTTGCTGAGCGTTCAACTAGAGGCCTGCCGATAAGTTCCCAATTGCTGTTTCCTTGCTCTGTGATAAGAAAATGTTATGCCTGTCACTCTGCGCCAGTTGAGCTATTTCAAAGCTCTTGCCGAACAGCGGAACTTCCGCCGTGCCGCTGAAACCTGCCATGTCTCGCAGCCTGCACTTTCGGTGCAAATCCGCGAGCTTGAGGCGGCGCTGAACGGCCCGCTGGTGGAGCGCCATGCGCGCGATGTGGTGCTGACGCCCTTTGGGCGCGAGGTGCTCGACAGCGCCGAGCGGGTGCTTTCCGAGATTGCTGGGCTGGAGCAGGCGGCGCGCCGCCGCGCCGGGCTGGCCGGGCGTCTGTCGCTGGGGGTGATCCCGACGATTGCCCCGTATTTCCTGCCCGAAGCGCTGGCCGCGCTGCGCGCCGAGGATATCTCGCTCGACGTCGAGGTCACCGAGGCGAAAACCGAGCGGCTGCTGGCGCAACTGGCAAACGGCGCGCTGGATGCCGCACTGGTGGCCCTGCCGATCGAGGATGAGGGGATCGAGGTGCTGCCGCTCTTCGAAGACCGTTTCCTGCTGGCGGGCAGTGCTGCGCGGCTTGATCAGATCGCCCGCGTCTCCAGTCCCGAGGGTCTGGCGGAAAGCCAGCTTCTGTTGCTCGAGGATGGCCATTGCCTGACCGATCAGGCGCTGGCGGTCTGCGGTCGGGGCAGGGGCAACGCGCGGATCAACATGGGCGCGACCTCGCTGTCGACGCTATCGCGGCTGGTGGCGGCGGGCTTTGGCCTGACCCTGATGCCCGAATTGGCGGCGCTGACCGAGTTGCGCGCCTCGCCCGGCATGGGTTTGCGCCGCTTTGCGCAGCCCGAACCGTCGCGGCTGGTGGCACTGGCGCGGCGTGCATCCAGCCATCAGGAAGGGTGGTTCACCGAGCTTGCCGACATCCTGCAGACGGTGGGCGACGATCTTGTGGCGCGGGTGCGCCAGAGCGACGAGATCGCCGACACGCGGTAAGATCGCAGGAAAAGTGGGATGCAGAAACGGGTATGAAGCCGCGCAGGTAATCTGCGCGGCTTCCTGATCCCTCACGAAACCTCCGTGCTGGCAATAATCGCTGGGGAAACGAGGTGCCTTGGCACGGCCAGAGCCGATATGGGACGTATATGGGATTGAGGCCTTGGGACATTGGGCCCCCATCCGTGGGGATACCCGGCAATAAAAACAATAAACAAATGCCGAGTTACTAAAGCGCTTGGTCGACCGAGCGGGACTCGTACTTACTAATGATTCGAAATGACGTCAGACTGGTAACTGAGGCAGAATACAGGCTTTCGATGCGTAGCCCAGCTTTCATTTTGTGATGTTTCAGAGCGGTAACAGAGGACCTTTCTGCGCTGCCGCAGGGTAATCCCTGGAAATTGTGGGCTAAATTTCGCCTATCTCATGGCAAAACACCGCTTGGTGCAAACAGAGTGTTTCCGAAATGTGAAGTCAGGCGTCTGTTTGGTCCGCAAACTCGGCCAATGCATGTTCCGGCGCTGCGCGAAATTCTGATTCTACGCTACGCTGTGGATGGCTGCGCAGGCCCTTTAGGCGCGTGCGGTCAATGGGTTGAGAGGAGGGAGACAGCGATGACCAAATGGATCGGACCCTTGCTGGGGGCAGGGCTGGCGCTGGTGGCGCAGGGGGCTGCCGCGCAGCAGAGCGAAGACGTCAGCTTTGCGCCGGGCAACTACGGCACGATGATCACCGGCACGATCGTCGGGCAAGAATATCGCGATTACCGCCTTGGCGCGCAGGCGGGGCAAGAGCTCTTTGTCGATTTGAAAGTTACGCAGACAGATGGTTTTGGCATCGCCTACCTCAATATCCTGCCGCCGGGCAGCGACGACGTGGCGATCTACGTGGGCTCTATGGACGAAGACAGCACCGAAACCGTGCCGCTGCCGGAGGACGGGACCTATACGATCCGGGTCTATCTCATGGGCAACGACCGCGATGCCGGGGCCAGCGTGAGCTATGCGATCGACGTGTCGATCCAGTAGCGCAAGGCTTTCAGCGGGGGCATCGGCGGCGCCCTGCCGTGGGGGCGCGGAAAAACCCGCACAAGATCACGTGGTTGTTGCATTTACGTTAGGTAATCGAGATACTTGCCACGTGAGGGGGAGCGCATGTGAAGGCATTACCTCTCATGGTTGAATGCTTGCGCTGTTTGTAGGTCAACAAATTTCCCATCGGGTTTTCTCGTGAATTGCGGGCATTCAAGCGGGTTCCGGGCCGGGGCACCGGCATGTCGGGGACGCCCGCGCATTTGAATGAGGTTTCGATTTTGAACGACTTGCTTGGGAGAATTACATGAGACCCGACCTACTCACGGCCGCCCTTGCCGGCAGTCTTCTGGCCTTCGGCTCTGCCGCTTGGGCGCAGGATGACGCCGCCGCCAAGCCGAACATCCTGGTTATCTTCGGCGACGACATCGGCCAGACCAACCTGTCGACCTACAGCTTCGGCCTGATGGGCTATACCACGCCCAACATCGACCGGATCGCCACCGAGGGCGCCAAGTTCACCGATTATTACGCCGAGCAGAGCTGCACCGCCGGCCGCTCGACCTTCCTCACCGGCCAGTCGACGCTGCGCACCGGTCTTTCGAAAGTGGGCCTGCCGGGCGCAAATGCCGGGCTTCAGGCCAAGGACGTGACGCTCGCATCGGCGCTCAAGGATCTGGGCTATGCCACCGGCCAGTTCGGCAAGAACCACATGGGCGACCGGGATGAGTTCCTGCCCACTGCGCATGGCTTCGACGAGTTCTTTGGCAACCTCTACCACCTCAATGCCGAGGAAGAGCCGGAACAGTTCAACTATCCGCAGGACCCGGAATTCCGCGAGCGGTTCGGCCCGCGCGGCGTGCTGCACTCTTATGCTGACGGCGAGATCGAGGACACCGGCCCGCTCACCCGCAAGCGCATGGAGACGGTGGATGAGGAAACCGCCGCCGGGGCCATCGACTTCATGACCCGCGCGGTCGAAGCGGGAACGCCCTTCTTCACTTGGTACAACACCACGCGGATGCACTACAAAACCCACGTGCGCGAAGAGAACCGCAGCGAACCGGGGCTGACCGCGCCGACCGAATATGCCGACGGCATGGTCGAGAATGACGGGGTGGTGGGCACAGTGCTCGACGCGCTGGACGAGCTCGGCGTCGCCGACAACACCATCGTCGTCTACACCACCGACAACGGCCCGCACCAGAACACTTGGCCGGATGCTGGCACCACGCCGTTCCGGTCCGAGAAAAACACCAACTGGGAAGGCGCGTACCGCGTGCCTGCGTTGATCCGCTGGCCCGGCGTCATCGAGCCCGGCACGGTCTATACCGAGATGTTCTCGGGGCTCGACTGGTTCCCGACCCTCATGGCCGCGGTGGGTGATACCGACATCAAGGAGCGCCTGCTTGCAGGCACGACCATCAACGGCAAGGAATACAACAACTACCTTGATGGCTATAACCAGCTCGACTACCTGACCGGCGCCACGGACGAGGGCGCGCGCAACGAGTTCTTCTATCTCAACGACGATGGCGAGATCGTCGGCCTGCGCTACGAGAACTGGAAGGTGGTGTTCAAAGAGCAGCGCATGAAAGGCACCATGGCGGTCTGGGCCGAGCCTTTCACCAACCTGCGTGTGCCCAAGATGTTCGATCTGCGCGCCGACCCCTATGAGCGGGCCGACATCACCTCGAACACCTATTGGGACTGGCTGAGCGATCACGCCTATCTGGTTGCCCCGGCGGCGCAGGAGATCGCCAAGTTCTTCGCCACGTTCGAGGAATATCCGCCGTCGCAGCGCCCGGACAGCTTCTCGATCGATCAGATTCAGGAAGACCTGAACAACAGCCTCGCCAACATGGGCAGCAACTGATCCCGCTGCAGCGATCCCGGGCCGGCGGATGACGCCGGACGCCTAACGAGAGCGGGGCTGGCGGCGCGGTTCGCCAGCCCGATTTTAGAAAGGATTGTACATATGCTGCGGTATCTTCTTCCCGCCACGCTTGCCGCGCTTCCGCTGGCCGCCCTTGCCGACCCGCTCCCCTCGTGGAACGACACCGGCGCGAAGGAGGCGATCATCGGTTTTGTCGAGGCCGTGACCGATCCGGCCTCCGAGGATTTCGTCCCCGAGCGCGACCGCATCGCCACCTTCGACAATGACGGCACGCTCTGGACCGAGCAGCCGGTTTATTTTCAGGCGCTCTATGCGCTCGACGTGCTGCAGGAGAAGGCCAAGGCCGATCCCGACATCCTCACCACCGATGCGCTGAAGGCCGGGGCCGAGGGCGATGTGGGCGGCATTCTTGCCACCGGGATGGAGGGCCTGCTGGAGGTGATCAACGTCTCGCATGCGGGGCTCACGGTGGATGAGTTTCAGGCCGATGCGCTGGACTGGCTGACCAATTACACCCATCCCACCACGAAAAAGCCCTATGTCGACATGGTTTACCAGCCGATGCTGGAACTGCTCAGCTATCTGCGCGACGAGGGGTTCACCACCTACATCGTCTCGGGCGGCGGCATCGACTTCATCCGCGCCTTTTCCGATCAGGCCTATGGCATCCCGCCGTGGCAGGTGGTCGGCACCGAGGGCAACACCGCCTATGAGGTGGTGGACGGCCTGCCGATGCTGACCAAGAACGGCGGCGTCACCTTCATCGACGACAAAGAGGGCAAGCCGGTCGGCATCGCGCGGCACATCGGGCAAAAGCCGATCTTTGCCGGGGGCAATTCCGACGGCGATTTCGCCATGCTCGAATACACCACCTCGGGCGAGGGACCGTCGTTTGGCCTGCTGGTGCACCACACCGATGCCGAGCGCGAGTTCGCCTATGACCGCGAGGGCCATATCGGCACGCTGAACCGCGGGCTGGACGAAGGGCCGAACCTTGGCTGGACCATCGTCGACATGGCGCAGGACTGGGCCAAGGTGTTCCCCGGCGACTGAGTTTCGCGGAAAGGTGCGTAAGGTATGGAAGGCATGACTGAAAGCGGCACGCGGGCGCAGATCGACAGCCTGCGCGCCCGCATGGGCGAGGCGATCATCGGCCAGCGCGAGGTGATCGAGCGGTTGCTGATCGGGCTTCTGGCCAATGGCAACCTGCTGGTCGAGGGGCTGCCGGGCCTTGCCAAGACCCGCGCGATCAAGGCGCTGGCGCGCAACCTCGAATGCGATTTTTCGCGCATCCAGTTCACCCCCGATCTGCTGCCCTCGGATGTCACCGGCACCGAGGTCTATTATCAGGGCGAGGGCGGCGGCGAGTTCCGTTTCGAGGCCGGGCCGATCTTTGCCAACCTCGTGCTGGCCGATGAGATCAACCGGGCGCCCGCGAAAGTGCAGGCGGCGCTGCTCGAGGCGATGGAAGAGCGGCAGGTCACCGTGGCGGGCACCACCCATAAGATGGAGCCGCTGTTCATGGTCATGGCCACGCAGAACCCCATCGAGCAAGAGGGCACCTATCCGCTGCCCGAAGCGCAGATGGACCGGTTCCTCATGCATGTGAACATCACCTATCCGCCGGTCGAGGATGAGGTCGAGGTGATCCGGCTGGTGCGGGGCGAAGAGATCGCCGCGCAGCAGGGCGCAGGCAAGGCCGCCACCGAGGCCCAGGCCCCGATCCCGCAGGAGGCGGTCTTTGCCGCCCGCCGCGAGATCGCCGCGCTGCATGTGGCGCCGGAGATGGAGCGCTATATCGCCGATCTGGTCAACGCCACCCGCGTGCCGTCTGCCTTTGGCGACGATCTCAAGCGCTGGATCGAGGTCGGGGCCAGCCCGCGCGCCTCGCTGGCGCTCGACAAATGCGGGCGCACCCATGCGTGGCTTGCCGGGCGCGATTACGTCGACCCCGAGGATATCCGCGCCGTCGTGCCCGATGTGCTGCGGCACCGGCTTGGGCTGTCCTATGAGGCGCAGGGCGAAGGCATCAGCCCCGATGCGGTGGTCGCCGAGATTGTCCGGCAGGTGGCGCTGCCCTGAGCCGGGCCGAAGGGAGGGATCATGAAAGACCGCGCCGCCCGTACTCGCACCGGCACCCTGCCAAAAGCGCCGCAGGTCTCGGGCGATCCGCGCATTCACACCGATCTGGCCTATCTGCGCAGCCTCGAAGGCCCGGCGCGCGGGCTCAGCTTTTTGCCGCGCCAGCCCGCGCAATCGGTGCTCAACGGACGCCATGCCTCGCGGCTGCGCGGGCGCGGGCTCAACTTCGAGGAACTGCGCGACTATCTGCCGGGCGATGACATCCGCGCCATCGACTGGAAGGTCACCGCGCGCACCGGCACGCCGCATGTGCGGGTGATGACCGAAGAGCGCGACCGCCCAGCGCTGCTGGTGGTCGATCAGCGCATGTCGATGTTCTTTGGCACCAAACGGTCGATGAAATCCGTCACCGCCGCCGAGGCCGCCGCGATGACCGCCTTTCGCATCCTCGATCAGGGCGACCGGGTGGGCGGCATCGTCTTTGGCGACGAGCTTTTGGCCGAGATCCGCCCGCAGCGCAGCCGCGCCGCGCTCAACCGATTTCTCACCGCGCTGGCGGATGCCAATGCGCTGCTCCATGCCGAAGCGCCCAATGTGCCGCCGCTGGGGCTGACGCAGGTGCTGCGCGCGGTGGCGCGGATTGCCAGCCGCAATCACCTGATCGTCGTGCTGAGCGATTTCGACGGGATCGACGCCGAGACCGACCGCATCGTCTCGGGGCTGGCGCGGCACAATGATCTGATCCTCGTGCCGGTGACCGACCCCAGCGCCGGGGAGCTTCCCAAGGGCATGCGCCTCATCGTGACCGACGGCGAACTGCAGGCCGAGATCGACACCGACGCGCCCGGTGCGCGGCATGGGCTGATCGAGATGTCCAAGGGGCGGCTCGCGGATGTGCTGGACTGGCAGCGGCGTTTCGGCGTTGCGGTGTTGCCGCTCTCGGCGGGCGAGGAGACCCTGCCACAGATGCGGCGCCTGCTGGGGCTTGGGCCGCGATGAACGAAGAGGGCGCTCCCGAAAGCCTCGTGTCGCTGATCGGCCAGTTGGTCGAGCCGCCGTTGCCCGCGCCGGTGCGGCTGACGCCGCAGACATGGGGCTGGGTGGTATTGCTGGTGCTGGTCCTTGCGCTGGCCGCATGGGGCCTCTGGCGCTGGGCGCGCGTGCATCGCGCCAATGCCTACCGCCGCGAGGCGCTGGGCGCGCTGGCGCAGGCGGGCACGACCGCAGAGCTGGCGGTGATCCTGCGCCGCGCCGCGCTGGCAGCTTTCCCGCGCGAGGATGTGGCCGCGCTGACCGGCACCGCGTGGATCGCCTTTCTTGACCGCACCGGCAGGCGCGCCTTCCCGCAGGCCGCCGGGGCCGAGTTGCGCCGCGCGCCGTACCGCGATGAGGCGGCACCGCCGTCGCCCGAGCTGCGCGCCGCCGCCGCGCATTGGCTGCGGGCCCATCGCGTCACTCCGGCTCGGGAGGCGCGCGCATGATCTCGCTCGGACAGCCCTGGATCTTGCTGCTGCTGCCGCTGCCGCTTCTGGTGCGCTGGCTGCTGCCGCCGCCCCGCGAGCAGGAGAGCGCGCTGCGCTTTCCGTTCTTCCGCCGCATGACCGAGGCGGCGGGCGCCGAGCCGCGCGCCGGGGCGGTGATCCTGTCACGCCCGGTGCTCTCGGTGATCACGGCGGCGCTCTGCTGGGCGCTGCTGGTGCTGGCTCTGGCGCGGCCCGAGCGCGTCGGCGCGCCGATCACCATCGAGACCGCCGCCCGCGACGTGGTGCTGGCGATCGACATTTCGGGCTCGATGGACGCGCGCGATTTCGCCGCGCCCGATGGCAGCCGCAAGCAGCGGCTCGCGGCGGTTCGCGACGTTGTGGGCGGCTTTGTCGCCGGGCGCGAGGGCGACCGCATGGCGCTGATCGTCTTTGGCTCGGCGGCCTATCTGCAGACCCCGCTCACCGATGATCTGCAGACCGTCACCGAGCTTTTGGACCGCACCGAGGTCGGCATGGCGGGGCCGCATACCGCGCTCGGCGACGCCATTGGCCTTGCCATCCGCACCTTTGAGAGCAGCGAGATCGACCAGCGGCTGCTGATCCTGCTCTCGGACGGCTCGGACACCGCCAGCCGCATGAGCCCGATCAATGCCGCCGAGATCGCGGCGGACCGGGGCGTCGAGATCTACACCATCGGCGTCGGCGATCCGGACACCACCGGCGAGAACCGCGTCGATCTGGCGACGCTGCAGGCGATCGCGGCGCGCACCGGCGGGGCGTATTTCTTTGCCGAGGACGAGGCGGCGCTGGATGCGGTCTATGCGCGGATCGACGAGCTGGCCCCGCGCGAGACCGAGACGCTCTCGTTCCGCCCGCGCCGCTCTCTGGCGTGGGTGCCGATGGGGCTCGCCGCGCTTTTGGGCCTCGCGTCGCTGGCCTATCTGAGCCTGCGCCAGCGCTTGCGCGCGCGCGGCAGGGCGGAGGCGGTGTGATGGGGGAGTTTGCCTTCTTCTTTGAGGCTTTCCACTTTCTGCGCCCGCTCTGGCTGTTGCCGATCCCGCTGGTGCTGGCGCTGTGGTGGCGGGTGCGCCGGGCCGGGCGCGGGCGCGAGATACAGGCCGAGGGCATCGCGCCGCATCTGCGCGCGGCGCTGACCGTGGGGCGCAGCCATCGGCGGCGCGTCACGCCGGTCGACAGCGTGGCGGCGATCCTCGTCTTTGCGCTGCTGGGGGCCGCGGGGCCCACGTGGTCGCGCCAGCCCGATCCTTTCGCCGCGCAATCTGCGCCCGCCGCCGTGGTGCTCGCCGTGACGCCGGGGATGGAGAGCACCGACATCGCCCCGTCGCGGCTGGAGCGGGGCAAGCAGAAGATCCGCGACTTCCTGCAGCTGCGGGCCGGGGCGCGCACGGCGCTTCTGGCCTATGCGGGCACCGCGCATGTGGTGCTGCCGATGACCGAAGATGCGCAGGTGGTGCTGCCCTATCTCGAAGGGCTCTCGCCCGAGATCATGCCCAAGGAGGGCGCGGTGGCGGGCGAGGCTTTGGCGCTGGCCGAGGCGCTGCTGGCCGAGGAGGACGCGCCGGGCGGCATTCTTTTTGTCACCGACAGCCTCGACCCGGCGGATGTGGCGGCGCTCAACGCCAGCGTGCGGCCGCTGGCGGTGCTGTCGCTGCGGCCCGAGGGCAATCGCGACCGGGGGCTGGATGCGCTTTCGGTGCCGGTGGTGGACGTGAGCCCCGATGCGAGCGATGTGCGGCGGCTCGACGGGCTGCTCAACGCCGCCTACCGCCGCGCGCAGCTCGACAACGTCGAGCAGCCTTGGGAGGATCGCGCGCATTGGCTGGCATGGCCCGCGGCGGCGCTTCTGCTGCTGTGGTTCCGTCGCGGTTGGACTATGCGCTGGGGCATCGTCGCGGCGCTGGCGCTGCTGGTGCCGCCGCAGGGCGCGCGGGCCGAGGGCATCGCCGATTGGTTCCTTACCCTCGATCAGCAGGGGCGGCTGGCCTTCGAGAACAAGCACTTCGAGCGCGCCGCCGAGCTTTTTGTCGATCCGCTCTGGCGCGGGATCGCGCTCTATAAGGACGGGCAATATGCCGAGGCGATCGAGGTGCTGAACCGGGTGGAGACGGCGCAGGCGGCCTCGCTTCAGGGTCTGGCGCAGATCAAGTCGCGCAGCTATCGCGATGGGGTGCGGGCCTTCGAGACGGCGCTGGAGCGCGACCCGGACTATCCGGGCGCGGCGCAAAATCTTGAGACGGCGCAGCGCATCGTGACCTATGTCGAGAATGCGCAGGCGCAGTCGGACACCGGCGAGGAGCGCGGCGAGGGGGCCGACGAAGAGGTGTACGACAATGAAAGCGGGCAGGGCGAAGAGACGCTGCGCGCCCGCTCGGAAGAGGGCGGCGCCACCTTGCTGACCGCCGACGAGTGGATGAACACGGTCGACACGCGCACGGGGGATTTCCTGCGGATGCGCTTTGCGCTGGAGGCGGCGTCTGTGCCGCCGACGCCGGTGCAGGCTGAGGGCGCGGAGGCAGAACAATGATCCGCTGGCTGCTGCGCGTTCTGACTGTGTGGCTGGCCATGGCGCTGGTGGTGCCCGCTGCCGCGCAGGAGGCAGACGCGCCGCAACTGCGGGTGGAGTTTCCCGAGGATGCCGCGATCCCCGGCCAGCCGCTCAGCCTGCGCCTGACGGTGCTGGTGCCGACCTTCATGCCCAAGCCGCCGGTTTGGCCCAGTTTCGAAGCGCCCAACCTGCTGGTGCGCTTGCCCGGACGGGCGACCAATCCGACCTCGGAGCGGGTGAACGGCGTGACATGGGCGGGCGTGACCCGGCGCTACACGATCTCTCCGATGGTGCCGGGCAGTTTCACCCTGCCGCCGCAGGACATTCTGATCACATGGCAGGACCCCGAAACCGGCGCCCCGCGCGAGAGCCGCCTGCCCACCCCGCCCATCGCCTTTTCTGGCGAGGTGCCTGTGGGGGCCGAGGGGCTCGATCCTTTCATCGCCGCGTCCGACCTGACGCTGACGCAGGAGATCGAAGGCGAGGCGGCGATGGTTCCGGGCAACAGCCTGACCCGGCGGCTGACGGTGGAGGTGCAGGGCGTTTCTCCGATGTTTCTGCCGCAGATGCTGGAGCCAGCGGGGCTGCCGGGGCTGGCGGCCTATCCCGACGCGCCGCAGCTTGCCGAGACCGAAGAGCGCGGCGTTGTCAGTGGCCGCCGCACCGAGAGCATCACCTATGTGGCCGAGGCAGGCGGCGGCGGCGCGCTGCCCGAGGTGCGGCTGGAATGGTATGATATCGACGATGGCGCGGTAAAGACCGCCAGCGCCGAGGCGCTGACGCTGGAGGTGGACGGCCCGCCGCCCGAACGCGATGCGCCGCGCGACTGGCGGATGTTGGCGCTGCTTGCGGGCGCGGTGCTGCTGGGCGCGCTGGCGCTTGGTGCGGCGCTGCGGTGGCTCCTGCCGGTGCTGCGTGCGCGGCGTCAGGACCGGCAGGCGCGGCGGCTAGCCTCGGAGGTCTACGCGTGGCGCGGGCTGGAGCGGGTGCTCGCGCGCCGCGACCATCAGGCGCTGCGCCCGGCGCTCGATCTCTGGGCGGGCCGCGTCGCCGGTTCCGATCCGCGCCGCGCCCCCGAGGTCGAGGCCGCGCTGCTGCAGCTTGGCGGGGCGCGCTACGGCACCGCTTCGGGACCCGCCGAGCAGGGGTGGGCCAAGGACTGGGCCAGCTTGCAGCGCGCGCTGTCGGACGCGCGCGCCGCTGCCGCGGTGCCGGGACGTAGCTCTGCGCTGCCGCCGCTCAACCCCGGGCGCGCCTGAGAACGGCGCGCCAAGCGCCCGTCAGCGGCCTTGCGGCACGCCGGGCAGGGCGCAGAGCATCTCGTAGAGGAAATTCGCCGCGATCACCGCGGTGTTGCCGGACGGGTCATAGGGCGGCGAGACCTCGACCAGATCGCAGCCCACGAGGTTCAGCCCGGCGCAGCCGCGGATGATCTCGAGCCCCTGCATGGTGGTCAGCCCGCCCACCTCGACGGTGCCGGTGCCGGGCGCGAAGGCCGGATCGAGACTGTCGATATCGTAGGAGAGATAAACCGGCGCATCGCCGATCTTGGCGCGAATCTCGGCCATCAGCGGGCTCAGCGATTTGTGCCAGCACTCTTCGGCCTGAATGCAGGTCCAGCCCTGCCTGCGGCCCCAGTCGAAATCATCGGCGGCATAGCCGGTGCCGCGCAGGCCGATCTGGAACACTTTGTCGTTCTGCAGGCAGCCTTCTTCCCACGCGCGGCGGAACGGGCAGCCATGCGCGGCGGTCTCGCCGAACATCTCTTCGTTGGTGTCGGAATGGGCGTCCACATGGATCAGTGCCACCGGGCCGTGACGCTCCTTGATGGCGCGCAGGATCGGCCAAGTCAGCGTGTGATCGCCGCCCAGCGTCAGCGGCACCACGCCATGCGCCAGCACGCCGCGATAGTGCGCGGCGATGATTTCCACCGACTTCTTCAGATCATAGAGGTTGATCGGCACATCGCCGATGTCGGCCACCTGCAGATGCTCGAAAGGCGCGGCGCCGGTGGCCATATTGTAGGGGCGGATCATCCGGCTTTCGTCGCGGATCTGGCGCGGGCCGAGCCTTGTGCCGGGGCGGTTGGAGGTGCCGATGTCCATCGGGATGCCGAGGAAACAGGCGTCGAGCCCTTCGGCGCTCTCGGCGGCGGGCAGGCGCATCATCGTGGCTGGACCGCCGGTGCGGGGCATGGCGTTGCCGCTGAGCGGCTGGTTGAGCTGGCGCTCGGTCATCTCGGTCTCCTTGCATTTGGCCCGGGGCGTGGCGCGGCTGGCGGGCCGCCCTTTCGTATCGGCGTAACCGCTTTGACGGGCGAGGGAAACGGGCATCGCGCATCGCGGCGCGAGGTCAGCCTGCGGGCGGGGGCGAAAGCTTGCGGCAGGTCAATGTGGCGTCACACAAACCCGTCTAGGATGGCGGCGAAACCCGGAGCAGAGCCATGACGCAAACCCAGACAGTGGCCTTCCTGTCGTCCGGCGGGGCCTTTGAGGCGGGAGCAACCGAGCCGGTGGAGGTGGTCGAGACCCACGGTGCCTATGTCTTCCTCTGCGGCGATACCGCGCTGAAGCTTAAGCGCGCGGTCACCTATGACTACATGGACCTCAGCACCATCGAGTTGCGGCATGAGATGCTGCTGCGCGAGCTGGACCTCAACGCGCCCGCCGCGCCGCAGATTTACCGCGACGTCCTGCCGGTGACGCGCGGCGCGCGCGGGCTGCAGCTTGGCGGCAGCGGGCCGGTGGTGGATTGGGTGCTGCGCATGTGGCGCTTTCCGGCGGAGGAAGAGTTTGAGGCCATTGCCGCGCGCTGCGCGTTCGACGATGCGCTGGCGCTGCAGACCGGCGCGGCGATCGCGCGCTACCATGCGGCAGCGCCTGTGCGCCGTGTGTCTGGCCGCAGGCTCATCGCCGAGATACTGGCCGAGCTTGACCGGGTGTTTGCCGAGTTCGCGCAGGCCCCCGGAGCCGATACACTGGGAACCGAGGCTCTTCACGAATGGCAGGCGGCGGCGGGCGCGGCGCTGGCAGAGCAGGGCGACGTGCTGGAGGCGCGCGGCGCGGCGGGCCACGTGCGCCGCGCCCATGGCGATCTGCACCTGCGCAACCTCGTGCGCATCGATGGCCAGCCGGTGCTGTTCGACGCTTTGGAATTCGACGAGACCTTGGGCACCTGCGACGTGCTCTACGACGTGGCGTTTCTGGTCATGGACCTGTGCCATCGCGGGCTGCCGCGGCAGGCCTGCCGGGTGCTCGACGCATGGCTGCGCGAGGCACGAGGCGCCGAGGATGCGGGCCTCGCGGCCTTGCCGCTGTTTATTTCGGTCCGGGCGGCGATCCGCGCCATGGTGCTGTTGCAGACCGACGCGGCGCGGCGGCGCACTGGCGCGAGTGCGGCCGAAGTGTCTTCTTATCTCTCGCTTGCGGTGCGGGCGCTGCACCCGCCAGCCGCCGTTTTGCTCGCGGTGGGCGGCTTCTCTGGCAGCGGCAAAAGCGTTCTGGCGCGCGCGCTTGCGCCTGGTCTGGGGGCCATGCCCGGCGCGGTGCTGCTGTCCTCGGACCTCGAGCGCAAACAGGGGCGGAGCACAGGGCGGCTGGATGCCGAAAACTACGCCTTGGGCCGGCGCGAGGCGGTCTATGAGCGCATGTTGGAGCGGGCCGCGGTGTTGCTGGCGGCGGGTCAATCGGTGGTGCTTGATGCGACCTTCACCGACCCGGCCCTGCGCAGAGCCGCCGGGGCAGTTGCCCAAGAGGCAGGGGCCGGGTTCCACGGGCTCTGGCTGGAGGCGCCGGTGCCGGTGCTGGAGGCGCGAGTCGCCGCCCGCCATGGCGATGCCTCTGACGCGGATGTTTCCGTGCTGCGGGCGCAGATTGCGCGCGGCGCCGGAGATCTGGACGAAGAGATGGCCGGAGATGGTGGCTGGCCGAATTACTGGCACCGTCTCGACGCCTCGGGCACGCCTACCGAGACCCTTGCGGGCGCGCGCCGGGTGCTCGGCAAGAGACTGTCCGGCAAGCCCGGCGCTGATGGGTGATCCCTCACGCCGGACTTGCCTGCCGTGTCAGTTGCTTCGCCGAGGCGGCTTGCCACGCGAGGCGGGCCGCCGTGCGTCATTGTCCGCCTCGGCATTGCGCCAGCCATCCGCGCCGCGGCTTTGACCGCGCCCTCTGGGCGGCAGGGCGTGAATGTCGCCCGCGCCGCTCTCGCTGCAGCCCGCCATCTGCTGCAGCTTGGTGAAATCGGCGATCTCCACCCGGTCCGGCTTTGGCAGGCGAATGGCACCGCCGTCCTGCAGCTGTCGTAGCGAGCGGCAGAGCGTCTCGACCGTCATGTCGAGCAGCGAAGCAAGATCGCGCCGCGAAAGCTGGACGTGCAGCGCGGCCCCGATCTCGGGACCGTTCAGCAATTCCTCCACCAGCCAGAGCGCCACCCGTTGCAGGGTGCTTCTGCCGCGCATATTGATCAGAAATAACTGCATCTGTTCAAGCTGGTAGAGCGTCGTCTTCATGTACGACTGGAAGTGTTGCGGGCGCTCCGTCAAGAAGCTCTCCCACGCCTTCTGCGGCATCCAGCAGATCTCTGACGCCGTCGCCGTCTGCCATGAAAACCGGCTAGGCGCATTCCTTGCGACGCTGAGGAGTTGACCACTTCGCAGCACTTGCAGAAGATGTTCTTCGCCACTTTCGGTGAGGGTTTGCAGCTTGATCAGCCCGCTGGCGATGACGCCGACCCGGTCGCAGCTATCGCCCTGCGCCACAAGCTCGGTGTCCTGCGGATAAAGCGTCCGCGCGCTATGTGCTGAAAATGCATTAACTGAATCCGGGTCCAGCAAACTGCAGAACCCTCCCTCCCGCGCCGCGCAATTTCGACAGCGAGACGCGGTAAACTCCCGTTCCAAAACGCGTGTCTGCACAGGTTCCCCCCCTTTGCGTACCACTTGCCTCTCTATGGTTTCCGAGAATCGAATATGATGTCATGAGAAGATTTTTGCAGATTTGTGTAATCTACCCGACAGAAGCGGTGCCGACCGGGCGCTGCCCGGGCAGGGGCGCCGCCGACCATGGCTCGGAACGGAGAAAGCCGGGTCGGCGGCGACGTTCGCGGTATCCGGCATGCGAACCGGAAGAGCTTGGGGACGCCTGAGCCGCGAACACCTCAACTATGCACGCATCCGCAAGGCAGATCATTGACGGCAGTCAACGCGGCAAGAGGGCGCGGGGCGCGCCAAACCGGCTCACTAAAGGCGGTTGCGCGCGCGCAGGGTTGTGGCCGCCGCGCTGCGTGCGACCTGCACATCGCCGGTGAAGACATAGCCGACGCCGCGCACCGAGCGGATCAGATTGACCACATCGTCTGAGGTGCCGAGCTTGCGCCGCAGGCGGGCCACATGGCCATCGATGGTGCGATCCTCGGGCGACCAGTCGCGCCCGTGCAGGCTCTGGGAAATCTCGTCCCGGCTCAGGATGCGGCCCGGATGGCGCACGAAAAGCTCCAGCAATTTCAGCTCAATACCGGTGAGGTCCACCGGCGTTCCATCGAAATGCTGCACGATGCCGCGCTCTGGGTCGAAGACCGTGTGATCGAAAAGCAGGTTGTCGTGGCCCGATAGCTCACGGCCATAAAGCTCCAGCGTGCGGCGCACCCGAAGCACGACCTCGCGGATGTGGAAGGGTTTCGCGATGTAATCATCAGCCCCCGATTCCAGCCCCCGAATACGGTCGTAAGCGCCGGTGCGGCCCGAGATCATCAGGATCGGGATGTTCCAACTCGCCCGCAATGTTTGGGCCAGTTCAAGGCCATCGTCCTGACCATGCACCAGATCCAGCGTGACGAGATCGATGTCATGGGTTTTGAGCGCCTCGAACATGGCCGAAGGGCTTTGCGCCACATGCACCGTCCAGCCTTCAGCTTCGAACCCCTTTCGGAGAATCTCAAGCACGGCTGTCTCGTCATCAACGACGAGAATATTCACGGCACCCATAACGCGTCTCCAAGATAGCACTTTTAAATTAACAGAACTCAGTGGGAGAAAAGCGTAAATTCTAAAAACTTAATGTATTTTACAGCTTATGATTGTGGTCTGTGATCACGCAGCAATCAAAAATCGCGAAAACCGCAGGCGATGCGCGGCGAGCCACCGTGCTTGCGGGCGCAAATGTTCAGGCTTCGTAGGAAACAAAAAAAGCGATCCCGAAGGATCGCTTTTTTGATTTTGCCAGCTTCCTTTTGGGGGAAGTTGGCTCCGGCGGTAGGGATCGAACCTACGACCAATTGATTAACAGTCAACTGCTCTACCGCTGAGCTACGCCGGAACGTGGGGCGTATCTAGCAATGCCGACTCCGGGCGTCCAGAGGTTTTTTGCATTTTTCTGCGATAGACTGCATTTTTCTTTCAAATCACTGAAAACGAAGAGGATTTCGAAAGTTTCCCCTGCGGAATGACCGCCTTACGCTGGGTCAGGTCGACCAGATGGGCCAGCACATTGCGGGTCGCGGCGGGCAGCAGAGCAGGGTCTGTGTCGTGGTAGATCAGGCGGGCCAGTTGGGCGGCATCGGCAGGGCCGCGGGCGAGCGCTTCGAGGATCGCGGCCTCACGGGCGCGGCGGTGCGCATAGAGGGCATCCAGCCGCTCTGCCGGGGCCTCGACCGGGGCGCCATGGCCGGGATGGAAGCAGCGCCAGTCGCGCGCGCGCAGCTTTTCGAGCGAGCGCATGAAGTCGCCGAGGTCGCCATCGGGGGGAGAGACCAGCGAACTGGCCCAGCCCATGACCAGATCGCCGGAAAACAGGATGTCGCCCCAGGCAAAGCTCAGATGATTGCCGAAATGGCCCGGCGTGTGCAGCGCCTCGATCTGCCAGCCGTCCCCCGCGATCCGCGCGCCGTCCGCCAGCCGCGCATCGGGGGCGAATCCCGCGTCCACGCCTTCGCCGCCGCCAGCGAGCCCGGTCTCGGCCAGCACCTGCATCTCGGGGCTGCGTCCGGCGGTGGCGTCACCGAAGGCAAGCACTGGCGCGCCGGTGGCCTCGGCCAGCGGACGGGCGAGGGGGGAGTGATCGAGATGCGCATGGGTGACGAGGATATGGCTGATGCGCTGGTCGGGCGCGAGGGCGGCGAGGATCGCCTGCAGGTGCACCTCATCGGCGGGGCCGGGGTCGATCACCGCCAGAGCGCGCGTGCCCAGCAGATAGGTGTTGGTGCCGCGATAGGTCATCGGTGAGGGGTTGGGGGCCAGAATCCGGCGCAGCCCGGGGCCGAGCGGTTCGGCGTACCCGGGGCGGGGCTGGAAGTCTGGCTGCGGATCGATCATCTTGCGCCTCATGTGCAGGGGGGCGCGGCTGCGCCTCAGGCTAGGGGTATCCCATGTTTTTCCAATGGCTCAAACGCTATATGCCCCGCGGCATCTATGCACGGGCGGCGCTGATCCTCGTGCTGCCGGTGTTCACCATTCAACTGGTGGTGTCGGTTGTCTTCGTGCAGCGGCATTTCGAAGGGGTCTCGCAGCAGATGACGCGCGGGGTCACCCGGGACATCAGCTATGCGATCAAAACCCCCGCCGCCGCGGCACCGCTGGGGCTTAGCATGCGGGCGGTGCCGGACGCGGCGCTGCCAGAGGCGGACCTGCGGCGCTGGTACGATTTCTCCGGGATCGTGGTGGCCGAAACTCTGGCAAAGCAACTGCCGGGCGTCGAGCGGGTGATGCTGCCAAATGACAGTGACGTGCTGGTCTATCTGCGCAACGCCGATGGCACGCTCTATCTTATTTCTTTCTCGCGCCAGCGCGCCTCGGCGTCGAATCCGCATCAGCTGCTGGTCAACATGCTGTTCTTTGGGGTGCTGATGACGGTCATCGCCTTTTTCTACCTGCGCAACCAGTTGCGGCCGATCACCCGGCTTGCCGAAGCGGCCGAGGCCTTCGGGCGCGGGCGCCATGTGCCCTATCAACCGGGCGGGGCGGTTGAGGTGCGGGCGGCGGGCAGCGCCTTTCTGGACATGCGCAACCGGATCGAACGGCAGATCGAGCAGCGCACGATGATGCTCTCGGGGGTCAGCCACGACCTGGGCACGCCGATCACCCGGCTGCGGCTGGGGCTGTCGATGCTCGACGACGAGGACCGCGAGCCCTTGGAGCGCGACGTCGACGACATGCAAAAGCTGATCGACGCCTTTCTGGAGTTCGCCCGCGGCAATTCGCAGGAGGGCGAGGCAGAGCCGGTGGACCCGGTCGCGCTGGCCTCTTCGGTGGTCGCCGACGCGCAGCGCGGCGGCAAGCCGGTTTCCATGGGGCGGGTCGAGGGCAGCGGCGAGGTGAACGTGCGGCCGGTGGCGCTGCGCCGGGCGCTCGAGAACCTCGTGGGCAATGCCGTGCGCTATGGCAGGCACTGCGAAGTGTCGGTGACGCTGACCGACCGCTCGCTGCGCCTGCGGGTCGAGGACGACGGGCCGGGTATTCCGCCGGAGCGGCGCGAAGAGGCGATGAAACCCTTCTCGCGGCTCGATCCGGCGCGCAATCAGGACAAGGGCACGGGCGTCGGTCTGGGGCTCGCCATCGCGGCGGACATTGCGCGCGCGCACGGCGGGGTGCTGCGGCTTGGCGAAAGCGAGGCACTTGGCGGGCTGCGCGCTGACATTGTGATCGCGCGCTGACGGCGCGTTGGAGTGACCGCGCGCTGACGGCGCGCCGGACCAGCCCCTGCGGGGCGGGGATGCGGCGCGCCAAAGGACGCGGTCAGCTTTCCTCGAGCACTTCCTTGCGGGCGATGACCAGAAACTCGGCACGTTTGGCGGCCACTTCGGCGACGCTGGCCTTGCCGTCGAGGTCGCTGGCGATGCTGGCGATCACCTCGTCATGGCTGGCCTCGTCGAGGTCGGCCTTGATGATGCCGCTGGCATAGGACTCGGCCTCATTGCCGGTCTTGCCCAGCTGTTCTGCGGCCCAGAGGCCGAGCATCTTGTTGCAGCGGACCTCGGCGCGGAAGTTCAGATGAGCATCATGGGCGAACTTGTTTTCATAGGCCTGTTCGCGGTCGTCAAACGTGGTCATGGGATTCCCCTCCGTTACATGACCTCTATTTAATGCATTCAGTTTGTAACGTGCTTTGCGCTGGCTCAAGTCAAAGCAGCGCGCTTGCGGCAGGGGCAGCCTTGATTTATGAGAGCGGCAAGATACGCAGCGGCCGATACGCGGCCCCGGGCGAAAGGATTCCCATGGCACGGCGCAAGAAGATTTACGAAGGCAAGGCGAAGATCCTCTACGAAGGCCCCGAACCGGGCACCATCGTGCAGTACTTCAAGGATGATGCCACCGCCTTCAACGCGCAGAAGAAAGACGTGATCGAAGGCAAGGGCGTGCTCAACAACCGCCTGTCCGAGTTCTTCATGACCGGTCTCAACGGCATCGGCGTGCCGACGCACTTCCTGAAGCGGCTGAACATGCGCGAGCAACTGGTCCGCGCCTGCGAGATCGTGCCGCTCGAGGTGATCGTGCGCAACTACGCCGCCGGTTCGATGTCCAAGCGCCTTGGCATCGAAGAGGGCACCGCGCTGCCGCGCCCGATCGTCGAATATTGCTACAAGGACGACAAGCTGGGCGATCCGCTGGTCACCGAAGAGCATATCGCCGCCTTCGGCTGGGCCAGCCAGCAGGACATGGATGATATCCTGAGCCTCGCGCTGCGGGTGAACGATTACCTGTCGGGTCTGATGTATGGCGTTGGCATCCGTCTGGTGGACTTCAAGATCGAGATCGGCCGGGTCTATGAGGGCGACTATCAGCGCCTGATCCTCGCCGATGAGATCTCGCCCGACTCGATGCGCCTGTGGGACATCGAAAGCGGTCAGAAGCTCGACAAGGACGTGTTCCGCCGTGACCTCGGCTCGCTCACCGACGCTTATGCCGAAGTGGCGCGGCGTCTGGGTGTGATGCCCAAGCAGGCGACCCACGCGGCCAAGCCCAAGCTGATCAACTGAAAGCGTACCGCCCGTGGCGGCGTTGCACTTTGCGTATTTGAAGAACAATGAAAGGCGCGGGCCTTTCGCGACGAACGGAGATATTGCCATGAAGGCACGTGTGCATGTGATGCTGAAAGAGGGCGTGCTCGACCCGCAGGGCGAGGCGGTGCGCCACGCGCTTGGCGGGCTCGGCTTCGACGGTGTGGACGGCGTGCGTCAGGGCAAGGTGATCGAGCTCGATCTGGCCGATGGCACCGGCGAGGACACGGTGAAAGAGATGTGCGAGAAGCTGCTCGCCAACACCGTGATCGAAAGCTACACGATCGAGATGATCTGAGCCGCGCTCTCGCGGACGCAAGATAGGGCCCTCGGCGTGCGCGCCGGGGGCTTTTTTATGCGCGACAGGCAGGGGCAGGGCGGTGCCGCCGGCCGCAGATGGCGGGAATGTGGCGAAAGTGGCCGCGGTGCGGGCAGAGCATCTTCGCCAAGTTTGCGTCTTATTTGGCGTTCGCGATTCGGGGATGTGGTGCGCAACTGCGGAAAATTTTGGTCAATTGATTGAAATAACTGGCATTGGTTCCACTTGCGGAACAGCGGCCTGGAAAATCGGGCGCCGCCATGGCGCGCAGGGCTGCAACGGCGGCGTGGCGCTATTGTTTCCGCCCTGCGGTCAGGAGTGTCGCCAAAATGGCGGGTGGTGGGCTCGCTGTCATGGTAAGTATCAGAAATATATACTTTAAATGTCGCACCCTCTGCTGGAAATTGGAAACAATAAGACGCCACATTTTCGACTAAGACGCCCGCAATTGCGCGATCATGTCCCGCTATGGTCGTATTTTGCCACCCGAGCGCCACTTTTGCCTTTGTTCGTCGCCCCAGTAGCTCTAAATAAATCGCAAGCCCGACTGGGGGGCGACGAGGATAGGCCGGGGGGCGGCCACCGATCTCAGAGTCATCCGTGAGGATGTGACGGAAGGTGCCGCGGGACCGCCTTGGCACCTCTAGGAAAGCTTTTGCCCTGCGCTTCTGCCGCGCAGGACTGCACCGCCCGGCACAGCATCACGACCAGACGACGGATCGGAGTTTGCGGCGCGCGAGCGTCGCTGCCGCCTTCGCGGCGCGGGGCCTGCCCCGTTCTGTAGTTGAAAGGGTCGTAACGATGGCTGATTTGTTTTTGAACTGGGCCGCGCTTGGGGATTATGGAACCACGCTGGGCGACACCGCATCCGGGGGCAGCTCCACCACCGTCGATACTGGCGGTGTAAACGTTGAGATTTCCTTTACCGCGCAGGACCTTGGTGCGCAGGCCTTCACGGCGACCTACGACGGCTATGTGCCCGAAGGCTCGACCACCAGCGCCACCTCGCACCTCAAGCTGTTCGGCGAAGGCGGCGATGGCGGCACGGTCTCCTCGACCTCGACCACCGTGTTCGATTTCAGCTCCTCCGATGAGCTTTACACCGACGAAGTGCAGAACCTCTCGTTCATCCTCAACGACGTGGATGGCGGTGCGGGGTCGGACCTTGGCGATCTTGTCGGCGACGACACCGCCACCCCGGATGGCACCAGCTTTCAGGACAATGTGACGATCCTCGCCTATGACGCCGAGGGCAATGCCGTCGAGGTCGAACTGACCACGCTCGGCAGCGGCACCAGCGTCGACGGCAGCACCGCCACCGGCGAAGAGGTGACCGATTTCGCCGACCAGGACGGCACGCTGATGGTGAACATCGCGGGCCCGGTGTCGCGCATCGAAGTGATCTACGAGAACGGCGGCGACTCGACCCAAGGCGTGCTGATCTCTGACATGTCCTTCTCGACCTGCGATGTCGACGGCGACGGTGTGCCCGTGGCCGAGGATGACGCCGCCGAAACCGACGAAGATGTGGCCGTCACCATCGACGTGCTGTCCAACGACAGCGATCCCGATGGCGATACGCTGACCGTGACTTCGGCGACCGCCACCAATGGCTCGGTGGTGATCAACGGCGACGGCACGCTGACCTTCACCCCGGACGCTGACTACAACGGCGACGCCGAGATCACCTACACCATCGAAGATCCCGCCGGAAACAGCGCGACGGGCAATGTGGCCGTCACCGTCTACCCGGTGAACGACGATCCGGTGGCCGAAGATGATACCGTTAACACCGGCTATGAGACGCCGGTGACCCTCGATCCCACCGAGAATGACACCGATGTGGATGGCGACGATCTGACCGTCACCGAGGTGGGCGAGGCCGAGAACGGCACCGTCACGCTCAACGAAGATGGCACCGTCACCTACACGCCGAACGACGACTACAGCGGCACCGACAGCTTCAGCTACACCGTCGATGACGGCAATGGCGGCAGCGATACCGGCACGATCACCGTCAACACCGGCATCGAGACCAATCCGGAAGCGGGCGGCAACACCCCGCCGGTGGCCAACAACGACCTCTACAGCGCCACGGCGGCCGCCACGGTCACTTTCGATCCCACCGAGAACGACACGGACGCCGATGGCGACGCGCTGACCATCTCGGCTCTGGGCGAGGCCAGCAACGGCACCGCGACGCTGAACGAAGATGGCACCGTCTCTTACACCGCCGACGAGGGCTACACCGGCTATGACGCCTTCAGCTACGAGGTGGACGATGGCAACGGCGGCACCGACACCGCCTATGTGACCGTCGAGGTGATGCCCTGCTTCACCCCCGGCACGCTGATCGCCACGCCGCAGGGCGAGCGTCTGGTCGAGGACCTGCAGGTCGGCGACCGGGTGATCACCCGCGACAACGGCATTCAGGAAATCCGCTGGGTTGGCCGCAAGGAACTCACCGGCTTCGAACTGGCGCGCCAGCCGCATCTGCGCCCGGTGCTGATCCAGAAGGGCGCGCTCGGCAAGAACCTTCCCGAGCATGACCTGCTGGTCTCGCCGAACCACCGTGTGCTGGTCGCCAACGACCGCACCGCGCTCTACTTCGAAGAGCGTGAGGTGCTCGCCGCCGCCAAGCATCTGACCGGGCTCGAGGGCGTGGACGAGGTGGAGACCATGGGCGTGGCCTATATCCACTTCATGTTCGACCAGCACGAGGTGGTGCTGTCGAACGGCGCTTGGACCGAAAGCTTCCAGCCCGGCGACTACACGCTCAAGGGCATCGGCGACGAGCAGCGGCAGGAGATCTTCGATCTCTTCCCCGAGCTTGAGCATGAAGAGGGGCTGAAGGCCTATGGCGCGGCGCGCCGCTCGCTGAAGAAGCACGAGGCGCAGCTGCTCACCAACTGAGCGCTTTGCCATACGGAATATGCAGCTCGCTCTGGGGCCAGTGACCCTTTTGGCACCGGAGCGGACAAGAACCCGGGGCGCGTCTGCGCCTCGGGTTTTTTCTTGAGGAACGGGCGAATGGCGGTGCCGCGGCACCGGCTTGAACGCACCGGCTAGCACATACCGTAAAGCGGCGCGCGCCTCAGCAGGGATCGAGGGCGGCGCGCTCACGCTCCCAATCCTGCCACGCCTCGGGCGTGTCGAGGTCGGTCAGCGCGCGGCGACCGGGCAGGGGCACCATGCGCAATCGGTGGCGGTTGGTGGCCAGCACGCTGCGCGCGCCTTCGTCGCCCGAGAGCATCTGGATCGCCGAGAAGCAATCGGCGGGGAACAGCACCGGGTGGCCCGGCGTGCCATCCTCGGTGCAGCCCTGTTGCAGCGCCGGATGCGGCATTGCGCGGAAACCCCGCACCAGTTTGTCTATATCCTCGGCGCGCAGGTCGGGCATATCGGCGGGCAGGATGACGACAGCGTCGATCCCCCGCGGCAGCATGCCAACCCCGCGGCGCAGCGAGGCCGACATGCCCTGATCCGCATCGGGCACGGCAATAAGCTGCACCGGCAGCCCGGCGAGGGCGGCGGCGCGCGGATGGTCGTGATCTGGCAGTGTGACAGTCACGTGGTTGACCGCGCGCAGCGCTTCTTCGGCCTGTCGACGCAACAGCGCCCGGCCCCCGACATGCTTCAGCAGCTTGTCGGCCCCGCGCATCCGGCTGCTTGTGCCAGCGGCGGGAATCAATACGGCAATTCCTCCCATGAGGCTCCTTATACAGCAAAGGCCGGAAATCCGGCGCACTTTCATCAGCCGGGCCGGGTGGCACTACTGGCGCGGCAGAGGCGGCCCATGCCTGCGGCATGGCGCAGCGCAGCAATGCGCCGCTCAATGCGCGGCCTGATCAGCGCAGATCGAGGGCAGATCGCGCCACACATCTACATGTAAGCCAAGCTTACGCGCGCATTCGGCGTGGTTTCAGAACATTGGGCGGTCGGCTCATTCGGGGCGCGACGCGCGGCGGTGCCATGCCCCTTCGTCTGGTCCCTGTGCCGCGAGATCAGCCGGTGGCACAAAGTTTAGCGCAATTCGCTGCCTCTACACAGAAAGGTTGTGCGACAAGTTTGCTAAAATTTAGTAAACTGACCGCCTGCCGCTGCGTTCTTGCCTTCAGTTGCGGTGTCTTGAAAGTTTTGCTCTTGGCGGGGCAAGGCAAGCTGCTATGTCGGAAATTAGACACGGGCTGCACACAAGCATTGATGCATGGTCCCGGGAAGGCTCGAAGGTCAGGGCGGATAATGGTTCTCGCAAGAAAATCGGATGATGAGCTCGAGCGTCTGGCCGAGCTGCGCAGCTTCGGTGTGCTCGACAGCGGGCCCGATCCGGCGTTTGACGAAGTGGTCGAACTGCTGGCGTCGCTGCTTGAGATGCCGGTGGCGCTGATCAGCCTCGTCGATGAGAACCGCCAGTGGTTCAAGGCGCGCTACGGCATGAAGCCGGGGCAGACGCCGCTGGAGCAGTCGATCTGCGCCCATGCCATCCTGAGCGATGATATTCTCGAGATCGAGGACACGATGCTCGACCTGCGCAGCGCCGACAATCCGCTGTGCTGCGGGTCGATCTCGGCGATGCGGTTCTATGCCGGGGCACCGCTGGTCACCCGCAGCGGCCACAGCATCGGCACGCTCTGCGTGCTCGATGACAAGCCGCGCAAACTCACCAGCCAGCAGCGGCAGTTGCTGAAGGTGATGGCCGGACAGGTGATGCGGCAGCTTGATCTGCAGCGGGCGCTGCACAACAAGGAAATCCTGCGCGAAGAGATCGACCATCGGGTGAAGAACTCGCTGCAGACGGTGGCCTCGACCATCCGTCTCTACCGCGCGCGCTCGACCGTGCCCGAGACCCGCGATGCGCTGGATGCCATCGCGCGCCGGGTGGATTCGGTGTCGCAGCTGCATGCGGAGCTCAATCTCACCTCGAAGATGCACTTCGTGCGCCTTGATACCTATCTGTCGCGGGTGGCAACGCTGCTGCAGCGCCACGCGGTGGCCGAGGTGCAGGTGCATGTGGATGTGCCGCGCATCGAGGTGGAATCGCGGGTCGCAGCGTCGATCGGCGTGGTGGCCAATGAGTTCGCCGCGAACGCGATGAAATACGCCTTCCGCGATGGCACCAACAATCCCGAGATCCGTTTCGAGGCGGAGCAGACCGGCGAGAACCGCCTGCTGTTTACTTGCCGCGACAATGGCACCGGGCCCGAGCCGGGATCGAAGCTGGACGTTCTGGCCTCCACCGCGCTTGGCGCGCGGCTGCTTGAGGCGGCGGTGAGCCAAGTTGGCGGCACCGTGGTCGAACGGCGGGAAGAGGGGGGCTATCTGCTTGAGGCAGAGCTGCCCATCGATCCCGCCGCCGACACGCCTGTTACACCGGCAATGGCGTCACCGGCCGCACCCGCAGCCGAGTGATCCGGTTGTTCTCGCGCTCCATGACTTCGAAGCGGAAGCCGTGGAAGCTGAAGCGCTGACCCACGGTCGGGATCATCTGCGCCTCATGAATCACCAGCCCGGCGATGGTGTTCGCCTCGTCGTCGGGCAGTGACCAATCGGCGGCCCGGTTGAGGTCGCGAATGGTCATCGCGCCGTCGAGCCAATACCAGCCATCCTCGCCCGCGCTGACCTGATGCTCGGCGTCGGGGTCGTGCTCGTCGGCGATCTCGCCCACGATCTCCTCAAGGATGTCCTCGAGCGTGATCAGACCTTCAAGCGAGCCATATTCATCGACCACCAGCGCAAAGTGGGTGCGGCGGCGCAGGAAGTTGCGCATCTGGTCGGCCAGCGTCGTGGTGTCGGGCACGAAGTAGGGCTTCATCATCACCTCGGTGATGCGGAAGTCGTCGAGCGCGCCAAAGCCGCGCTCGCCCGCCTTGGCCATCACGTCGTACATGGCGCGCAGCAGGTCCTTGGCATGGACCATGCCGATAATGTTCTCGGGCTCGCCGCGGAAGACCGGCAGGCGGGTGTGGTTGCTTTCGAGGCACTGCTGCAGGATGTCCCGCGGCTCGGCCTCGGCGTCGATGCTCTCGATACCCGAGCGGTGCAGCATGATCTCTTCGACCGTGCGTTCCGCCAGATCGAGCGCGCCAAGGATACGGTCGCGGTCTTCTTTTTCGACCACGCCCTCGGAATGGCCCAGTTGCAGCGCGCCAGCGATCTCTTCGCGCACGGCGAGGATCTGGCTGTCGGGGTCGGTCTGCACGCCGATGAGCTTGAGCAGCATCCGTACCAGCGCGCGGATCGCGGCCACCACGGGCGAGAAGATCAGGATCACCAGCCGGATCGGCGGCGCCACGGTGGCGGCGGCGGTCTCGGGGTTGGTAATGGCATAGGTCTTGGGCAGCACCTCGGCAAAGATCAGCACCAGCAGCGTCATGATCAGCGTCGCCATGGCAACGCCGCCGTCGCCCAAGAGCCGGGTGAACAGCGCGGTCGCCAGCGAGGTTGCGAGGATGTTGACGAGGTTGTTGCCCAACAGCACCGAGCCGATCAGCCGCTCGTTGTCCTCGGTGATCTTCAGCGCCATGGCGGCCCCGCGTGAGCCGCGGTCCATGGCGGCGCGCAGCTTGCCGCGGGATGCGGCGGTGAGCGCGGTCTCGGAGCCCGAGAAGAAGGCCGAGAAAAGGATGAGCAGCAGGATCGCGGCGGAGGTCATCCAGAAGGCCGCGTCGAGTGTTCCGGTGGCAGGGGCGTCCATACGTCCGTCTTTTTGTGTTTGAGAGTGTTACAAGAGTTATGGGGCGCGCAGGCCCCGGCTTCAAGGCTGGGGCGATAACGAAGCCGCGGCGCGCTGATTGCGGTAGGTCGTTTTTGCGGGCTGCGATCTTCATCGTTCCGCAAATACGCCTCGCTGCCAGCGCCGCCAAAACGCGGCGATGCGGGCACGAGCGCGCTGCCATGCCCGATATGAAAAACGCCCGGCGCTGGGGCCGGGCGTTGATCTTAGAACGGGATCTCGTCGTCGATGTCGCGCGACGGGCCGCGCGAGCCGCCGCCACCGCCCGAACCGCCGCCGTAGCCGCCGCCCGAGCCACCACCGTAGCCGCCGTCGTCATTGCCACCGTAGCCACCGCCCGAGCCGCCGCCGTAGCCGCCACCCGAACCGCCGCCGAAGTCACCGCCGCCGCCGCCCTGACGGCTGTCGAGCAGGGTCAGCTCGCCGCGGTAGGGGCGCAGCACCACTTCGGTGCTGTAGCGATCCTGACCGGACTGGTCCTGCCATTTGCGGGTTTCCAGCTGGCCTTCGATGTAAACTTTCGAGCCCTTGCGCAGATACTGCTCGGCGATCCGCGCCAGCGGCTCCGAGAAGATCGCGACCGAGTGCCACTCGGTGCGCTCGCGGCGCTCGCCGGTGTTGCGGTCTTTCCAGTTCTCGGAGGTGGCGATGCGCAGGTTGCAGACCTTGCCGCCGTTCTGGAAGGTGCGCACCTCGGGGTCCGCGCCGAGATTGCCTACCAGGATCACCTTGTTGACGGAGCCGGCCATGTCATCCCCTTTGTACTGGTCGTTTTCCTGTGTGTTCCGCGTCTTCGCGAATCCCCGCAACGGCGGGGTTTGAATTGGTCTACACCACCGCACCCGCACTCTAAAGAAGGAATGCCGCGCGGAATTCCGCCTGTGCCACATTGCGGCCACGGCTGGCGTAGGGTCAGTTTTTCTGTATAGTCCGGGGTCGAGGGAACAGTGAGATCGGAACAGGGACGTGATGCGCAACCACGCAACGCGCGCACTGGCCGGAGTTGTGTGTGCTCTGGTGATGGCGGCGACGGGGGCCTCTGCCGAGGTGCTTTCGTCCAAAAGCCGTGTGCGGCTATTCTCCAAACAGACCAGCGTGCTCGATAATCGGGCATCTCAGCAGTACAACAATTCGGTGCGGCTGCAGCCCAAGCGCGTGGTGACGCCTACCAAATGGGGGCCGATGGGCGGCGAGGGGGCGGTGCCCTCCTATCGCGGCAGCTACCGCGGGCCCTACGCCGATCTGGCGCGTCAGGCGGCGCGGCGCAACGGCATCCCCGAGGATCTGTTCCTGCGCCTCGTGCAGCAGGAATCGGGCTTCAACCCCAAGGCGCTATCGCACAAGGGGGCGATCGGTCTGGCGCAGCTGATGCCGTTCACCGCGCGCAAGCTGGGCGTCGATCCGCATGATCCGGCGCAGAACCTCGAGGGCGGCGCGCGCTATCTGCAGGAGCAGTTCCGCAAGTTCGGCTCGTGGCGTCTGGCGCTGGCGGCGTATAACGCCGGTCCCGGCGCGGTGGAAAAGCACAAAGGCGTTCCGCCGTACCGCGAGACGATGAACTACGTGAAGGTGATCTGGGGGCAGTGAGCCCCTGACGCTTCACTCTGGGTCCAACCCGAGCGGCCGACCTTTCCAGCATGATCCAGCGAGACGGGCAGTGCGCCCGCCGCTCTTGCGTGGCTCCCTTGCCCGCCTCTCTTGACGCTGGGCGGGTGTTTGCGAGATATGCCTGAGCGAAAAAATTGGGATTTGATCCCGATCAAGGCCGGGCCCATGCCGGAGCGGCACTCTGATCGGGTCTAGCCCCAGCCCGACATCGCCGCCGGAGAACCTCATGCGCAGAGCACATCTTGCCGTCACCGCCGCCGTCCTCGCGCTTGCCGTGGGCGGATTGGGGCTGCGCGCGCTTGGGGCCGCGCCCGCCAGCTTTGAGGCGATGGATGATCTGGGCGAGGCGCTGTTCTTCGATCCGAACCTGTCGCAGGCCCGCAGCCAAAGCTGCGCCACCTGCCATGATCCGGCTTTCGCCTTTGCCGACCCGCGCGGCGCGGCGTCGATCGGCGATGACGGCAGTTCGCTGGGGGATCGCAACGCGCCGACGGTGACCTATGCCGCGCATGTGCCTGAGCTTGCGTTCGACGAGACCGACGGCTGGCGCGGCGGGCTGTTCCATGATGGCCGCGCCGCGACGCTGGAAGAGCAGGCGGGCGGCCCGCCGCTGAACCCGGTCGAGATGGCGATGGGCAGCAAATCCGAGGTGGTCGCGCGGCTGCGCGAAAACCCCGATTACGTGGCCGCTTTCACCGCGCTTTTCGGGCCGGGCACGCTGGAGGAACCCGAGACCGGCTATGCCGCGATGACCCGCGCCATCGCCGCCTTCGAACGGCGGCCCGAGTTCGCGCCCTTCGATTCGAAATACGACCGCTTCCTGCGCGGGGAGGCGGAGCTGACCAACCAAGAGGAGCTGGGGCGGCTGCTGTTCTTCTCGCAGCAGTTCACCAATTGCAACCAATGCCACCAGTTGCAGCGCAGCGCGGTCGATCCCGCCGAGACCTTCTCGGACTACCGCTTCCACAATATCGGCGTGCCCGAGAACCGCGACCTGCGGCTTGCGAACGGCTCGGTGGAGGGGTTCATCGACCATGGGCTCGCGCAGAACCCGCTTGCCGCAGAGAACGCGGTCGAAGGGGCCTTCCGCACGCCGACGCTGCGCAATGTGGCGGTGACGCCGCCCTATATGCACAACGGCGCCTTCGGGGACCTGCGCACGGTGATCCTGTTCTACAACAGCTACAACACCCGCAATGAGGCGCGGAAGATCAACCCCGAGACCGGCGCGGCTTTTGGCGCTCCTGAAGTGCCGGAGACGCTGGCGCCCGAACTGACCGAAGGGCCCGCGCTCGACGACAAACGCGTCGACGCGCTGGTGGCCTTCCTCAAGACGCTGACAGATGCGCGCTATGAGGACCTTCTGCAAGACTAGGCAGACGTCCCAAGACCGAAGTCCCAAGTCCCGAGCCGCTAGACCTTTAGCCCCAGCTTGTAGAGATGGATCTCGAAGGAGGGGTGCATCTCGGCGCCGGTGACGCCGGGACGGACGTGCCGGTAGAGCGAGCGCCAGAATGGCTGCACGATCACCGCGTCCTCCTGCAGCTTGCGCTCGATCCGCGCCATGATCTTTTGCCGCGCCTCGGCATCGGCGATGGTCAGCGCCTCGGCAACCAGCGCGTCGAACTCAGGCGAGGCATAGCCCGTCTCGTTCCACGCCTCGCCAGAGCGATAGGCCAGCGCCAGAACCTGAATGCCAAGCGGGCGGTGGTTCCACTCGGTGATCGACAGCGGGTATTCCTTCCACGCCTGCCAGAAGGCGGAGCCGGGCAGCACCTTGCGGCTCACCTTCAGCCCCGCATCGCGCAGCATGGCGCTACAAGCGTCGCCAGTGCGCCGCGTGAGGCCATCGTCCAGCGTCACCAACTCGTGCTCCACATCCGCAAGCCCGGCCTCTTCGGCCAGCGGCAGGGCGCGGGTCGGGTCGTATTCGGTGGGGCCAACCTCGGCGTAATCGGGGTGCACCGGGGCCACATGGTGGTTCTCGGCCAGCGTGCCCAGCCCTTCGTGGCCAAGCTCCAGCGCAATCTCATTGCTGATCGCCAGTTGCAGCGCCTTGCGCATCTTGGGCTCGGCATAGACCGCGCGTCCGTCCACCAGCGCGTTCTGATTGCCCCGCAGCACCACCGTCGCGCCGGTGACCACTTCGGAACGCTCCCAGCCCAATGTGTCCGCGCGTTCGATGAAGGCCCCGACATTCTCGTAGAGCATGTCGATCTCGTCATTTTGCGCCGCCTGAAGCCAAGCGGCGGGATCGGTGCCATAGTCGATGAACTCGATCCGCTCGAGCGTGGCGCCGCCCCAGCCCTCGGCCTGCTCTCCCCACCAGTTGTGCGCGTGGTTGCGCACCAGCGCGGCGCGCTCGTTGGGCACGACGGCCTCGGGCAGATAGGGGCCGGTGCCGATGGGGTTCGAGAGCATGGTTTCGGGGTCGTGGCTTTCGTGCACGCAGGCGGCGGGATAATCCGACAGCCCGACCATCAGCGCCACATCGGGGTAGGCCAGATGCAGCCGCAGGGTCAGATCGTCGATCACCTCGACGGCGGTTTCGGCCAGTTGCTCTGTCTGCGGATCAAGCAGCGCGGCAAGGCGGCCCGCCATAGAATTGCCCTCGACGCTGCGGTCGCACCAATAGGCCATGAGACGCGCCACATCGGCAGAGGTGAAAGGCTCGCCGGTGGTCCATGTCACGCCGGGGCGGATGTTCAGAAGATAGCTGGTGGCATCCTCGCTGGCCTCCCAACTGTCCAGCAGCATGCCGCGCAGACTGCCATCGCGGCTGTATTCGACGAGATATTCCAGCCACCCGCGCGAGACATTGGCGATCTCGGACCAATCGTAGCGGCGCGGGTCCTTGAGCGGGCGCACCTCCATCTGGATGCGCAGCGTGTGGCCCGAGGGGGTGGTGCTGCCGTCCTCTTCGGCATGTGCCGCGCCGATCATCGCGCGCGCCGCCAGCGCCGAGGTGCCAAGCGCGGTCACGCGGGTCAGAAACTCGCGCCGGGACACGCGGCCGCGCCGGAAATCGCGCAACTCCTGCTGCGTGGCGGGATGAATCCACGGCACGCTGCGTGCTCGGCTCATTGTCGTCTCCCCTTCAACGATCGTCTGCCGCATCTCTATGCCGCGCTATTGCGCCTCAAATGCGGCGGCGCGTCAATCATCTAACGCCCCGGCGGGCGGTCTCAATTCCGGTCAGAAGCGGCGGATGGCGCGCGCTCCGGGGCGCCCGCTCATCGGCGTGCGGCGCACAGGAGGCACCCCGGCGCGCAGGTCGCTGGGTGTCTGGCCGGTCTGCTTGCGGATGAAGCGCGAGAAATAGGCCGCGCTGGCAAAGCCCAGCGAGGCGGCGATATTGGCGATGGCGGGCTCGGGCTCTGCCAGCAGGCGATGCGCCTCGTGCAATTTGCGCTCGGAGAGCATGCGCTGCGCCGAGCGCCCGCAGGCGGCGCGGCAGGCGCGGGTGAGATGCGTGCCGGTGACGCCCAGTTCGGCGGCCATGTCGCCGGGACCGTCGGGGCTGCGGAAGCGCGCCACCACCGAATGCGAATAGGCCTGCGCAAGGCGCTGCGCCGCGGTTTCCTCGGGCTGGTCGCTGCTGCCTTGCGCGCTCTGGCGGCGCAGCCAGACCGCGGCGAGCCGCAGTTGCGCGTCCAGCGCCTCATCCATGAAGGGCCGCGCCTGCGTGATCTCGCGCTGGATCGTCTCCAGCACCGAGGTCAGTTCCGCCTGCGCCAGTGCCTCGCGCACCCGAAGGTGCAGCGGCGCGTCCGGAAACTGCGCGCCGCCGGGCTGCGGTGCGGGCGCATGCAGGATGAGCGCAAGGCTCTGCGGTGCCAGATCAAGCGCGAAGAGCGCCCGCGGCGGAATGAACACGGCGTTATGCGTGCCAAGCCCGCGGCGGCGGCCATCAAGGGTGATCTTGCCCTGTCCGCGGGTGAGCCACAGCAGGGTGATCTCGTCGCGGTCGTGCAAGAGGCCATAGCGCCACGCCGGTTGCTGTCCGGGCGACAGCAGCCGCACCGTGCCTTCCGGCGACTGTAGGAGCGATTGCGGGCTCATGCCGAGGCTCCATCCGGGCTGTAGGCGGGCCAGGATTTCATCCGCGCGCGGAACCACGTGCGCTGGCGCTTGGCGAACTGCCGGGTGAGGATCGTCGCGCGCTCGCAGGCGTCCTCGAGGCTCATCTCTCCGCGCAGATGGGCAATCAACTCGGCGGCCCCGATGGCCTTGGCCGAGGGCAGATCGGGCCGCCAGCTGGCAAGGTTAGCGCGCGCCTCGTCAAGCGCGCCGCCCTCGACCATCAGCGTGAAGCGGCGGGCGATGCGGTCGTTGAGCCACTCTTTGGGGGCGTCAAAGACGATGGGCTGCGCCTGCGCCAGCGGCAAAAGCGGTGGCGGTGTCTCGGCCTGCCATGCGGCGATGCCGCGCCCGGTGGCGCTCAGCACCTCCCACGCGCGCTGCACCCGCATCGGGTTGCAGGTGTCGATCCGGGCGCGGGTCTCGGGGTCGAGTTCGGCGACCATCGCGGCCAGCTCGCCCGCCTCCAGCCGCGCAATGGCGCGGGCGCGAATCTCTGGCGGGGTTTCGGGAATCGCCGCCAGTCCCTCGGTCAGCGCCGAAAAATAAAGCCCCGTGCCGCCGGTGATAATCGGCCGTGCCCCGGCCAGCAGCGGCTGCAGATCGCGCAGCCAATCGCCCACGGAATAGGCCCGGCTGCCCGGAACATGGCCATAGAGCAGATGCGGCGCGCGGGCTTCATCCTCGGCGGGCGGGCGCGCGGTGAGCACGCGCCAGTCGTCAAAGACCTGTATGGCATCGGCGTTGATCACCACGCCCCCGGCGGTTTCGGCAATCTCCAGCGCGAGGGCGGATTTGCCGCTGGCCGTAGGGCCTGCGATCAGCACCGGCAGTTCCGGATCGGGCGCGAATTTTTTCACCAGATCTGACACCGGTGCTCCTTGTCATTGATCCGGCGCACGGCATTGCAGGCCGGGGGATTTTCCGTCACATATAGCCGGAATTTGGATCCTGCACAGACGGAGCGCAACATGACCGAGCAGCCCCAGACCACCTTCAAACGTGTGATGCTGAAAATCTCGGGTGAGGCGCTTATGGGCGACAGGGGCTACGGCCTCAACCCGCAGACCGTCGAACGGATCGCCCGCGAGGTAAAATCCGTTCACGATATGGGTGTAGAGATCTGCATGGTGATCGGCGGCGGCAACATCTTCCGCGGCCTCGCTGGCTCGGCACAGGGGATGGAGCGGACCACCGCCGATTATATGGGCATGCTGGCCACGGTGATGAACGCGCTGGCGATGCAGTCGGCGCTGGAAGAGCTGGGCGTGTTCACCCGGGTGATCTCGGCAATCCGCATGGACGAGGTGGCCGAGCCCTACATCCGCCGCCGCGCCGTGCGCCACCTCGAGAAGAAGCGGGTCTGCATTTTCGCTGCGGGCACCGGCAACCCTTATTTCACCACCGACACCGCCTCGGCGCTGCGCGCCAACGAGATGGCCTGTGAGGCGATCTTCATGGGCAAACAGGTGGATGGCATCTACGACAGCGACCCCAAGACCAACCCCGAGGCCAAGCGCTATGATCGCATCACCTATGATGATGTGCTGCGCGACAACCTGAAGGTCATGGATGCCTCGGCGATCGCGCTGGCGCGTGACAACAAGATGCCGCTGATCGTCTTCTCGCTGAACGAGCCGGGCGGGTTCCGGGGCATTCTGGCGGGCGAGGGCACCTATACCGAGGTGCACGCTTAATCTTGCAGGGCTGAGGCGGGGGCGCTGCCCCCGCACCCCCGGGATATTTTCGTCTAGACGAAGGTGGGGGGATCAGTCTCTTGCCAGCGGGTGGTGGTCCATCACCAGATCGCGCAGGCGCTCTTCCAGAACATGGGTGTAGATCTCGGTGGTCGCCACATCGGCGTGGCCGAGGAAGGTCTGGATGGCGCGCAGGTCAGCGCCATTGGCCAGAAGATGCGTCGCGAAGGCGTGGCGCAGCGTGTGCGGCGTCACCTTCGCCGGGGACACCCCGGCGGCAACCGCGATATCCTTGATCATCACGTAGAACGCATGGCGGGTCAGATGCCCGGCCTTGCCGCGCGAGGCAAAGAGAAAGCCCGACGCGGGCTTGCCTTCCGCCTTCGCCAGCGCCTCGCGGGCGTCGCGGCGTTCGAGCCAGATGGCCAGCGCCTCGCGCGCGGGGGCCGAGAGCGGCACCATTCGTTCCTTGCCGCCCTTGCCGCGGATCAGCAGCATCCGCGGATCGCCCCGCGCCGCCGAGAGCGGCAGCGTCACAAGCTCGCTCACCCGCATCCCGGTGGCATAGAGCAGTTGCATCAGGCACGCGTTGCGCAGCCGGTCGTCGGCGGTGCGGCCATGGGTCTCGGAAGCGTCGAGCAGCCGGTCCACTTCTTCGGTGCTGAGCGTCTTTGGCAGGCGCTTCGGACGACCGGGGCCAGAGATCTGCACCGCCGGGTTGTCGCCCCGCAGCCCTTCTTCAAAGGCGAAACGGTAGAGCTGCTTGATCGACGACAGCCGCCGCGCGCGAGTCGACACCGCGAGCCCGTCGGCCTCGCAGGCGATCAGATATTGCTCGACATCAGCGCGCTCGGCGCTGGCCAGATCGCGGCCACGGGCGGCGAGCCACGCGGTGAAATCCGCCAGATCGCGGGCATAGGCCGAGCGCGTGTTGTCGGCGGCGCCGCGTTCGGCGGCCTGCGCTTCGAGGAACGCCGAAACCCAGTTCGTCGCGCTCACAGCGGGGCTCCTTCGTCCGCGAGGATGAGTTGCTGGATCGCGGCGCGGCGCGCCGTGTCTTCGAGTCCGACGCGGCGCAGCGTCGCCAGCGCGCCGGTCAGATCGGCGTGATTGCCCTCGGCGCCGGACCCAAAGAGGGCGATGGCGCGCAGCACGGTCTCGCCCAGCTTGCCCTCTTGCAGCAGCGCCTCAAGCTCGGGCGGCACCTCTGCATCGGGGCGCCAGGCTTCGGCCACCGCCTGCGCGGCGGGGCTGCGCGGCATTGCTTCGGGCGTGTCGCCCTTCGCGACGGCGGCAACGGTTTCCATCAGCCCGGACTGCGGAGCCAGCGCGCGCGCGGCGGCCTCATAGTCGGGCGAGAGCAGCGCGGCGCGCCGGGCCAGCCCGGCGGCGCGGCCCTCAAGGGCGAGCCCGCTCAGGCGCGGGGCGTAAAGTTCGGCAAAGGGCACCAGCAGCCCGGCGCTGCGCATCTGCGGCCATGCGGCGATCAGCGCGGGGCCAATGAGGTCGGTGCGGCGGCCCTCCAGCGCGGCCTCCAGATCCTGAACCGAGGACACCCGGTCCCAAACCCCGCCAGAGGCGGCGGGCTCGCGGTCGGTGTAAATGCCCAAAAGCCGGTTGCCCGACAGCGTGCCGCGCCGCGCCAGCCGCTCGGCCGACAGGATCTGCGCGCGCCAGCCGCGGTTGCCCGACAGATCGGCGGCGGCGAACATCCGCGGCAGCGGCTGCGTCGGCAGCGCCTCTCCGATGCTTTCGAACAGGCGAAACTCCAGCGGCGTCGGGCGCGCGGGCGGGTTGAGCGGCGCAGAGGCATCGACCAGTTCGGGATCGAGGTGACGGGCCAGAAGCTCGGCATCGCGCCCATCGATTTGCCCAAGCGCCTCGGCGCTGCCGAAGACGGTGACCGAATGTTCCCAATTGCCGATCCGCGCGTCGCAATAGATTCGCGTGGGGATATCGTCCGACAGATAGGGCTGGCGCATCAGCGTGGCGCAGGGCGGAGAATCATCCCCGGCGATCAGCGCGAGGTCGAGCCAGCGCCGGAAGATCTCGGGCGACGAGGCGCCGCCAGCCTGTTCGACCAGCGCCAGCGCGGCATCCACCGCGCCTTCCTCGATCAGCCGGTCGATGCGCGCCACCAGCAGCGACGGTTTGCCCTGCGGCGCGTCGGCCTCGGCCAGAAGCAGCGTCAGCATCTGCGCGGAAAGCGCGGGCACCGCAGGTTCCACACGGGCGATGAGCGGTGCCAGTTGCGCCGCCTCGGACCCGGACCAGAGCGAGCGCGGCAGGCCGGTCATCGCCGTCGACAGCAGCCCCGCCGCCTCGGCGGAGGGCGCATCGAGCGTCGCGCTCTCGACCGCGGGGGAGGTGCCGGAGCGCGCCACTGGCGGCTCATCCTTGGGCAGCGCGCCAAAGGACGAACCGGGGGGCGAGCTGCGTCCGGGAAAGGCACGGCCTGAGGTCCCGCGCTCGGGCAGCGGATGCGGCACGCGCAGAGTGCCGGTCGCGGGCGCCTCTGGCAGCGGCATCGCGGCGCTTACACCGGGAACGCCAGACACAGCCGGGCCGGGCTTGAGCCAGTCGATGGCAGCAAGCGGGGCCTCGGCAGCGCCGAGCGTCGGGGCGCCCAGAAGCAGGGCGCTCAGAAGTAGCCTAGTTCGCATCAAGCTCCACGGGCTGGCGAATTTCCGTCTGGGGCGGCGAGAAATCCGCGCCGAAGTAGGGGCCCACATAGGCGTAAGCCACCAGCGCGATCGCCGCGAGGACGAGAAGGAAGAAAAGGGGTTTGAGGAGTCGTCCCATATGCTCGTTAGTCCTGCCTCATGTTTTTTGTCACTTATACCTAGCCTTTTCGGCAACGACACGTCATTCACGGCCTCAGGAGGCAGAATTGGCGATGCATGGCCGAGAAACAAGGGGATTGCACCCGAAGTTGAAAAAGACAGTTGTGCTGGTGGGCATGATGGGAGCAGGAAAATCGGCCGTTGGCCGGGCGCTCGCCTCTGCCCTGAACGTGCCGTTTCGCGATTCGGATGCCGAAATCGAGAAAGCGGCGAATATGACGATTGCCGAGATCTTCGCCCGCGACGGCGAGGCGTTCTTTCGGCGCAAGGAAAGTCAGGTGATCGAGCGTCTGCTCGACGCCCGCCCGGCGGTGCTGTCGACCGGGGGCGGGGCCTATATGGCCGAGGCGAACCGCCGGATGATCACCGAAAAGGGCGTCGCGGTCTGGCTCGATGCCGATCTCAAGGTGCTCTGGGGCCGGGTGCGCCACAAGGACACGCGTCCGCTGCTGCGCACGCCCGACCCGCTGGCCACGCTGACCGAGATCTATGAGCGCCGCGTGCCGATCTATGCGCTGGCCGATCTGGCGGTGACCTCGGAGCATGGGCTGTCGGTGGACAGTATGGCGCTGAAAGTGATCGAGACGCTGAAAACGCGGCCCGACGTATTGGAGGAATGCAGCGGATGAGTGATGCGGCTCTTTCGGGAACGGTACATGTGGACCTTGGCGCGCGCGCCTATGACGTGCGCATCGGCGCCGGGCTGCTGGCGCGGGCCGGGGCCGAGATCGCGCCGCTGCTGGGCAGCCGCAAACGCGTTGTGGTGGTCAGCGACGAGACCGTCGCCGCGGCGCATCTGCCGGCGCTGAAGGCGGGGCTCGCCGCCGAAGGCATCGCCTGCGAGGCGCTGAGCCTGACGCCCGGCGAGGCGACCAAATGCTGGCGCGAACTGGAGCATGTCACCGAATGGCTGCTGGCCCAGAAGGTCGAGCGGCGCGACGTGGTGGTGGCGCTCGGGGGCGGGGTGATCGGCGATCTGGTGGGGTTCTCCGCGGCGATCCTGCGCCGGGGCGTGCGCTTCGTGCAGATCCCGACCTCGCTGCTGGCGCAGGTCGACAGTTCGGTCGGCGGCAAGACCGGCATCAACTCGCCCGCGGGCAAGAACCTGATCGGCGCCTTCCACCAGCCCTCGCTGGTGCTGGCCGACATCGACGTGCTCGCCACGCTGGCGCCGCGCGACTTCCTCGCGGGCTACGGCGAGGTGGTGAAATACGGGCTGCTCGGCGATGCGACCTTCTTCCATTGGCTCGAGGACAATGCCGCCGGGCTGGTGGCACGCGATCCGCAGGTGCTGGCGCATGCGGTGAGCCGCTCGGTGGAGATGAAGGCCGAAATCGTGGTGCGCGACGAGACCGAGCAGGGCGATCGCGCGCTGCTCAACCTCGGGCACACCTTCTGCCACGCGCTGGAGGCAGCCACCGGCTATTCGGACCGGCTGCTGCATGGCGAGGGTGTGGCGATCGGCTGCGCGCTGGCCTTCGAGCTTTCGGCCCGCCTCGGGCTTTGCCCGCAGGAGGACCCGTCGCGGCTGCGGGCGCATCTGGCCTCGATGGGCATGAAGCGCGACCTCAGCGATATTCCCGGCGACCTGCCGGGGGCCGAGGCGCTCTTTGATCTCATGGGGCAGGATAAAAAGGTGCTCGACGGCGCCATTCGCTTCATCCTCGCCCGCGGCATCGGGCAGGCTTTCGTCACCGCCGATGTGCCGCGCGAGGCGGTGCTGGGCGTGCTGCGCGATGGGCTGGCCGCCCGCTGAACGGCGCCGCCGCGCCTATAAGGCGTATTTAAAAAGAGAAGAAGCCCGGGGAGTCTTGCTCATCCTCGGGCTTCTTCTCTTTAAAAATACGCATGGTGATCCTTTGCCGCCTTTGCGGCGGGCGGGCGCTTGGCGCCAGACACAAAAATGGCGCGAGGGGGTGCCTCGCGCCAAGTGGAAGAGGTTCCGTCAGGTCCGGGGATCAGCCCTGCCAGAACTTGCGGCGCGCCTCCCGGAGGGCGGCGGTCCGTTCCAATCCGACGTCACGCAGAAGATGGTCATCGAGCTCGAGCAGCGCACGGCGGGTGTGGCGGCGCTCGGACCATTTCGCGGTCACCACCGCAACGCGCAGCGCAATGGCCGCAAACGGCGGCAGCGGGCGCTGCGCGTCGAGATAGGCAAGAAGCGGGGCGTGGGCGGCATGTGCCATCGGTGTATCTCCAGTTTTGTATCGGTACAATTATCTTGATCTCATGCGATCATTGATACATTGTGCCCCAATGAGCGTCGAGAAAAACATTGTTACCGATACAATTTTCGAACTGTTCGAAAATCAGGCGTCGGCTCCGAAATATCGAATGCTGGCAGGTGCATTGCGGGATGGGATCACGCAGGGGAAGCTTGCCGCGGGCACGCGGCTTCCGCCGGTGCGGGAGCTTGGATGGCGGCTGGGGATGACCCCGGGGACCGTGGCGCGGGCCTATACAATCCTCACCGACGAGTCCGTACTGGTGGCGGAAGTGGGACGCGGCACCTTCGTGCGCGGCGCGCCGGAGACCGCGCCGCCGCTGCTGATCGAGAGCGGCCCGCGCGAGGTGACCCCCAGCGGCGATGCGATGGTGAGTCTCTTCACCGGGCGCATTCCGGATCTGGGGCAGGTGGCGCTGGTGCGCGAGGCGCTGGCCCGGATCTCGGCGCGGCCTTCGCCCGGTCTGATGGACTATCCCACCAGCCGCGCCTTTGCTCCGGCGCGTCAGGCGGCGCTGAACTGGCTGGCGGATGTGCCCATGGGGCAGGTGCATCACGAGGATGTGGTGCTCAGCCATGGAGCGCAGAACGGCATCTCGCTGGTGATGCAGGCGGTGCTGCGCGGGCGCCGTCCCGTCGTTCTGGTGGAGGAGCTGTGCTATCCCGGCTTCCGCCGCGCCGCCGAGCTGTTGCGCGCCGAGCCGGTGCCGGTGCCGATGGACGCGCAGGGGCTGCGGCCCGATGCGCTGGCGGAACTGGCACGCAAACATGAGGCGCAGCTGCTCTGCACCTCGCCGGCGATGCACAACCCCACCACCCATGTGACGCCGCCCGCGCGGCGGCGCGAGATCGCCACAGTCGCCCGCAGTTGCGGGCTGCACGTGCTGGAGGACGACAGCACCTTTCTGGGCGAGGCGCGCTGCGAGACCTATCGCGCGATGTTGCCGGAACAGGGCTGGTTCGTCTCGTCGATCTCCAAGACGCTGACGCCGAGCCTGCGGGTCGGCTTCGTCATTGCCCCACGGGCGCGGCGCGGCGATCTGCGCCGGGCGGCGGAATACGGGTTCTTCGGCCTTGCGCTGCCGCTGGCCGATCTGGTGACCGATCTGCTGAGCCGCCGCGAGACCCGCGAGATCGTCCGGGCCGTGCGCGAGCGCAACGCGCTCTATGTGCGCAGCGCGGTGAATTTCCTTGGCGGCCATGATATCACGTGGAACGAGGAGGCGCCTTTCGTCTGGCTGCGGCTTCCGGCGGGCTGGCGCGCCGCCGCCTTCTGCATGGCGGCGGAAGCCGAGGGGGTGCAGGTGCGGGCCGCCGAGGAGTTCGCCCTGCGCGACGCCTTCGCGCCGCATGCGGTGCGCATCGGCATGAACGGGCAGGTGCCGCTGCCCGAGTTCGAGGCCGCGATCCTGAAGCTGCGCAGGCTGCTGGACGATCCGCCCGAGCAAATCCTCGTCTGAGCGGGGGTGGGGGCTGAATATTTGTGGGGTATTTAGATACCGTTTTTTCAAGTTATTGTTTTTTAACGATTAATGCGGAAAGGTGGCGCTTGACTGTGTCGCGGGCATGCTTATAACCCGCCCATCGGAATTCGGGGCCCGCCGTGGCTCCTTTTTGAACAAGCTCAAGGGCAACCACGATGAAAACCTTCTCTGCGACTCCGGCAGACATCGAGAAGAAATGGATCGTGATCGACGCGGAAGGCGTCGTTCTCGGCCGTCTCGCCTCGATCGTTGCCATGCGTCTGCGTGGCAAGCACAAAGCCACCTTCACCCCGCACATGGACATGGGCGACAATGTCATCGTCATCAACGCCGACAAGGTGCAGATGACCGGCAAGAAGCGTGAAGAAAACTTCTACTGGCACACCGGCCACCCGGGCGGCATCAAGTCCCGCACGAAGGCCCAGATCCTCGAGGGTGCACACCCCGAGCGTGTGGTGTTCCAGGCCGTCAAGCGCATGCTTCCGGGCAACCGCCTGTCGCGTCAGCAAATGACCAACCTGCGCATCTACGCAGGCGCGGCGCACCCGCACGAGGCGCAATCGCCCGAAGTGCTGGACGTCAAGTCGATGAACAAGAAAAACACCCGGGTGTAATCATGGCCGAACAGATCAACTCTCTGGAAGAGCTGGGCACCGCTGCAGGCATCGAAGCTGCGCCCGAAACCGTCGAAGCCCCGCGTGAGCCCGTTCGTGACGAGCTGGGCCGCTCCTATGCCACCGGCAAGCGGAAGGACGCTGTTGCACGCGTCTGGATCAAGCCGGGCTCGGGCAAGGTCGTGGTGAACGGCAAGGAACAGGCGAAATACTTCGCACGTCCCGTGCTGCAGATGATCCTGCGTCAGCCCTTCACCGTTGCCGGTGTGGAAGACCAGTTCGACGTTTACGCGACCGTGAAAGGTGGCGGTCTTTCGGGTCAGGCCGGTGCGGTCAAGCACGGCATCTCGAAAGCACTGCAGCTTTACGATCCGTCGCTGCGTGGCGCTCTGAAAGCCGCAGGCTTCCTGACCCGCGACAGCCGCGTCGTCGAGCGTAAGAAGTTCGGCCGCCGCAAGGCACGCCGCAGCTTCCAGTTCTCGAAGCGCTGATTTTCAGCCTTCGGACGATTTGGATCGCGCCGGCCTTGTGTCGGCGCGATTTCTTGTTTCTGCGGGCATGTTTGCGGAGGAGGAGCCATGGCACGTCCATATCGCGTCTACTTTGTCTATACGCGCCGCAAGCGTGACACCGGCAGCACGGTGATGCGCGCCTTCCAACTGCGTGAAATGCTGGCGCAGCATGCCTCTGCGCGCATCGAGGCGGGGCTGATCGAGATGCCCGAACGCGCCGACGGTTTTGCCGCACAAGAACGCTGGGTGCTGTCGCTGCCGCGCGATGCGGTCTATGTGATCTCGAAGACCGCAGTGCGCAAACTGTCGTCCCGCGCGGCGCATCTGCTGCGCTGGTGGGGACGGGGTCTGTGTTTCGACCATGTCGACGAGCCGCAGGACCGGATGCGCTTTGCCGGTGCCGACCTGCACCTTAGCTGTTCCTTCACCCAGCAAGATGCGCTCTCGGCCCGGCCCGAGCTGGCCGGACGCGTGCGGCTGGTGCATCACCATGTGGATCCCGAGATTTATCGCTTGCCGCAGGCGCAGCAGGCGCAGTTCGCGGCGCTCTATCTGGGCGATCCGCTAAACACCGAAGTGCCGCCGGAAATCGCGGCGGAGGTCACGCAATTGCCCGCCAGCACGCGGGCCGAGTTCGAAGCGGCGCTGCCGCGCCTGCCGGAGTACAACCTGCATTTCTGTGCGCGCCGCTTTCGGGCCGGACAGGAGGGCGCCTTCAAGCCTTTCCTCAAGGGCTTTACCGCCGCGGCGCTGGGAGCCGTGGTGCTGGCCAGCCGTGACACCGAGGACGCCGAGCGGTTTCTTGGCGCGGATTATCCGTTCTTTTTCGATTGCGGCGAGGCTCCGGCGGTGCTGGAACGGGCGCGCGATGCGTTTGGCGGTCCGGTCTGGACAGAGGCGCGTGCGCGTATGGCCGCGATGGCCGAAGCGGTGCGGCCCGAGGCGATTGCAAATCAGCTGGCCAACGTCGTGGAAGAATTTTACTGAGCGCGGACGCGCCATGAACCAAGGAGCGCCCTGGCATGAAATCCTGCATCGTCGTCGGAACCTACCTGTCTCCGGGGCAGACCTTCGTCAACCGCCACATCCAGCACCTGTTTGGCGGCGCGACCTGCGTGATCGCTGACCGGCTGACCGAAGAAACCCCTGAAGACGGGCGCTTTTTCGAGATGTCGCCCGAAGACCGTCCCGCCACTGACAAGCTCATCCGTCCCTTTGCGCGCGGCCTCAACCACCTGCGCCACGGCTCCAGCCGCATGCCCTATGGCTCGGCGCGGCGCGGCGCTTTGCGCTTTCTGGCGCGGCACAAGCCGGACATGATCCTGTCCGAATTCGGCCCGCAGGGCGTGGCCATCGCCCCCATCGCCAACGCGGCCGGTATTCCGGTGTTCTGCTATTTCCGCGGCTCGGATGCCTCGTCGCGCATTCGCCATCCGCATGTGCAGCGCGCCTACAAAAAGATGATGCCGCGGCTGGCCGGGGTGTTCTCGGTGTCGCAGTTCCTGCTCGACAATCTCGCCTCGGTCGGTGTCAGCCATCCCAATTCGGTGGTCATCCCCTCGGGCGTGGACGTGCGGCGCTTCGTGCCGGGCGAGAAGCTGCCGGGGTCCTGCCTTGCGGTGGGGCGTTTCGTCGAAAAGAAGACGCCGCTGATGACCATCCGCGCCTTTGCCGAGGCCGCCCAACGCAACCCGCAGGCGCAGCTGACGATGATCGGCGACGGCGAGCTTTATGAGCCCGCCAAGGCGCTGGTGTCCGAGTTGGGGCTGCAGGATCGGGTGTCGCTGCCCGGCGCGCTGCCGCACGAAGAGGTGCGCGCGCATCTCGAACGCACCGAGGTCTTTGTTCAGCATTCGGTCACCGCGCGGAACGGCAATACCGAAGGGCTGCCGACCTCGATCCAAGAGGCCATGGCCGCGGGCTGCGTGGTGGTCTCGACCCGCCATGCCGGCATCCCAGAGGCGGTGCGCGAGGGGCAGACCGGCTATCTTGTCGAAGAGCACGATGAGGCAGGCTACACCGAGGCCGTGGCCCGCGCGGTTGCGCTGCCGCCCGAACAAAAGCGCCAGATGGGCGAAGAGGCGCGGCGCATCGCCATCGCCGATTACGACAACGCCGAGCTGCTGAAAAAGCTGGAAGCCGAGATTCGCCGCACGCTGGGGCGTTGAACAGCGCCGCAGAGGGCGCGCTGAGCGCGCCTTAGCTGTCAGGCGGAATGAGGCCGAGGCCACGCAGATAGATGCCGATGCCGGTCTCCAGCAGCTCGTCCGCAGGGAAGGGCGACTGGGTGCCCGGCGAGTTGCGCGCGAACAGCTCGACGACGCCGTGGCTCAGCGCCCAGACATGCGCCGAGAACATCGCCGCGGGCGGGCGCTTCTCGGGGGGGATGTGCTGCGACAGATCGCTCGCGGCCTTCTCCAGCACGCCGCGGGCATGGCGCGAGGCGGCGGCCAGCTCGGGCGAATGGTTCACCGAGATACCGCTTTCAAACATCGAGATGTAGTGGCCGGGATGGCGGCGGGCGAAGGCGAGATAGGCGCGGCCCGTGGCCTCGAAGGCCGCCAGCGCCGAGGGCTGGCCGCTGTCATAGGCGTATTGCATGAGATCGCCGAAGATCTCATAGCCCTGCCGCGCCGCCTCGGCGATCAGATCCTCACGGCCCGAGAAATGCCGGTAGACCGCGGCAGGCGTGACCCCGGCGCGTTTTGCCGCCTCCGACAGGGTAAAGCCCGTGGGGCCCTTTTCCTCGATCAGCTCCAGCGCGGCCTCGACCAGCGCCTGCCGCAGGTTGCCATGGTGATAGCCGCGTTTACCCATCCCAGACTTCGGGACCCCCGGCGATCTTCGCGTCGGGCACGCCAACGGCGGCCTCATCCTTGTTGTCGTAATCGAGATGGCTCAGCACGTGGCGGATGGCGGCGATGCGGGCGCGCTTCTTGTCGTCCGAGCGGATCACCGTCCAGGGCGCGGCGGCGGTGTGTGTGCGCGAGAGCGTCTCGCGGATCGCCGCGCCATATTCGTCCCAGAGCTTCAGCCCCTCGACGTCGATCGACGACAGTTTCCATTGTTTCAGCGGGTCCTGCTCTCGTGCAAGGAAGCGGCGCAGCTGCTCGGCCTGTCCGACGTTGAGCCAGAACTTGAACAGCTTGATGCCTTCCTCGACCAGCATCTTCTCAAAATCCGGCACCTGCGCAAAGAAATGCTCGCGTTGCGCCTCGGTGCAGAAGCCAAAGACATGCTCGACCACGCCGCGGTTGTACCAGCTACGGTCGAAGAAGACGATCTCGCCGCCCGCGGGCAGATGGTCGATGTAGCGCTGCAGATACCATTGCGTCGCCTCGGTGTCCGAGGGTTTCGACAGCGCCACCACGCGCGCGCCGCGCGGGTTGAGGTTTTCGCGGAAGCGTTTGATCGTGCCGCCCTTGCCCGCGGCGTCACGGCCCTCGAACAGAATGGCGATGCGATCGCCGCTGGCCTTCACATGGCGCTGCAGCTTCATCAGCTCGACCTGCAGCGCTTTCATCTGCTTGTCGTAGCTCTTGCCCTTCATCTCTTCGGAATAGGGATAGCTGTGCGAGAGGATGTCATCCTTGTCGGCGCGGCGGATGGCCTGTCGCACCTCCTTGGGAGCCTTCTTCTCGAAGAACGCGCTGATCGCGCCGTCGAAGGGCAGGGACACGGGGCTAGGTCCTTCTGATTGCGTCGTCTTCATCAATATGGGGCCAAGCGCCGGTCAGCGCAAACCCGCGCGCGCGGCGGCGCGGGCGATGGCGGCGTCCATCTGCGCGGGGCTGACATGCTGGGGCATATGGCCGACGCCGGGCAGGGTGACGAGGTTGGCGCGCGGGATCTGCGCCGCCGTCGGCACCGAATGGATCTGCAAGCCCACCGTGGTGTCGGCCTCGCCGTGGACCAGCTCTACCGGCAGATCGAGCGCCGGGTAGCGCGGGGCGAGGGCGCGGATCTCGGCCTTGAGGCTGGCGCGCTGGCGGGCGTTGGCCGCAAGGCTCTCGCGGCGCAGGGTCAGCGGCGCGCCGATATGCGCGGCATAGCCCGCGGGCACCGGGTTGGGCAGGAACACATCCTCGATGGCATCCTGCACGGCGCTGTCGGGCGCGAAAGCGGCAATGGCGGGATTGGCGAGCGGCGCGAGCGGCCCGGCGGTGATCTGATAAAAGAGCGGCAGCCCGCCCTCCCAAGGCTGCGAGGCGGCGCCCAGCAGCACCAGCGCGGACACGCTCTCGGGATGGTTCGCCGCCCAGGCCAGCGCCACGGCGCCGCCATAGGACTGGCCAAGCACGATGGGCCGCGCCGCGCCGAGTTGCCCGGCAGCGGACGACAGCAGCGCCGCCTGCTCGAAGATACTGTCGCCATCCGCCTCGGCCTCGGTGTAGCCAAGGCCCGGGCGGTCAAAGGCGATGACGCGATAGCGCGGGCTCAGCCGCTCGACCGCGTCAAAGGTCCAGTCACGCAGATTGCCGCTGGCGCCATGGATCAGAACCAGCGGCGGGCCGCTGCCCTTTTCCACGTAGTGCACCCGGCGGTCGCCGACCTGCAGGAACTGCCCCTCGGGCGGGAAGGCCGCCTCGGCGCCGCTGGCCTCGCGGCCCGCCTTGCTGCTGGTCAGCCCGCAGCCGGCCAGTGTCAGCAGCAGGGCGGGCAGCAGCATCTGCCACATGGCTCAGGCCCCGACCTTGGCAGCGGCGCGCCAGTCGGTGGACTCGCTGCCGATTCGCGCAACGTCGAACGGCGTGGTCATGTAGATCTCGGAGATCCAATTGGTGAACAGCAGATGCGCGTGGCTGCGCCAGCGGTTCAGCGGCTTCTGGCTCGGATCATCGCTGGGGTAGTAATTCGCTGGCACGTTGATCGGCTTGCCCGCCTCGACGTCGCGGTCATACTCGTCCTTCAGCGTGGTGCTGTCATACTCGAGGTGGTTGAAGATATAGAGCGCGCGATGCGCCTTGTCCTCGACCAGCGCCGGGCCGGTTTCCGGCGAGTGGATCAGCACCGGCAGGCCCGCCGCCTCGATCTCGTCGCGGCGCATCTCGGTCCAGCGCGACACCGGCATCACCATGTCATCCGAGAAGCCGCGCAGGAAGGGCGAGGCGGGGGCGAGGTTCTGATGGCGCACGCAGCCGAAGGCCTTGTGATCGAGGATGTGCTTCTTGATGCCGTGGAAATAGTTGATCATCGCCATGCCGCCCCAGCAGACGCCGAAGGTGGCGTGCACATGGGTCTGGCTCCACTCGAAGACCCGCTTGAGCTCGTCCCAATAGGTGACATCGGTGAACTCGAGATGCTCGATCGGCGCGCCGGTGATGATCAGCCCGTCGAACTTCTCGCCCGAGGCCTCGACCTCCGAGAACGGCCGGTAAAAGGCTTCCATATGTTCGGCGGCGGTGTTCTTGGTCTGATGCTCGCTCATGCGGATCAGCGAAAACTCGATCTGCAGCGGCGTCGCCCCGATGAGGCGCGCGAACTGGTTCTCGGTCTGGATCTTCTTGGGCATGAGGTTGAGCAGCGCGATGCGCAGCGGCCGGATGTCCTGCCGAGACGCGCTGTCCTCGGACATGACCATCACGCCCTCGCGCGAGAGCACGTTATAGGCGGGAAGGTCTTCGGGCAGCTTGATCGGCATGGAGTTTATCCTTTGGTCAGTTGCGCAGATGTATCGCCGCAGGGGCGTTTGCTCAAGAGGGGCGCGGGGAAGGGCCTGCGGCGCGGCAAGAGAGGGGGCTCTGCCCCCGCCCGCTGCGCGGGCTCCCCCGGGATATTTTCATCTAGACGAAGGGGGACGGTCTGCGCTTCGTCTAGATACAAATATCCCCGCCGGAGGCAGGCCGGACGGTACCGCCTTCGAGGGGCTTGTGTTTTCGCGTGGCCTGTCGTTCTGTGATCGCAGTTTTGGAGGAGATCATTCATGCGCGCCGCTGTCCTGAGAGAATACAACGCCGACCTGTCGATCGAGGAGGTGCCGATGCCGGCCTGTCCCGAAGATGGCGTGGTGCTGAAGGTGCTGGCCTGCGGGGTCTGCCGCTCGGACTGGCACGGCTGGTCGGGCGAGCATCCGCGGGTGAAGCCGGGGCAGATTCAGGGCCATGAATATTGCGGCGAGGTGGTCGAGGCAGGACCCGCCTCGCAATGGCAGGTCGGCGACAAGCTGGTGGCGCCCTTCATCCTCGCCTGCGGCACCTGTCCGCAGTGCCGCGAGGGGCAGCAGCACACCTGTTTTGACCAGCGCCTGCCGGGGTTCATCGAGCCGGGCGCTTTTGCCGAATATGTCGCCGTGCCGCGCGACTTCAATCTCGCGCGGCTCCCTGAGGGCATGTCGCCCACATTGGCCGCGGGACTTGGCTGCCGGGTGACCACCGCGTGGCATGCGCTCACCGGGCGCGCGGCGCTGCAGGGCGGCGAGTGGCTGGCGGTGCATGGCACCGGTGGTATCGGGCTTTCTGCCGCCATCCTCGGCCGCGCGCTGGGGGCGCATGTGGTGGTCGTCGATGTGGTGCAGGAAAAGCTGGATCACGCGCTGTCGCTGGGCATGGATGCGGCGGTGAACGCCGCCGAGGAGGACGCGGCGGCGAAGATCAAGGAGATCACCGGCGGCGGCGCGCATGTGAGCGTCGAGGCACTGGGCATCCCGCAGACCGTCAACGCCTCGATCCGCTGCCTGCGGCCCTTGGGGCGGCACGTGCAGGTGGGCATGCCTGTGGGGCATCACGCGGTGCAGGAGGTGGACATGAACGCCGTCTATATGGCCAATCTGGCGCTTTACGGCACCCGCGGCATGCCCTCGCATCGCTATCCGTCGCTGCTTGGATTGATTACGCGCGGAAAGGTGGATATGAGCCCGCTTATCGCGCGCGAGATTCCCCTCAGCCAGGCCGGGGCGGAACTGGCGGCGTTCAACGGGCCAACGCCTCCGGGTGTGGCCGTGATCACCGATTTCACCCGCTGACGCGGGGGCGGCGCCGCAGCGCGTCGCAAGGCCGTTCAGGAGAGTGCCCATGAAAGCCGCCGTCATCGTCTTCCCCGGATCGAACTGCGATCGTGATCTCAAGATGGCCTTCGAACAGGCCGGGCTGCAGGTCGAGATGGTCTGGCACAAGGACACTGCGCTGCCCGATGGCGTCGACATCGTCGGCCTGCCGGGCGGCTTTTCCTACGGCGACTACCTGCGCTGCGGCGCCATTGCCGCCAACTCGCCGATCTGCCGCGATGTGAAGGCCCATGCCGAGCGCGGCGGCTACGTCTTTGGAGTCTGCAACGGCTTTCAGATCCTCACCGAGACCGGGCTGCTGCCGGGCGCGCTGCTGCGCAACGCAAACCTCAAGTACATCTGCCGCACCATCGGCCTTGAGGTGGCGGAAAGCCAGTCGATCTTTACCCGTGGCTATGAGGCGGGCGAGCGGATCGGCATCCCGATCGCGCATCACGACGGCAATTACACCGCCGATGCCGCGACTCTGGACAGGCTCGAAGGCGAGGGCCGCGTGGCCTTCCGCTACACCGACAACCCCAATGGCTCGGACCGGGATATCGCGGGCATTCTTTCGGAAAACCGCCGTGTTCTCGGGATGATGCCGCACCCCGAGCGGGCCTGCGATCCGTCGCAGGGCAATGAGGACGGTGCGCGTCTTTTCGCCCATTTGACCGCCGCGCTGGCCGAGGCTTGACCGGCAACGCTTGAGAAGGCGGCACGCGGCGCGTAAATTGGGCGCCATGTCGGAGCCCGCCAACGATCAAAAAGACCGCAGGCGCTCGGGCCCGCTTAGCTGGCGGGTGCGGGCTGCCTTGATTGTACTGCTGGTTCTGGCGGTCAGCACGGTGTGGATCACCAACGTCCTGCTGACCGACCGCTCCACCGCCTCGACGCGCAACCGCGCCGAGCTGCGGCTGGCGCTCTACTCCGGCAACATCCTTTCCGAACTGCGCCGCAACGCCATCGTGCCGCAGCTTCTGGCGCGCGATCCGGCGCTGATCGGCGCGCTCAATTCCAATGACTTCAGCCAGTCGACGCAGCGCCTGATCTCTTACGTGGATGAGATCGGCGCCGCCTCGCTGATGCTGCTCGATCGCGACGGGCGCACCGTGGCGGCGACCGACCGCAACCGGCTGGGGCAGAACCATCGGGGCGAGGCCTATTACGTCGACGCGCTGCGCGCCAACACCACCGTCTTTACCGTGCAGGAGCGCGAGGCGGGCGGCTATGCCTTCACCTATTCGCGCCGGGTCGAAAGCCAGAATTCCGCCATCGGGGTGATCGTGGTCGAGGTCGATCTGGCCAAGTTCGAACGCGCATGGGCCGGGATCACCGATGCTGTCGCCGTGCTCGATTCCGAAGGCCACATCATTCTGGCGACCGAGCCGCGCTGGCGCGGGCTCACCATGGATGAGGCGCTGGCCCGCCAGCCCGCCGAGAACGCCATAGAGCGCGCCATCAAGGCCACCGCCGATTGGACCGCGCTGCCTGCTGACGCCTATCTGCGCGGCGAGGCGGTGATGCGGATCGACGGGCGTATCCCGTTCCGCGGCTGGACCATGGCGACTTTCACCACCTACGCCTCGGTGCGCGAGAAGGTGAACGCGGTGCTGGCGCTGGAGATCATGGCCTTTGCGCTGCTGGCGGCGCTGGCCTTCTACGCGCTGTCGCGCAAGACCGCGCTGCGCATGGCCTTGTTCCAGCGCGAGAGCGTCGAGCTGCGCGCGCTCAACGCCCGGCTGCAGCGCGAGATCGCCGAGCGCGAGAAGGTGCAGAAGGATCTCGCCAGCGCCGAGCAGACGCTGGAGCAAAGCTCGAAGCTCGCCGCGCTTGGCGAGATGTCCGCCGCGGTGAGCCACGAGCTGAACCAGCCGCTGGCAGCGATGAAGACCTATCTTGCCGGGGCGCGACTGCTGCTCAACCGCAACCGCCCCGAGGAGGCGCTGACCGCCTTTTCGCGCATTGATGATCTCATTGAGCGCATGGGCGCGATCACCCGCCAGCTGAAAAGCTATGCCCGCAAGGGGCAGGCCAATTTCGTGCCCGTCGACATGGGCGAGGCGCTGGCCTCGTCGCTGTCGATGATGGAGCCGCAACTCAAGGCGCGGCGGGTGCGGATCTCGAAGATCCTGCCCGATGTGCCGGTGCGGGTGATGGGCGACCGGATGCGGATTGAGCAGGTTCTGGTGAACCTGCTGCGCAACGCCATCGACGCAACGAAATCCGTGGCCAACCCCGAGATCGAGATCATCCTCGCCAGCGGCGAGACCGCGACGCTGAGCGTGCGCGATAACGGCCACGGCATCGAGGATCTCGATGCGCTGTTCGAGCCTTTCTACACCACCAAACAGCCCGGCGACGGCACCGGCCTCGGCCTTGCGATCTCTTCGGGGATCGTCGCCGATCTGGGCGGCCGTCTCACCGCTCGGAACGGAACCGAGGGTGGGGCTGTTTTCGAGATGCAATTGCCTATCTTGAACCAGAGCCACGCGGCGGCCGAGTGAGCCGCGCGCCATGACGAGTATGACACCGCGTAACGCGTAAGAAGACCACAACAAAAGGCGACCAGACCGAATGACCAAAGCCATGAAGATCGCCATCGTCGACGATGAAAAGGACATGCGCCAGTCGATCAGCCAATGGCTGGCCCTGTCGGGCTATGACACAGAGACCTATTCCAGCGCCGAAGAGGCGCTCGGCGCGGTCGGTGCCGATTATCCGGGGATCGTGATCTCTGACATTCGCATGCCGGGCATGGATGGCATCCAGCTGCTGCGCAAGCTCATGGGCAATGACAGCGCGCTGCCCGTCATCATGATCACCGGCCACGGCGATGTGCCGATGGCGGTCGAGGCGATGCGCATCGGGGCCTACGATTTCCTCGAAAAGCCCTTCAATCCCGATCGCATGTCGGAACTGGCGAAAAAGGCCACCAACGCCCGCCGCCTGACGCTCGACAACCGGGTGCTGCGGCGCGAGTTGTCGGACGGCGGCCAGCTGATGAGCAAGCTCATCGGCCAGAGCCCCGCCATGGAGCGGCTGCGCGAGGATGTGCTCGATCTGGGGCAGGCCGATGGCCATGTGCTGATCGACGGCGAAACCGGCACCGGCAAGACGCTGATCGCCCACGCGCTGCACGCGGTGGGATCGCGCGCGGGTAAGAAGTTCGTGCTGATCTCCTGCGCCGCGATGGATGAGGACGCGCTGATGCGCCGCCTCTTCGGCCCGATGCAGCCCGAGGACACCCGCCTGCCGGCGATCGAGGAGGCGCGCGGCGGCACGCTGGTGCTGGAAGACATCGAGAGCCTGTCGGACGCCTCGCAAGCGCGGCTGCTGTCGGTGATCAACGATCAGGGCACCCCGCCCGAGACCCGCATCGTCGCCATCTGCAACCTGCAGGACGAAGGCCGCACCTGCGAGACCGCGCTGCGCCCCGATCTTTACTACCGCCTCGCGGCGCTGAAGATCACGGTGCCGCCGCTGCGCCAGCGCGGCGAGGACATTCTGACGCTGTTCACCCGCTTCTCCGAGCAGTTCTCGGACGAATACGGCTGCGACGCGCCGCAGGTCTCGGCGCAGGAGGCGGCGCAGCTCTTGCAGGCGCCGTGGCCGGGCAACGTGCGCCAGTTGATCAACCTCGCAGAGCGCGCGGTGCTGCAATCGCGGCGCGGCACGGGCACCATCGCCTCGCTGCTGATGAACGATCACGAGGACATGCAGCCGGTGATGACCACCGAGGGCAAGCCGTTGAAAGAATACGTCGAAGCCTTCGAGCGGATGCTGATCGACAACACCATGCGCCGCCACAAGGGCTCGATCTCTTCGGTGATGGATGAGCTGTGCCTGCCGCGCCGCACGCTGAACGAGAAGATGGCCAAATACGGCCTGCAGCGCTCGGATTACCTCTGAGCAGGGCCCTTGATCAAGGGAAGGCCGCAGCCTTCGGTGTGCGGCTTGACCCTTCGATAGGGTGCCTCTGTTAACGGCTTATTAAGCTTTTCGCTAAAACCTAAAGAAACCTCCCGGTCCATCCGGGAGGTTTTTCTGCATTCAGCGGCCTCTGCGCTGCCGGTGTGATCCCATTTGGTTAACAAGTTTTGAACAAGCAGGAGGGGAGCGGATATGAACACTCTGCCGGATATGGCGCTTGGCGCCGAGGCCGGGCTTCCGGCGTCGGAGCTGGACGCGGTGCTTGATCGTCTTGGCGCGGCGGCGCTGCCGCTGACCGGGGCCGTGGCCTGTCGTATCGACCTGCCTGCGGAAATCGTCGGCCCGCGCGCCATATGTCTGGCCGCGCCGCTGAGCGGTGCATTGGCCGATCATATGCAGCAGATGGCACAGGCTCGGGTGCAGCCGCTTGCGAGCTCCGCGACACTGGGACGGTCCGCACCCGCTCTGGGGACTGCGCAAGACACGGCGAACACCACGCTGCAGGAGGTCGAGGGGACCTGCTATCGCTTCGTGCAGCGCAGCTTCACCGGCCCCTGCGGGCTTGTGCTGGGGGACATCCTGCTGGGCTTTGACGCCGCGCGCAGCGGCGCGGACGAGGCTGAACAGGCCGCGCTTCATTTCACCGCGCTTCTGGCGTCGCTGCTGGCCGAGCGTCGCGGCAAGCTGGCCATGGCGCGCGACATGGCGGCGCTGGGTCGCCATGCGGCGCATCTGCAGCAGCGTCTGCGCAAGGACCCTCTCACCGGGCTGGAAAATGCCACCTCCTTCGAGGCGGGGGTGCGCGATGATCTTGACGCCGGGCGCGGCGCGCAGGCGCTGGTGCTGTTCGACGTGGATCACTTCAAGGACATCAACGATCTGCATGGCCACCAGTTCGGCGACATCTACCTGCGGGCCATCGCCGGCGCGCTGAGCAGCAGCCTGCCCGCAAACGCGCGGATCGGGCGCATCGGCGGCGATGAGTTTGCCGCGCTGTTGCGGCTGCCGAGCGATCCCGAGCCCGCTCTGGCGAGCGCATTGCGCCGCTGTCAGGCCGCGCTTCAGGGGCTTGGCGAGAGTTTGGGTAAGCCCGAGGTCGGCGGCGTCAGCATCGGCGCGGCGCTGTTTCCAAGGCAGGCGGAAACCTATGACACGCTCTTCGAACTGGCCGATACGGCGCTCTATGCGGCGAAACGGGCCGGGCGCGGCGCCGAGATGCTGTTCGACCCGCGACGGCACCTGCGGTTCAGCCTGCGTGAACTGATGCGCAATTTCTCGGGCGCTCTCGCTGCTGGCGAGGTGCGCCCGGTGTTTCACCCTGTGGTCGATCTGGCCACCGGGGTCTGCACCGGCTACGAGGTGCTGGCGCGCTGGCAGGCGCCCGGCGGTGATATGGTGGGGCCCGAGCTTTTCTCGCCGATCTTCGAAAGCCCGGTGCTTGCCGAGCAGTTGACGCGCAGCATGATCGGGCAGGCCACCGAATGGCTGAGCCGCCTGCCGCAGCGCTGCCGCGCCGAAGGCCAGCCGCTGCGCATCGGGATCAATGTCACCCGTTTTGATCTGTGCAACCGCAGTTTTGCCGACGATCTCGCGCGGCTGCTGGCGGATTTCGGTCTGAGCTGGGAGGCGCTGGTGATCGAGGTGCCCGAGACGGTGATGCTGGGCGAGACCGGCGGCAATGTGTTCGAGGCGCTCCGTGATCTGCGGGCGCGCGGTGCCAAGATCGCCCTCGACGATTTCGGCACCGGCTATGGCAGCCTGCGCCACTTGGGCACATGGCCGATCGACATGCTGAAGATCGACTGCCAGTTCGTGCAAGGCCTGAGCGCGCGCCCGCGCGACCGCGCCGTGGTCGACGCGATCCTGAGCATGGCGCGCCGCTTCGGGTTCCGTGTGGTGGCCGAGGGGATCGAGACGCCGGGACAGCTCAGCTACCTGCGCGCCATGGGCTGCGATGCGGGGCAGGGTCATCTGATTTCCGCGCCGCTGAGCATAGAGGAACTCGCCTCGGCACCGTCGGTCTATCCGCTGAGCGGCGTCGAAGCCTAGCCCCGGCCAGAGACGCCAGTTATTCACGCCTGTCAGTCACACCAGTCAGTCACGCAAGAAGCGGCGCCGGGCCTCTTCGGCCATCGCCTGCTTCATCTCGAGCTCGGCCAGTCGCGCCATGGCGGCCCGACGCTCCTCGGGCCCGGTGAGCGCGGCAAGCGCCTGACGCTGCAGAGCGACCTGCTTTTTCAGGGTGATCTCCTCGGGCAGCGCACCGGCCTCGGCCATGATGCGAAAGCCCATGGCTTCGCCGGGATCGAGATGCGCCTCGCCGCTGCGGTCGGGCAGCGGACGGCCCTCACCTTCGAGGCCCTGCAGCTTGCCCTCGGCGAGGGATTTCAGAATCCGGCGTTCGGTCAGACGGCTCAGCCAAGACATGCAAAGGCCCACCCTTTCGCGTGAAAGAATGGGCCTTCATTGCATAAGGCGCAAGCGCGCTGCTGCGGGGGATCAGTAGCCGCGCCAGATCCAGCCGCCGCCATAGATGCGGCTGCTTTCGGGGGCGTAGAACACGCAGGCCTGACCGGGGCTCACGCCTTCCTCGGGGGTCAGCAGTTCGACCTCGGCCTCGGTGTCCGAGATCGGACGGATGATCGCATCCCGCGGCGGGCGGGTGGAGCGGACCTTCACCTTCAGGTGCCACTCGTCGCGGCTGGTGAAGGGCTCGTCGCCAAGCCAGTTGATCTCGCGCACCGGCACCTTGCGGGTCGCCAGCATTTCTTTCGGGCCCACGATGACCTGCTGTTTGTCCACGTCGAGCTTGACCACATAGAGCGGCTCTTCCAGCCCACCGATGCCAAGCCCGCGGCGCTGGCCGATGGTGTAGTGGATCACCCCCTTGTGGGTGCCCAGCTTGCGCCCGTCCGCATGGACGATCTCGCCCGGCTCGGCGGCACCGGGGCGCAGCTTCTCGATCACCGAGGCATAATTGCCATCGGGCACAAAGCAGATGTCCTGACTGTCGGGCTTGTCGGCCACCGACAGCCCGTATTTGGCCGCCAGCTCGCGAGTCTCGGCCTTGCTCTTCAGGTGGCCCAGCGGGAAGCGCAGATACGACAGCTGCTCGGGCGTGGTGGAGAAGAGGAAGTAGCTCTGATCGCGGTTGGCATCTGCCGCCGAATGCAGTTCCGGCCCTTCGCCGCCGACCATCCGCTGGATGTAGTGGCCCGTGGCCATGCAATCGGCGTCGAGGTCTTTCGCGGTCTCGAGCAGGTCCTTGAACTTCACCCGCTCGTTGCAGCGGATGCAGGGCACGGGCGTGGCGCCGCCAAGATAGCTCTCGGCGAACTCGTCGATCACCGCATCTTTGAAGATGTTCTCATAGTCCAGAACGTAATGCGGAAAGCCCATCTGCTCGGCCACGCGGCGGGCATCATGGATGTCGATGCCAGCGCAGCAGGCGCCCTTTTTGGCCAGCGCCGCGCCGTGATCGTAAAGCTGCAGCGTCACGCCAACCACGTCATAGCCTTCTTCGGCCAGCATGGCGGCGACGACAGAGCTGTCCACGCCGCCGGACATGGCAACGACCACCCGCGTTTCGGCGGGCGGTTTCGCGAATCCAAGCGAGTTCAGGGTCTGGGTATCGAGGGCCATCACAAATCTCCGGGAGTCCGGGGGAATATAGGAAAATGCGTCATACTAACAAGGGCGCGTTTTAGACAGCGTTAAATCACGCAAGCCCAATATGCGTCACCCCCATAGCTCGGGTGGGCGCATTGACGGCGGCAAAGGCTCAGAGCCGACGGGGGAAGCAGGCTGGGGAAGCAGGCCGGGGAAGCAGGGAAGGCACGAGGGCGGAACGTGGAAGAGCAGGGACGACGAAGATGTACCTCAAGAAGATCGACGGCCCCCGCGCGGTGACCTTGCCGGACGGCTCGATCATGACCCGTGCGGACCTTCCACCGCAGGAAACGCGGCGCTGGGTCGCCTCCCGCAAGGCTGCCGTGGTGCGCGCCGTGCGTCATGGTCTGCTCACACAGGCGCAAGCGATGGAATACTACGCGCTCAGCAGCGAGGAACTGGAGGAATGGCTGAGGGCCGTGTCCTCCCACGGGGAAGAGGCGCTCAAGGCAACGCTCATTCAGCGGTTCCGGGAGTAGTGCCGCTGCGTCGTTTTGACGGAACACGGGAAAGGAGAGCCGCGCAGCTTGAAGCTGAGTGGCACGTTCGGTTAGGAGAACTATCCATTTGGGTTTCGTTCCTAAGTTGAATTGACCCAGTGCTTCCCTAGACTGCGGAACAACACACGGGGTCGCAGTAAAGAACCGTTAACTAATTTGGGACAGGCTCGGTCCCAGGGGTAAAAGAGAAGCGGAGACAGCCATGCGAATCCTTCTGGTTGAAGACGATCCAACCACATCGAAAAGCATCGAGCTGATGCTGAACCATGCCAATCTGAACGTCTATGCCACCGATCTCGGGGAAGAGGGGATCGATCTGGCAAAGCTCTATGACTACGATCTGATCCTGCTCGATCTGAACCTGCCCGACATTCACGGGCATGAGGTTCTGCGGCAGCTGCGCCTCGCACGGATCAATACGCCGATCCTGATCCTCTCGGGGGCCGATGACACCGAGAACAAGATCAAAGGCTTCGGCTTTGGCGCTGACGACTATCTGACCAAGCCTTTCCACCGCGACGAATTGGTGGCGCGAATCCATGCGATCATCCGCCGCTCGAAGGGGCATTCGCAGTCGATCATCCGCACTGGCAAAGTGTCGGTGAACCTCGACGCCAAGACGGTGACCGTGGCCGAACGCCCGGTGCATCTGACCGGCAAGGAATACCAGATGCTCGAACTGCTTTCCCTGCGCAAAGGCACCACGCTCACCAAAGAGATGTTCCTCAACCATCTCTATGGCGGCATGGACGAACCCGAGCTCAAGATCATCGACGTGTTCATCTGCAAGCTGCGCAAGAAACTCTCCGAAGCGACGGGGGATGAGAACTACATCGAGACGGTCTGGGGCCGGGGCTACGTGCTGCGCGATCCCGAGCCGCCGCTTGGCGCCATGGCGGTCAACGGCTGACTGGACGCGCCTCGCCCCGCGCCCTATCACGTCCTTCGAACGGCGTGATCAAGGGATACGGCAATGGCCCAGAAAGTGGCGGACAAACCGGTTGGCGATCTGACGGAAGCGGAGGCGCGCGACGAACTGGCGCGGCTCGCCGAAAGCCTGTCGCAGGCGAATGTCGCCTATCACACCGAAGATGCGCCCGAGATCTCGGACGCCGAATATGACGCGCTGAAACAGCGCAACATCGCCATCGAAGACCGCTTCCCCGCGCTCAAACGCGAGGACAGCCCCAGCGAGCAGGTCGGCGCGCCGCTGGCCGAAGGCTTCTCGAAGGTGCGCCACGCGGTGCGCATGATGTCGCTGGGCAATGCCTTCGAGGCGGAAGAGGTCAAGGATTTCGACGGGCGCATCCGGCGCTATCTCGGCATGTCGCAATTTGCCGAGCTGACCTACACCGCCGAGCCCAAGATCGACGGGCTCTCGCTCTCGCTGCGCTACGAGAATGGCACTCTGGTGCAGGCCGCCACGCGCGGCGATGGCACCGAAGGCGAAAATGTCACCGCCAACGCCCGCACCATCGACGACATCCCGCAGCAGCTTGACGGTGCCGCCGGGAATTTGCCCGAGGTGCTCGAAGTGCGCGGCGAGGTCTATATGAGCCACGCCGATTTTGCTGCCCTCAACGAGCGGCAAGCGGCGCGCGGCGGCAAATCCTTCGCCAACCCGCGCAATGCCGCCGCGGGCTCGCTGCGCCAGCTTGATGCCGAGATCACCCGCGCCCGCCCGCTGAAATTCTTCGCCTACGCCTGGGGCGAACTGTCGGAGCCGCTGGCCGAGACGCAGATGGGCGCCATCGAACGTTTGCGGGCGCTGGGCTTTCAGACCAACCCGCTGACGCAGCTGTGCGACGGGCCGGACGAGATGATCGCTCATTACCGCCAGATCGAGGAGCAGCGGGCCACGCTCGGCTATGACATCGACGGCGTGGTCTACAAGGTCAACGACCTTGCCCTGCAGGGGCGGCTGGGTTTCCGGTCCACCACGCCGCGCTGGGCGATCGCGCATAAATTCCCGGCGGAACTGGCGTGGACCCGGCTCGAGGGGATCGACATTCAGGTGGGGCGCACCGGCGCGCTCAGCCCGGTGGCGCGGCTGACGCCGGTGACGGTGGGAGGCGTCGTCGTGTCCAACGCGACGCTGCACAACGAGGATTACATCGCCGGGCGCGATGCCAAGGGTGAGGTGATCCGCCCCGACGCGGAGGGCAACGCCAAGGACATCCGCACCGGCGACTGGGTGCAGGTTTACCGCGCGGGCGACGTGATCCCCAAGGTGGCCGATGTCGATCTCGGCAAACGCCCCGAGGATGCGCAGCCCTACGCGTTTCCGCATGTCTGCCCCGAATGCGGCTCCGAGGCGATCCGCGAGGAGGGCGACGCCGTGCGCCGCTGCACCGGCGGTCTGATCTGCCCGGCGCAGGCGGTGGAGAAGCTCAAGCATTTCGTCTCGCGCGCCGCCTTCGACATCGACGGGCTGGGCGCCAAGCAGGTCGAGCAGTTCTACCGCGACGGCTGGGTCAAGGAACCGGCGGATATCTTCGAGCTGAAGGCGCGCTATGGCGCGGGCATGCAGCAGCTGAAGAACCGCGAGGGCTGGGGCGACAAGAGCGCCAGCAACCTCTTCGATGCCATCGACGAGCGCCGCAAAATCGAGCTGAAACGCGTGCTCTTCGCGCTCGGCATGCGCCACGTGGGCGAGGTGGTCGCGGGCGATCTGGCCAAGCACTACCTCAGCTGGTCCGCGATGATCGAGGCGGTGGATGCCGCGCTGCCCGCCGCCGAGCGCTATCGCAAGGCCGAGGCCGCGGTGGAAGACGAGCGCAAGGCCGCCGCCGCCGAGGGCCGCCGCGCGCGGATCAAGGAAACGCAGGACGCGGTCTGGGCCGAAGAGCCGACAGTGCCCGCCGAGGCGAAATCCGCGTGGAACGATCTGGTGGGCATCGACGGCATCGGCGCCACGGTGGCGATCTCGCTGGTCACGTCGATGAACCAAGAGGCCGAGCGCGCCTCGATCGACCGGCTGGTGGCGCATCTCGACATTCAGGACGCCGAGCGTCCGGCGACCGAAGGCAGCCCCGTCGCGGGCAAGACCGTGGTGTTCACCGGCACGCTGGAGAAAATGACCCGCGCCGAGGCCAAGGCCCGCGCCGAGGCGCTTGGCGCCAAGGTCTCGGGCTCGGTGTCGAAAAAGACCGACATTCTCGTGGCGGGTCCCGGCGCTGGCAGCAAAGAGACCAAGGCCCGCGAGCTTGGCATCGAGATCATGGACGAGGATGCATGGCTGGCGCTGATCGGGGGGTGAGAGTGCAGATGAGGAGCGCCGCATGAGCCAGCGCCCGGAACCGCTCTGGCCGCTGTTTGCCGAGCTCAAGACGCTGGACGGCGTCGGCCCGAAGACCGCGCAGGCCTTTGAGGGGCTCGACGTGCACGCCCCGCGCGACCTGCTGCTGACCCTGCCGCATGCGGTGATCGACCGGCGTCCGCGCGGCTCGGTGCAGGAGGCGGTGCTGCCCGGCACGGTGACGGTCGAGGTGCAGGTGCTGCGCCACATGGCCCCTGCGGTGAAGGGGCGCCCCTACCGCATTCAGGTCGAGGATGGCGAGGGGCCGTTCCAGCTGGTGTTCTTCCATGGCCGCGCCGATTATCTCACCCGTGTGCTGCCAGAAGGCTCGCGTCGGCTGGTCTCGGGCAAGGTCGAGATCTTCGACGGCATGGCGCAGATGGTCCACCCCGACCACATCCTGCCGCTCGACGAGGCGCATACGCTGCCCGATTTCGAGCCGGTCTACCCGCTGACCTCCGGGGTCACGCAAAAGCTCATGGCCCGCGCCATCCGCGATGCCATGACGCGCGCGCCCCAAATGCCCGAATGGATCGACGGCCCGCTGAAGGACCGCGAGGGCTGGCCCGACTGGCACGACGCGCTCGCGGCCGCCCATGCGCCCGATGGGATGGACGCGCTCAGCCCCTCGGCCCCGGCGCGCGCGCGCCTCGCCTATGACGAGCTTTTGGCGCACCAGCTGACGCTGGCGCTGGCGCGGATCAACCGCCGCCGCGGCAAGGGGCATCCCACCATGGGCGATGGCCATCTGCGCCGCCGCGTGCTTGCGGCGCTGCCCTATCGGCCCACCGGCGCGCAGCTGCGCGCGATGGATGAAATCGCCACCGACATGGCGGATGAGACCCGCATGAACCGCCTGCTGCAGGGCGATGTGGGCGCGGGCAAGACGCTGGTGGCCTTCATGGCGCTGCTGATCGCGGTGGAAAGCGGCGCGCAGGGCGTGATGATGGCGCCGACCGAGATTCTCGCCCGCCAGCACCTCGAAGGCCTGCAGCCGCTGGCCGAAAGCGCGGGCGTGGTGGTGGAAATCCTCACCGGGCGCGACAAGGGCGCCGAGCGCAAGGCCAAGCTCGCCGCGCTGGCCGAGGGCAATATCCACATCCTCGTCGGCACCCATGCGGTGTTTCAGGAGGATGTGGTGTTCCGCGACCTGCGGCTTGCCATCGTCGACGAGCAACACCGCTTCGGTGTGCGCCAGCGGCTGGAACTGGGCCGCAAGGGGCAGGGCGCCGACGTGCTGGTGATGACCGCCACACCGATCCCGCGCAGCCTCGCGCTGGCGCAATATGGCGACATGGATGTTTCGGTGCTCGACGAGAAACCGCCGGGGCGCAAACCGGTGCAGACCGCGCTGGTCTCCACCGAGCGCATCGGCGAGGTGGTCGAGCATCTGCGCAAGGCGGTCTCCGAGGGGCGGCAGGCCTATTGGGTCTGCCCGCTGGTCGAGGAAAGCGAGGTCTCGGATCTCACCGCCGCCGAAGAGCGTTTCAAGCGCCTGCGCGCGCAGCTGGGCGAGGGCGTGGTGGGGCTGGTGCACGGCCAGATGCCGCCCGCCGAGAAAGACGCCGCCATGGCGCGCTTCGTCGCCGGGGAGACCAAGGTGCTGGTCGCCACCACGGTGATCGAGGTCGGGGTGAACGTGCCCAATGCCTCGATCATGGTGATCGAACGTGCCGAGATTTTCGGACTGGCGCAGCTGCACCAGCTGCGCGGCCGGGTCGGGCGCGGCGAGGCGGCCTCGACCTGCCTGCTCATGTATCAGCCGCCGCTGGGCGAGAGCGGCTCGAAACGGCTCACCACGCTGCGCGAGACCGAGGACGGCTTCCGCATCTCCGAGGTCGATCTGCAGATGCGCGGCGCCGGGGATCTCATCGGCACGGCGCAATCGGGTCTGCCGCGCTTCAAGGTCGCCGACCTCGAGGCGCAATCGGGGCTGATGGCCATGGCACAGAGCGACGCGCGCAAGCTGCTGGCCGAGGATCCGGGGCTTACCTCCGAACGCGGGCGCGCCGCCCGGCTGCTGCTCTGGCTGATGCGGCAGGATGAGGCGATCGGGCTGATCTCGGTCGGCTGAGCGCTTCGCTCTCTTCTAAATCACTGTTTCTGAATGGGTATTCAGCCCGTGCGTGGGTATTCTGCGCACGGGCGACGGCGCTGTTCCGGCCTCGCGTTCCGCAGTGTTCGCAAATGTTCTCAAAAAGTTCTTTACACGACTCGGGCGCTATGAGAACAAAAGAGCAACAGAGAACATGATGAGAACACGCTCACAGGGAGAGCCGAGATGATTGCCATGATCCGCACCACAGTGACCCGCGCCCAGTTCAAATCCCAGATGTCCAGCCCCTCGCTGGTGGGGGACATGATCGGCGCGCTGTCGCTCGTCGTCATTCTCGTGGGCGCGCTGCATCTGCCGCTGCTCTGACGTTTTAGATTTCTGCCTGCGGTCTTGTATCCGGCAGCCGGCGCATCCCTGTCCCTCGATGCGTGCGCCTGTTTCCCCATCCGGGTCGCCTGATCCCCGGACGCGCTGCCACGGTCTGTTCCGGATCCACCAAGACACGCCACTGCCGCCGCCTTCCACCCAGGGAGAGCGGCGGTTTTTTTATCTGGATCGGAGAATGGAGGGCGCGGGAAAGGAAGGTCTCAGCGCGCGGCGATCACGCGCGCTGTTTCGCCGCCACCTCATTGGCGGCCTCGGTCGCGGCTTCGAGCGCCAGCATGATCGAGGCATGGCGGTTCTTATAGGCGCTGGCCGGGCGCAGCACCTCCAGCCCATCAAAGGGCGCGGGCGGGGTGGGGCCGTCTTCCTTGAGCATGGCGCGCAGCGCGTCGCGCGCGGCGGCCAATTCGTCGGGCGTGCAGCCGATGATCGCCTCGCCAACCACCGAGGCCGCCGCCTGACCCAAGGCGCAGGCCTTCACGTCCTGCCCGTAGTCGCTGACCTTACCGTCTTGCAGCGAAAGATCCACCGTCACCGTCGAGCCGCAGAGCGGCGAGCGCTTCTTCACCGTGGCGTCGGGATGCGGCAGCCGCTCGGTCCGCGGGATATCCGCCGCCAGCGCAAGGATACGCGTGGAGTAAAGCTTGATCAGGTCGGTTTCTGCGGAAGTGTCTGCGGACATGGGTTTCCCTTTCGGCTCGCCCCCCATAGATAGGGTGCGCGCCCGGCGGCTGCAAAAAGGAATTTCACCATGAGCTTCGATCCTGCGACTTTGGTCTATGACGCAAACGGTCTGATCCCCTGCATCGCACAGCAGGAGGGCACGGGCGAGGTGCTGATGATGGCTTGGATGAACGCCGATGCGGTGGCCCGCACGCTGGCCACGGGCCGCGTCACCTATTGGTCGCGCTCGCGCCAGTGCTTCTGGGTGAAGGGCGAAAGTTCGGGCCACGTTCAAAAGCTGGTCGAACTGCGCGTGGATTGCGACCGTGATTGCCTGCTCGCCGTGGTCGACCAGACCGGCCCCGCCTGCCACACCAACCGCCGCAGCTGCTTTTACACCGCGCTGCGGGGCGGCGAGGAAGTGGAGATCATGACCCCGGTGAGCGAGGGCTGAGACGCGCCGCTATTTGCGTATTTGCAGAACAATGAAAGCCTAGGGTCTTTCTTCTCTTTCCAAATACGCCGGGGTGAGGCGCGCAGCGCCGAGGGGCGGAGCCCCTTACACGTCACAGCTGCGGAGCCCCTGAAAGCCCAAGAGCGGAGCCACTTAGCGCTCCAGCCCCACCATGTGCCTGATGTCCTCGGGTGTTGCGCCGCTGTCGCGGTAGGTGGCGATGGCGCGCGCGTCGTCGCGCTTTGCCAGCCGTTTGCCCTGCGCGTCGCGGATCAAATCGTGGTGGTGATAGATCGGCGTCGTCAGCTTAAGCAGGTGCTGCAGCACCACGTGGATCGCCGTCGCCTCGAAGAGATCGCGCCCGCGCACGACATGGGTGATGCCCTGCACCGCGTCGTCCAGCACCACCGACAGATGGTAGGACCCGGGAAAGTCCCGGCGGGACAGTACCACATCGCCGATGCCGTGGATCAGCACTTCGGGCGCAACGACGATCGGGCCGGTCTCTCCGGCGGGACCGGCGCCGGTTTCCTCGAATCCAAGCGGCGCGTCGATCTGCGCCAGCGCCTTGCGCATGTTCAGCCGCAGCGCTTCGCCGTGGGGGCGGGGCGTGGCGCCATAGCCGGGCGCGAGCAGGTCGCAGCAGGTGCCGGGATAGACGAGGCCGTCGGGGCCATAGGCGGGCTCTGCGCCCTCCTGCGGCGCTGAGGCGGCGGCCTGAATGTCGCGGCGGCTGCAATGGCAGGGGTAGATCAGCTCGCGTGCCCAGAGATCGTCGAGCGCCGCCTCATAGGCCGGCAGCCGATCCGACTGGCGCATTGGCGGTTCGTCCCACGTGAGGCCGAGCCACTGCAGGTCCTCAAGGATTTGCGCCTCCCAATGGGGGCGCGAACGGGTGCTGTCGATGTCTTCGATGCGCAACAGAAACGCGCCATCCGCCGCCCGCGCCATACCCGCCGCCAGCAGCGCCGAATAGGCGTGGCCGAGGTGCAGCGGGCCGGTGGGCGAGGGGGCAAAGCGCGTGCGCACATCAATCCTCGCGGCGATAGGCCTTTTCGATGCGGCGGGTGCGGCGTTCCTCGCCGGACTGATAGATCAGCACCCAGGCCAGCAGGATGAACATCGGATGGGTCAACCCGCCCGAGAAGATGATCGCCGGCACCCAGACCAGAAAGACCACGATCGACAGGATCGGACGCCCGGTCAGCAGGATCGACAGCGGCGGCAGCAGCAGGGCGAGCACATAGTTCATGCGGGCACCTCCTGCGAAGCGAGCCAGTCCTGCCAGACGCCCTTGGCGCGGTCGGTATAGGCCTTGTAGCGGTCCTTGCGGCCACGGCGACCGCCGCGCAGCCCTTCAAGCGGGCGGAACAGGCCGAAGTTCACGTTCATCGGCTGGAAGGTCTTGGCCTCGGCGCCGCCGGTGATGTGGTGGATCAGCGCGCCATGGGCGCTGTCCTGTGGCACATCGGCGACCGGCTGGCCGAGGATCTCGGCGGCGGCCATGCGGCCCGCGACGAGCCCCATCGAGGCGCTTTCCACATAGCCTTCGACGCCGGTGATCTGCCCGGCGAAACGCAGGTTCGGACGGCTCTTGAAGCGCATCTGCGCGTCGAGCAGCGTCGGCGAGTTGAGGAAGGTGTTGCGGTGGATGCCCCCCAGACGCGCAAAGCTGGCGTTCTGAAGCCCCGGAATGCGGCGGAAGACCTCGGTCTGCGCGCCGTATTTCATCTTCGTCTGGAAGCCGACGATGTTGTAGAGCGTGCCAAGCGCATTGTCGCGGCGCAGTTGCACCACGGCGTAGGCTTTTTCCTCGGGATTATGGGGGTTGGTCAGGCCGACCGGCTTCATCGGCCCGTGGCGCAGCGTCTCGCGACCACGCTCGGCCATCACCTCGATCGGCAGGCAGCCGTCGAAGTAACCGGCGGTCTCGCCCTCGTGGAACTCGGTTTTTTCGGCGGCCAGCAGCGCGTCGATGAAGCCCTCATACTGCTCCTTGTTCATGGGGCAGTTGATATAGGCCTTTTGCTCTTCTTCGGTCTCGCCCTTGTCGTAGCGGCTCTGCAGCCACGCCGTGTCCATGTCGATCGTGTCGAAATAGACGATGGGGGCAATGGCGTCGAAGAAGGCCAGCGCTTCGCTGCCGGTCTCGGCCTGCAGCGCCTTGCCGAGTGCGCCAGAGGTCAGCGGGCCGGTGGCGAAGATCCAATGGCCGTCATCGGGCAGTTCGGTGATCTCTTCATCGCTGACCGAGACGTTGGGCAGGGCGCGCAGCTTGGCGGTCACCGTTTCCGAGAACGGGTCGCGGTCCACCGCCAGCGCGCCGCCAGCAGGCAGCCGATGCTCATCGGCGCTTTGCATGATCAGCGAGCCCGCCTGCCGCATCTCCCAATGCAGGAGACCGACGGCGTTCTGCTCGTCGTCATCCGAGCGGAAGGAGTTGGAACAGACCATCTCGGCCAGATTGCCGGTGCGATGGGCGAAGGTTTCCACCTTCGGCCGCATCTCGTGAATGACCACGTCGACACCCAGCCGCGCCGCCTGCCAGGCGGCCTCGGACCCGGCCATGCCGCCGCCCACGATATGAAGAGTTTTGCTCATGCGGGGCAGATAGGCGATCCGCGCCCCCGTGTTAAGGGGGCGCGGGACGCCGGAGTGCGAAAATCGCGCCGATCTATTGCGCCGCCATGGGCTGGCGGGCCAGCTGGCATTCGGTCCAGAGCGCCTCCAGCGCCTCGGTGAGATGGGCGATCTGCGCCGCGTCATGCACCGGCGAGGGGGTGATGCGCAGCCGTTCGGTGCCGCGCGGCACGGTGGGATAGTTGATCGGCTGGATGTAGATGCCATGCTCCTGCAGCAGCCGGTCCGAGATGTAGCGGCATTTCTGCGGGCAGCCGACCATCACCGGGATGATGTGGCTGGGGTTCTGCAGATGCGGAATGCCGATCCGGTCAAGCGCGGCGCGAACCTGCGCCACGGCGGCGCGCTGCGCCTCGCGCTCGGCGGTCGAGGTCTTGAGATGCGCCACGGCGGCGCGGGCACCTGCGGCCACGGCGGGCGGCAGCGCGGTGGTGAAGATGAAACCCGAGGCAAAGCTGCGGATGAAATCGCAGGTGGCGGCGGAGGCGGCGATATAGCCGCCCATCACGCCGTAAGCCTTGCCGAGCGTGCCTTGGATCACGTCGATGCGGTGCATCAGCCCCTCGCGCTCGGCCACGCCGCCGCCACGCGGACCATAAAGGCCGACCGCATGCACCTCGTCGAGATAGGTCATCGCGTTGTAGCGCTCGGCAAGGTCGCAGATCTCGGCAATGGGGGCGATGTCGCCATCCATGGAATAGACGCTCTCAAAGGCGATCAGCTTGGGCTGCTCGAGGGGCAGCGCAGCGAGGTGACGCTCGAGGTCTTCGAGGTCATTGTGGTTCCAGATGATCCGCTGCGCCTTGGAGTGGCGGATGCCTTCGATCATCGAGGCGTGGTTGAGCGCATCCGACAGGATCACCAGCCCCGGAATGCGCGCGCCCAGCGTTCCCAGCGCGGCCCAGTTCGACACATAGCCCGAGGTGAAGAGCAGCGCCGCGTCCGTACCGTGCAGATCGGCGAGCTCTGCCTCGAGCAGCACATGCTCATGCGTGGTGCCCGAGATATTGCGGGTGCCGCCAGCCCCGGCGCCGCAAGCGTCAAGCGCGCCATGCATTGCCGCCAGAACCTTCGGGTGCTGGCCCATGCCAAGATAATCGTTCGAGCACCAGACCGTGACCTCGCGCCCTTCGCCGTGATGGGTTGCCGCGGGGAAATCGCCACTGTGGCGTTCCAGCTCGGCGAAATGGCGGTAGTTGCCATCTTCCTTGAGCCGGGTGAGCTGGTCGCGGAAAAGGGCCTCATACATATTCAGAACTCCGTGGCGGTCGTGGCGATGCGTTCGAGCAGCTCGTTGACCGGGGCCATGCTGTCAGCCTCGTAGCTGCGGTAGCCGATGGTGGTGACGCCCTCGCGCGCGGCGGCGTAGATCGAATAGGGGCAGAAGGCGATATTGGCCGGGTCCGCCTCCATCACCTCGCGCGAGGTGGTTGCGGAACAAAACAGGTACACGTCGGCGCCATCGAAGAGCTGGACGTCAGAACCGACGTCCTCGGCGGTGCGGGCCAGCATCTCGCCCACATGGCTGACGTGATCGACCACCAGCCCTTCGCCGATGATGGCGTTCTCGAGCGCGAAGGTGGCGTCCTCGAAGCTGCCGTCGAACTCATGGGTGACGATCTCCTGCGCCAGCGCGGGCAGGGGCAGGGCGCTCGCCGCAAGTATGGCCAAAGTTTTCAGCATGGTTTCCTCCCTTGGTTTGCCCCGCTGCCTTGCTCGGCTCCTCCCGGCGGAATGGGGGCTGATCCAGCCTACCATGCCTTGCGCTAGGACCCTCACCTTGGCCGCAGGAGCATGGAAGAGGGGCATGGAAGCCGGGAAAACCGGCCCACGCCATACGCGGGCCGGTCATGGGTCACTGGCTGAAGGTCGACAGATAGGCGATGACCGCGTCGATCTCTTCTTGCTTGCGCAACCCGGCGAAGGACATCTTGGTGCCTTTCATCGCGTCGCGCGGCTTGGTGAGGAACTCGGTCAGGCGATCATGGGTCCATGTGTCGCCCGCCTCATGCGCCGCCTCGAAGGTCTTCGAGTAGCGGAAGTCCTCGACATGGCCGACGGTGGCGCCAACGACGCCGTTCAGCACCGGGCCGGACTTGTTTTTTGCGTCATCACCGACCGCGTGACAGGCTTGGCACTTGCGGAAGATCTTCTCGCCCTCGGCGACAAGCTCCGGATCGGGAGCGGCTGCGGCAGGCGCGGGCTCGGCTGCGGGGCTCTCTGCCTCGGCGGAGGTCTCCGCGGCGGCCATCTGGACCTCTTCGGCGGCTTCCTCCTTCGGGGCGTCCCCGGTGGCCGAGGCCTCTTCATCCGCGCCCTTGTCGGGGGTCACATCGAGCACCGTGGCCTGCATGGTGATTTCGACGCTCTCCTTGCAGTCCGACATGCAAGGCTCGGTCCGCCACTGCGGGTATTCCGTCTCGGCACGGTCGTCGATGATGAAGCCGTCCGTATTGGGCAGCACCACCTCCGAGAAATTCTCATCCGAGAGCACGAAGTCATCTTCGACGATGTAATTCGAATAGAGGATATAGGCGGTGATCGCATAGACCTCATCAGGGGCCAGCGACTGCGCGTTGCCGAAGGGCATAGAGCGGTGCACATAGTCCCAGACGGTCGACAGATGCGGCCAGTAGCTGCCCACGGTCTTCACCGGGTCCTTGTTGGCGAGCGTGTCCTCGCCGCCCGCCAGCTTGGGCCAGTTGCCCGAGCCTTCGGCAAACTCACCGTGGCAGGAGGCGCAATTCTCGGAGAACAGCATCTCGCCATCCTCGACCGAGCCGCTGCCGGGCGGCAGGCCGGTGCCATCGGGCGAGACGTCGAGGTTCCATGCGGCAACTTCCTCGGGCAAGGCCGGGCGCCCAATGCCCAGCTTGGAGTCCTTGGGGGCCTCATCCGCATGGGCGGCGGCCACCAGCGTGCCCGAAGGCGCGGGCGCGGGCTCGGGGGCCTTGGCCAGCGGAATGGTGTGGCGCGGGCTTTCCGGCATGTCGGCCACGAAACGGTCTGCCATGTTGATCGCAAAGGTCAGGGTGACCGCGATGCCGCCAAAAACGCTGCCGTAAAGCTTAAGAGACTTCGACATTCTCGGCCTCCCCCGTGGGCTTCACCCACCAAGTCTGAATGCAATTGTTGTGGTAGACGGAGTTCTCGCCCCGGACGTCGCGCAGCTGCGTCTTGGTGGGCTGCACATAGCCCGTCTCATCCATCGCGCGGGATTGCAGGAACATCTCCTCGCCGCTCCACTCGGTGTCGAGGTAGAAGCGGGTGAGCGCCTTGTTCTCCCCCTCGCGGGCGAGGCGGGCGGTCTGCCAGTTCTTGCCGCCGTCGGTGGAGACGTCGACGCGGGTGATCTTGCCGTGACCGGACCACGCAAGGCCGGTGATCACCAAGGGGCCATGACCGTGCTTGATGGGCGCCTGCGGGCTGGGCGAGGTGATGACCGATTTCGCGTCCATCACCCATGTCCATTTGCGCGAGGTGCCATCGGCCAGCGTGTCGGTGTACTTCGATGTCTCCTCGCGGCTCTCCACGGGGCCGTCCATCACCTCGATGCGGCGCAGCCATTTCACCCACATGTTGCCTTCCCAGCCGGGCACCACAAGGCGCACCGGATAGCCATGCTCCTTGCGCAGCGCCTCGCCATTGGCCTTGAAGGCGACAAGCACATCGTCGAGCGCCTTCTCCATCGGGATCGAGCGACCGTTGGAGGAGGCGTCCGCGCCCTCGACATAGACCCATTTGTCCGTCGTGGCGGGAAGACCGGCTTCTTGCAGCAGGGTGCGCAGCGGCACGCCGGTGTATTCCATGTTGTGGATCATGCCATGGGTGAACTGCGCGCCATTGAGCTGCGCGCCCGCCCATTCCATGCCGGTGTTCGCGGCGCATTCACAGAAATACACGTGGTTCTCACGCGGGAAGCGTTCCAGATCCTCATAGGTGAACACCAGCGGCTGATCGACCAGACCGTTGATCATCAGCCGGTAATCTTCCTTGCGCAGTTCGATCGCGCCGGAGTGGTGCCGCTCGAAGGCGCAGCCCTGTGGGGTGATCGTGCCATCGAGCGCGTGGATCGGCGTGAAGTTGATCGAGCTGATCGGATCGGCGGTCAGCCATGGCACGTTGCGGCGCACCACATCTTCCTCGAAACGGATCGGCATGCCGTAGGGCGTGGCATCGACGCCGTCGCCGAACCCCTGCGCCCAAGGTTGCACCTCTGTGATCAGCGGGTCGGGGCCATCCGCGGCGCGGGCGGCGCCTGCGGTGACCGCCACGGTGGCGGCCCCCTGCAGGAAGGCACGGCGCGAGGTCTTCGGTTCGCTCATTCTCTCCTCCTTGAAGTCTTTTGCACCGGCCATCAGGCACCCACCACGTCGACGGAATTGTTCTCGTCGAGCGTGACGCGCCCGAGGCTGCGGATATGGCTTTCCACCACGTCCCAGATCGGCGGGCCCTCGGTGCCTTCGTTGACGCTGGCCCAGCCCGCGACGACGTAAGATTTCGCCGGGTCGATGACCTCGCCGGTCTTCAGCAGCGTCATCTCCGAGACGCGCTCGCCGACCGGGGCGGTGACGTCGATGCGATAGCCAAGCCCGCCGACGCGGACCATGTCGCCGCCTTGCTGGTAATAGGGATCGGGGTTGAAGATGTTGTCGGCCACGTCTTCGAGAATGACCTTGAGAAACTCGCCGGTCATCTCCGAGCGGTAGGCCTCGGGGTAGGTCATCGAGGTGACGTTCCAGATGTCTTCGCGGGTGATCGGATCGCCCGCCACCAGCGACGGCCCCCAGCGCACGCCGGGCGACATGGCGATCTGCGCGTCGCGCTGGGCGAGCAGCGCATCGCAGATCAGATCGTCCCATGTGCCGTTGAAATTGCCGCGGCGGTAGAGCGTGGTGTCGGTGTGGCCGATGACCTCGGAAAGCTTGTCGGCATAGGGCGCGCGCTGGGCGTCGATCAGCGCGGTCATCTCGGCGTCGGGGGCGATCACATCCGAGAAGATCGGGATCAGCTTGTGACGGAACCCCATCATTCGCCCGTCGCGCACATCCAGATCGACGCGGGAGACGAATTTGCCGTTCGAGCCCGAGGCGATGATGATCGTCTCGCCCACCAGCACCGGTTCGGGCAGCGCGTCATGGGTATGGCCCGAGAGCAGCACGTCGATGCCGGTGACTTTCTCGGCCATCTTCTTGTCGACGTCGAAACCATTGTGGCTCAGCACCACCACCAGTTCGGCGCCGTCCGCCCGCACCTCGTCGACCATCTCCTGCATGCGCTCGTCGCGGATGCCAAAGGAATACTCGGGGAACATCCAAGAGGGGTTGGCGATCGGCATATAGGGGAAGGCCTGACCGATGACCGCGATCTTTACGCCGCCGCGCTCGAAGAACTTATAGGGCTGGAACAGCTCCGCCGGTTCGTCCCATTCGGCGTCAAAGATATTCTGGCCAAGCGCGGCGAAGGGCAGCCCTTCGACGATCTCGCGCACCCGGTCCGAGCCGAGGGTGAACTCCCAGTGGAAGGTCATCGCGTCGGGCTTGAGCAGGTTCATCACGTTTACGCAGTCCTGCCCGGCGGTCTGATAGCAGGTGTAGCTGCCGTGCCATGTGTCGCCGCCATCCAGCAGCAGCGCATCGGGACGCTCGGAACGGATCTGCTTCACCACGGTGGCGACACGGTCCATACCGCCGACGCGGCCATAGGCCTTGGCCAGCGCGGAGAAATCGCCAGAGGAGAGGGCGTAATGCGATGGCGAGCCATCCGCGATCCCGTACATCTTGCGGAAGTCGGCGCCGGTGAGATGGGGCACCTCGCCGCGGTTCGGGCCGACGCCGATATTCACCGAGGGCTCGCGGAAGTAGATCGGCTTCAGCTGGGCGTGGATGTCGGTGATATGGATCAGCGAGACATTCCCAAAGGCGGGCATGGCCAGAAGATCGTCCTGCGTCAGCTGCTGTTGCGCGGCGAGCCGGGCCCAGTTGCCAAAGCCGGAGCCCCCATAGGCCGCAGCCGCAGCCATGGAGACCTGAAGGAAGTCGCGTCTGGAGATCATCTGGCTTTCCTCTTACGCATTCGAATGCGTGAATTTGTTAGAAGCGAGAAACCCCGCGCGAGCCTGTCGCGCGGGGCAGGGATCAGTTGCGGACCGACGGGCCTTCGACCGACAGGCCATTGCCGCGCGAGGCGACATAAAGCTCGAGAGCCACGAACTCGGGGCTGCCGGGGGCATAGGTTTCCGCGCGGGTGTCGCGCACGCAGCCCTTGAAGCGCGAATGCACCCCGTTGAGCTGCGCGTTCTTCAGCCGGTACGCCGGGAAGGCGTTGATCTGGCCCTGGCTGAGATGGTCGGCGCGGATGTAATTGCCGTAGTTCTGCTCGTGGCAGTTGGCGCAGCTCAGCTCCAGCTGGCCGGTGCGCGTGTAGTAGAGCTCTTTGCCAAGCTCCCACGTCGCCTCGACCGGACCGTCGATGGCCACGTTGACCGGCATCCCGCGCGAGACCGCCGAGAGCAGCGCCACCATATTGATCGCGTCCTTGCCGTCGTATTTCCACGCCTCGGCGCCCATACGCTCGGTGCGGCAGCCGTTGACCTGCATCTGCAGCGTGCGCACCTCTTCGGTCTCGTCGTTCCACTTGGGATAGGTGGCCTTGACGCCAGCCATATCCTCGGGCTCGCCGTGGCAGGAGGCGCAGCTCTTGCCTTCGCTGCCTTCGACCATCGCCCATTGTTCGCGCGCGTCGTCGACGAAGATCATTCCGGGATTGTCGAAATCATCCAGCTCGAGCGCCTGCGTCTCGTCCGAGCGGAAGTGCCAGCCCGACATCACCTCGTCCATCGCGTCCGAGATGAACTCGGGGGCGGGGGCCTTCGTGGTGATCTCGATTTCGCCGTTGATGACAAGCTCGTCGTCATCGGGCCCGCCGGCCTGCACCACCAGCGGTGCCGCCAGCAGGGCGAGCGCGGTCAGCGCGGTCGCCTTGCGTATCATGATACTCCTCCCTCCAGTTGACCCATCCCCTGCGGGGCGGGTGGGGCTTCGGGCGGCGCGGCTCCTCAACCGCGCGCCCGACGCGCGTCATTCGATGGCGATCGCCTTGGTCTCGGTGTAGGTCGAGCCGTCGTCGTCGAGCCATGTGAAGGTGAACTCGCCAGCCTCGGGCACGGTGGCCTCGAACTCGAAATACGGGTTGGTCGAGATCGCCGGTTCCATCGTCACGTCGATGACGTTCTGGCCGTTGAAATCGCAGGTGAAGCGATTGATGATCGAGCGCGGGATGATGTTGCCGTCGCTGTCTTTGCGCTGGCCGCTTTCCATCGGGTGGCTGATCAGCACCTTGATGGTGATCGCCTCGCCCGCCGATGCGGTCTTCGGCACTTTGACGCGGGGTCTGACTCCGGATGCCATAACTCTTGCTCCTCCTTATCCGCCGCAGCCGCCGATGGTGACCTTCACGGTCTTGGCGGCGCGGGCAAAGCTTCCATCCTCCATTTTCGCGATGGCGATCACATCCTGCGTGCCGGCAAGCCGGATGCGGGTGGAGGCCATGCGCGAGGCCGCGAGCGGGCCGAAGGCGAAGGTGGCGACGGCGGGCGTCGGGTTGCCGGCCGCCAGCACGAGGATCTCGGACGCGCCGGGAGCATCGACGGTGATCGGCACGGTGTTGCCGTTCTCTGCGATTTCAGGCGCGGTGAGATCGATGCCGCTGTCGGCCATGTCGGCGCCGCCGGTGAACTCGGCGATCATGTCGTCGACCGAGGCGTTGGCGCGGTAGGGCAGAACGCTCAGCGCCAGCGCGCCGAGGGCAAGGCCCAGAGTGTCTCTTCGTGTCAGCTGCATGCTGTCTCCTCTCTCAGCTGTCCTGCAGGGTCATCAGGAAGGCCACCACGTCCTCGATCTCCTGCGCGGACAGGATCGGGGGCAGGTCACCCTGTGCAGCCTTGCCGGTGTAGCCGTCGCCGGGCCGGATGAAGCCACTGCTTTTGTAGAATGCGGGCATAACCGTGCCCTCGAACATCTTCTTGGCGTTCGCCACGATGCCGCGCAGCTCCGCCTCGGAGCGGTATCCGCCGACACCGTCGAGCACCGGGCCGACCTCGCCGTGGAACGGCGCGTCGTTGAGCGCGGTGATCTCGTGGCAGGCGACGCAATTGCCCTTCGACCGTGTGGTCATGACCACCGCACCGTTTGCCGGGTCTCCGGGGGTGCCGGTCAGCGAGCTTTCGATTTCGCCGTAGTCTGTGAAACTCACGTCAGCGGGGGCCGTGGGGTCTGCCAATGCGGCAGATGCAACTATCCCGATGACGGACGCGATTGCGACCGTGGTTTTCATGTCTCCTCCCCTTCCATGGGTTGAATGCTACGGCACACTGTGGGGGATACGCAACAACAAATTCATAGCCGTGAATTTTAAGATATGATTAAGCGTTCCCGCCATTGCGATCGCCGCAACGCAGAAAAATCAAGAGGTTGGCCCTAATTGCGCCTGACTGCCCCTCTGACCGTTCGCCTCGCTCTGGCGCAGTTTCCGCGTCTAGTCAGAGGCTTGCGGGCGCCGCTCTTCGATCATCCGGGCGTGGTATTTCTGGAAGGGCTCGTCGCCGTCATAGCCTTTCTCCAGCACCCATGTGAGCAGATCGCCCGTGGTCCCCGTAGAGAAGGCACCGGGCAGTGTGGCCACGGCAGCTTCGTTCGCCGGGGTGCCCTCGACCTCTTCGGGCAGGAACATCAGCGTCGGGGTGAAGAGCAGGCTCCAGCGCCGCACCATGTCTTTCTCGGGCAGGGTGGTGCCGTCGAAATCGGTCACTTCGACGTCGCCGAACATGTTGATCTGGATGACGAAGTAATCCTCGCTCAGCATCTTCTCGATATCCGGCTGCGGAAACACCTCAGCGTGCATCTTGGTGCAATAGATGCAGCCGCGCTGCTCGACGAGAATCATCAGCCGCTTGCCCTCGGCATTGGCCTCGGCAAGATCGTCGGACAGATCCTTGAAGGTGTCATGCATCCAAGGCGCCTTATGCAGCCCGTCGTCGCCAAGTTCGGCGGCGAGGCCGGGCAGGGCGGCGCCGCAGGCCAGCAGCGCGGCGGTCATGAGCGCGGGTAGGGATCGTGGTCGTCTCATCGGTCTCCTCCTTCCGATGTTGGCCCTGGGTCAGCGGCGTTTCAGCCGATGCTGGTGAACCAGGGAATATGTTCGATCATCCAAGCGGCGATGAGGTTGAGGCTGCCCGTGGCGATCAGCACGCCGAACAGGATCAGCAGCAGGCCCATCGCCTTTTCGACGCGGCCAAGGTGGCGCCTGAATCGCGCCATGAAGCGCAGGAACGGCCCGATGAAGGCCGCCGCCAGCACGAAGGGCAGGGTCATCCCGGCGCCATAGGTCAGCAGCAGCAGAGCGCCATGTTGGGCGGTGTCCTGCCCGGCGGCGGTGAACAGAATCGCCGCCAGCACCGGGCCGACACAGGGCGTCCAGCCGAAGGCGAAGGCGAGGCCGATCACGAAAGCTCCGAAGAGCCCGGTGGCATTCTGCGCGTCGGCCCGCACCTGACGGTAGAGAAAGCCGATCTTCAGCACGCCAAGAAAATGCAGCCCCATCAGAATGATAATCCCCGCCGCGATCCAGCGCAGCACGCCGAACCATTCGCGTACCAGCTGCCCAAAGAGCGTTGCCGTGGCACCAAGGCCGACAAAAACCGTGATCACCCCCAGCGCAAAGAACAGCGCGCCGGTGATCGCCCGCCGCCGAAGCCCCTCGGGCACCTTTCCCGTCTCCGCCACCACATGCACGCCCTGTCCGGCGAGATAGGACAGGTAGAACGGCACCATCGGCAGGATGCAGGGGGACAGGAAAGACAGCAGCCCGGCCACAAAAGCGCCCAGAAATGTGACATCGAACATTCGGCTGCACCCCTCCCAAAGTACATATTCGCATATTACGTTACGTATGTGATATGCTGCCCGTCAATCATGCTGGAAAGGTTTCGATGCGCTATCTCGTGATCCTCGCTCTTTTGCTGCTGCCAATGCGCGTCTCCGCCGAGACCGTGCTGATGATGGTGCGGCAGGATGGATGTGCCTATTGCGAGGCGTGGGAGGCGCAGATTGGCCCGATCTACCCGAAAACGCAGGAATCTCGGGTCGCGCCGCTGGCCCGTGTCGAGTTTCGCGCGATCCCGGATGACGTTGCGCTCAAACGGCCGGTGGTCTTCACCCCGACCTTCGTCTTGCTGCGCGACGGGATGGAAACTGGGCGAATCGAAGGCTATCCTGGTGAAGACTTTTTCTGGGCCCTTCTGGGCCGCCTCCTAGAGGACCTCCCATCCTCCCCGACGATAGACGGATGACGCCGATGTCGAATGCAGCCCCGCTCCCCGTGTTTGACGAGGGTATGAGCGAGCCGGAAATGGACCGGTTCATGGAAAAGGCCGAAGCGGCCTCGAACCTTCTCAAGGCGATGAGCCACGGGGGGCGGATGATGATCCTGTGTCATTTGGCCTCGGGCGAGAAATCGGTGACAGAACTCGAAGACCTGCTCTCCGCCCGCCAGTCGGCGGTGTCGCAGCAGCTGTCGCGGCTGCGGCTCGAGGGGCTGGTCACGCCGCGCCGGGAGGGCAAGACGATCTACTACTCCTTGACGGACGATCGGCCGAAGAAGATCATGGAGGTCATATACGACCTGTTCTGTCGAGAGGAGTAACCGGGGGCGACTGCCGCCGGTCGGAAGGGAGCGGCGGACGGCATGTTCGACTTTGGTGATGGCGCCGCGATTGCGGCGCTTGCTGGCCTATTTGGGGGAATCGTCCTCGGGCTCGCGGCCCGGCTGGGGCGGTTCTGCACCCTCGGCGCGATCGAGGACGCGCTCTATTCCTCGGACAGTCGGCGCCTGCGCATGTGGGGTGTGGCCATCGGCACGGCCATCCTTTGCGCGCATGTGGCGCTGGCGGCAGGCTGGATCGATCCTGCGCAAACCTTCTTTCTGTCACGCCAATGGTCCTTGCCCGCGACGGTGATCGGCGGGCTGGTCTTCGGCTACGGCATGGCGCTTTCGGGCAACTGCGGCTACGGCGCGCTGGCCCGGCTGGGCGGCGGCGATCTGCGTTCGTTGGTCATTGTCGTGGTGATGGGGCTCACCGCCTATATCACCATCTCCGGGCCGCTGGCCTTCCTGCGCGTCGCGGTCTTTCCCGAATATCCGCCCGAAGGCCCGCAGGCGCTGTTCCAACTGACCGGCGCGCCGCTGCTGACCGGGGGGCTGGTCGGCAGCGCGTTGATTGCCGCGGCACTCAGCGGCGGCGGCATGACCCGCGCGCCGCGGTTCATCGGCTGGGGCGTGCTGGTCGGCCTTGCGATCACCTCCGGCTGGCTCGGCACGCAATGGGCCGCCACCGCAAGCTTTGGCGCGCTGCGCGTCGAGAGCCACTCCTTTGCCCGGCCCTTGGGAGAGAGCCTGCTGTGGCTGATGACCGCCTCGGCAGCGGCGCCGGGCTTTGCCGTGGGCTCGGTCACCGGAGTGCTGCTTGGCGCCTTCCTCGGCTCATGGCGCAAGGGCCACTTCCGCTGGGAGGCCTGCGAGGACCCGCGCGAGCTGAAGCGGCAGATCCTTGGCGCGGCACTGATGGGGCCGGGCGCGGTGCTCGCGGCGGGCTGCAGCGTCGGGCAGGGGCTCAGTGCCTTCTCCCTGCTCACCTTCAGCGCGCCGGTGGCGCTGCTGTCGATCTTCGCCGGAGCGGCCTTCGGGCTGCGGCAACTCATCGTCGGATTCGCACCCGCCGAGTGAGCGGGCGGGCTGTCCCTCGGGCGCGGCGATCCGTGGCAGGCGCTGCGACATGCGTATTTTTAAAGAGAAGAAGCTGCGGGTGCGGTGCCGTTGGCCGCAATGAAAGTCTTCTCTTCACGGGCGGGCAGTCGCACCATAGAATGCGAATATGTGAATTGGAGGAGATCACATGTTCCGCTCACCAGCCCGCCCCCTATCGTCGCCTTACAGGCTGCCCGACGCCTTGTCGCGCAGGCAGCTGCTACGCGGCGCCGCCGCCGCCAGCCTCGCGCCTTTGCTGCCGCAGCGGCTCGTCGCCGAAACCGCCATAGGATCGGCCCGGCTGACCACGGTGAGCGACGGCAATCTCGTGCTGCCGGGGTCGTTCCTCTTTGCCGGGATGCCCGAGGAGGAACTGGCGCAGATCCTCGCGGCGCATCAGGTTGACCCGGTGCGGGTGACGCCCGAATGCAATGTCACCCTCTGGCAGGACGAGACGCAGACCGTGCTCTTCGACGTGGGGTCCGGCTCCACCTTCATGGAGAGCGCGGGCCTTCTGCTCGACAGTCTCGACGCCGCGGGCGTGGCCCCGGAAGAGGTGACCGCCGTCGTCTTCACCCACGCCCATCCGGATCACCTCTGGGGGCTGCTCGACGATTTTGACGATCTGGTGTTCCCGCAGGCGCGCTACCTCATGGGGCAGCAGGAATGGGACTACTGGTGGGACCCCGAGACCGCGCGCACCATCGGCACCGAGCGGCAGGCCTTCGCCGTCGGCGCCCGGCGCCGCATGGAGGTGATCGAGGACCGTATCGAACGCTTCGGCGACGGCGAGGAAATCCTGCCCGGCGTAGGTGCGATGCTGACGCCGGGCCACACGCCGGGTCATATGAGTTTCGAGCTAAGATCGGGCAGCGAGGCGGCGATGGTCATCGGCGATGCCATCGGCAATGATCATGTCGCCTTTGCGCGGCCCGGCTGGGAGGCCAACTCAGATCAGGACCCGGCGCGCGGTGCGCAGACCCGCAGCGCGCTGATGGACCGGCTGGCGCAGGAGCAGATGCTGCTGATCGGCTTCCACCTGTCGCAGGGCGGCATGGGGCGCGCCGAGAAAACGCAGGACGGCTACCGCTTCATCCCTGCCTGACGCCGGGGGAAAAAGCGCGCCGTCCCCCGCTTCTTCTCTTTCCAAATACGCATGGCGCCGCGCCCCACACAGGGCGCCGCGCCGCAGAAGAGGGCCAAAGGCTCACTCCATCGCGCCGCCCTCCGGCAGCGCCTTCACATAGGCCGCCACCGCCGCGCGGTCCTCGGCGGGCAGCTTGGCGAAATTCTCCACCACCGCGACCATATGGCCGCCGGCGCTGTCGTAATCGGGGGTGAAGCCGGTTTCGAGGTAGTAGGCGATGGACGCGGCATCCCAGCTCAGCTCGTCCGGCGTCAGCGCGGGGATCGAGCCCTCGCCAGAGGGGTTCGGTGCGCCGGTCAGCCAAGCCTCGCGCTGCAGCCCGCCAAAGCCATCGCGCGGCGTGTGGCATTCGCCGCAATGGGCCAGTGCCTCGACCAGATAGCGCCCGCGCGCAAGCTCCTCGGTCCCAGCATCGGCCATCACCCAAGAGGGATCGAGGTAAAGCTGCTTCCACAGTCCAAGCCCGCGCCGGATATTGAAGGGAAAGCCCACCTCATGTGGCTGGCTCGGTTCCTGCGAGGCGGGCAGGGATTGGATGTAGCTCCAGAGGTTCGCCACGTCCTGCGGCTGCATGCGGATGTAGGCGCCATAGGGAAACGCGGGGTAATAATGCTGACCCTCGGGCGAGACACCGCGCAGCAACGCGTTGGCAAAGTCGTGCAGCGACCACGCGCCGATGCCCTGCACCGGGTCGGGGGAAATGTTCGGCGCGATGAACGTGCCGAAGTCTGACGCGAAACGCTGGCCGCCCGCCAGAACGAGCTTGTCCTCGCTCTCGGGCGCATGGTGGCACGAGGCGCAGCCCGCGGCGGTGAAGATACTCTCGCCGCGCGCGGGATCACCGGCGGCGTCGCCAGCAAATTCGCCCTCGGGGAGGACATCGGGGGCGCTGATCAGCCAGAGGGCTCCGGCGGCGACCAGCGCTGCCAGAGCGGAAAAGCCCAGAAGGCGGCGCATGGCTTACTCGGGCGCGCGGTAAGTGTCGTGGCACGCCTTGCAGGCGCCGCCAAGTTGCCCCATCGCAGGGCCGAGCGCCTCCTGACCTGTCGCCGCGACCTGCTGCATATTGGCGGCTGCTTCGCCGAAGCCGCTCCACTTGCTGGCGAAATCGTCCCAGCTGTCCCAGATCTCCGCCTTGGCGCGGGTGCCGTCGATGTCCATCTCCGAGGTGCCCTCGGCGAAGAGCGGCGCTTCGTCAATCATCGACACGCCGACCAGCGAGTCGGCGGCCTTCTGCGCGGCATCGGCGTCATAGGCGGTCTTGCCTTGGGCCATGTCGCCAAGCATGCCGAGATTGATCGCCATGATCCGGAACTGGCCCTGACGTGCCTTGACCGGCCCGGGCAAATCCTGCGCGGTGGCGGCGGCGGCGCTGCCCAAAGTGGCGAGCGCGGCGAGGGCGGCAATCGTGGTCTTCATTGGATACTCCCTTTCCTCCCGAAAGCGGGCTGTCCTTCAAAACACTTGCGCGTCAGAGGGTAGCGGAGCGCCGGGTGCGATCAAGCCTTGTCAGGTTCCGGGGAGGTGCCGGGCAACCGCGATCCGCCTGCATCAGGAGGTGGGGTGCGGTGAGTGTTTTCCGTATAATTATAGTGACTTGTTTGGCGAAGCTCGCTTGGTGAAAGAGCATAGCTTACCCTAGGTAACTTTATCGCGCGCTGTTACTGGCTGACCCGCATGGGCGCCCGCATCCGCTCGGCGGTCAATGCGTCGGGCCAGCCGATCCACCGCTCGACGGCGTAAAGCGCAAGACATGCGGCGAGCACGGCAAGCACCAGTTTCACCCGTTTCGGTGAGGGAGGATGGCGCAGCCAGCGCGCCATCCGCAAGAGCCACATCTGGTTCATGCGCCGTTTGTGTCCGCGTCGCCGTCTTCGGGGAACCGCACCTTGCCGATGAACGGAAGGTTCCTATTCCTTTGCGCGAAGTCGATGCCGTAACCCACGATAAATTCGTCAGGAATCTCAAATCCTATCCAATCTGCGGTCAGCTGCACCTCGCGCCGTGCGGGTTTGTCGAGCAGCGCGATGGTGCGCAGTTTGCGCGGCTTGCGGCTCTGCATCAGCTGGATCACATGGCTGAGCGTAAAGCCGGTGTCGACGATGTCCTCGACCACCAGAACGTCGCGCCCCTCGATCGGCGAGCGCAGGTCCTTGAGGATGCGCACCTCGCGGCTCGATTCCATGCCGTCGCCGTAAGAGGAGGCTTCGAGGAAATCCACTTCCACCGCCAGATCAAGCTCGCGCACCAGATCGGCGATGAACACGAAGCTGCCGCGCAGCAGGCCCACGACCACCAGCTTTTCGGTGTCGGAAAATTCGGCTTCGATTTCGCGTGCCAGATCTTCGATCCGCGCCGCGATGGTTTTGGCCGAAATCATCTGGTCTACGACATATGGCTTCTCTGCCATGGTTCTCCCCTTGAAAATCCGCGCGCAGCATAGGAAATGTGCGGACATTGTCACGCGATAAAGGGGCGACATGCCGACCCACTCCGAGACGAAGCGCCTGCCGTACACGGCGCAGCAGATGTATGACCTCGTGGCGGATGTCGCGAACTATCCGAAGTTTCTGCCTTGGACGGCAGCGGCGCGGATCCGTTCGCGCGACGATATGGGTGATCATGAGGTGATGCTGGCCGATCTGGTGATCAGCTTCAAAGTGTTCCGCGAACGCTTTGGCAGCCGTGTGACGCTCTGGCCCGACGACAAGAAGATCGACACCGAGTATCTCGACGGTCCGTTCAAGCACATGATCTCGAAATGGCATTTCGAGGACGCGCCTGAGGGCGGCGTCGACGTGCATTTCTTCGTGGATTTCGAGTTCAAGAACCGGCTGCTGCAGAGCGCCGCCGGGATGTTCTTCTATGAGGCGATGCAGCGCATCGTGCGTGCCTTCGAGCGGCGGGCGGCAGAGCTTTACGGCTGAGCCGCCCGGCGATCAGGGCGTGCGCGCTTCAGGGCAGGGCGTCCAGCAGCAGCTGCAGCGCGTGGCGCGTGGCGGCGGCGCGCACGCCCGCGCGGCCAAGTGCGCCGAACTCCACCGTCTCGGTGCTGACACCGCCCGCGCTGGCAAGGCCAAAGCAGACGCGGCCCTCGGGCTTATGCTCGGACCCGCCGGGGCCCGCGATGCCCGAGATCGCCACCGCCAGATCGGCCCCTGCGGCGCTGCGCGCGCCTTTCGCCATTTCGGCAGCAACCTCTTCCGACACGGCCCCATGCGCTTCGAGCGTGGCCGCCTGAACGCCCAGCATGTCCTGCTTTGCGGCGTTGGAATAGGTCACGAATCCCCGGTCGAAGATGTTCGAAGAGCCCGCGATATCAGTGATCGCCGCAGCGACCATGCCGCCGGTGCAGCTTTCGGCGGCGGTGACGCGCTGGCCGGCGGCCATGGCGCGGGCGAGGATGTCTTTGGACAGGTCTTCGGTCATGGGCGGCCTCACATCAGAAAGCCGTGCGCGATGCCGGCAAGGATGATGGTGACGATGGCGGCGAAGATCCCGGCGATCACATCGTCGAGCATCACGCCCATGGCGTCGCCGCGACGGTCAGCCCAGCCCACCAGCGAAGGCTTCCAGATGTCGAACAGGCGGAACAGGAAAAACGCCGAGACCCAGCCCGGCCAGAGCCGCCAGAACTCCGCGCCCATCATCATGGCGCCATAGGCCACGGGATAGAGCGCGATCCACTGGCCGACCACCTCGTCGATGACGATCCACGACGGATCCTCATCCTCGCCGCCTGCGGTCAGCTTTTGCGTGGCGATATAGCCCAGCACAAAGGCCAGCACCGTGGCGGCGAGCAGCAGCCAGAAGCCGCCCAGCACCAGCAGAAGATAGGCGGCGGGCAGGGCGGCAAGCGAGCCCCAAGTGCCCGGCGCGGGGCGCAGTAGCCCGGTGTAGAAGAAGGTTGCGATCAGTCTCATGGCTTCACCAGCGTAGCGGTTGCGATGGCGGCGATGCCTTCCTCGCGGCCGGTGAAGCCCAGCCGTTCGGAGGTGGTCGCCTTGACCGAGACGCGGTCCTGCGAAAGCTCCATGATCCGGCCCATCTCGGCCATCATGGCGGCGGCATGGGGGCCGATCTTGGGGCGCTCGCAGATCAGCGTCAGGTCGATGTTGGAGATTGTGTAGCCCTTGGCGCGCGCCAGATCGACCGCATGGCGCAGGAAAATCTCTGACGCGGCGCCTTTCCACTGCGGATCGCTGGGCGGGAAGTGACGGCCGATGTCGCCCTCGGCGAGCGCGCCGTAAAGCGCATCGGTGACCGCATGCATGCCGACGTCGGCGTCGGAATGACCCTGCAGGCCGCGCCCATGCGGCACTTTCACACCGCAGAGCACCACATGGTCTCCCTCGCCGAAACGGTGCACGTCGTAGCCATTGCCGAGGCGGATATCCATGGCGGTCTCCTGCTTGAGGGGGTCTTTGGCGCTGTCCGTGGCGGACAGCAGATAGGTTTCGGCCCGGGCAAAATCCTCGGGGCCGGTGATCTTGAGGTTGCGCTCTTCGCCGGGAACGATGCGCACCGCCATACCGGTAGCGCGCGCCACCTCGACGTCATCGGCGGCACCGCCGGGATGCGCCGCATGCGCGGCGCGGATGGCGGCGTAGTGAAAGCCCTGCGGGGTCTGAGCGCGGAAAAGGCCGCTGCGGTCCTGCGTGCCGGTGACTTCGCCGCCCGCGCCGGTCCAAAGCGCATCGGTGACCGGCAGCGCGGGCGCGGCGCCCGGGGCGCTGTCGAGCGCGGCCAGCACGGCGTCGATGATCTGCGGCGAGACGCAGGGCCGGGCGACATCGTGGATGAGGACTTTGCGCGGCGGGGCGGCGGCCAGCGCCTCGAGCCCGGCGCGCACAGAGCCCGCGCGGTCCGCAGCGCCACTCACCAATGTGACCGGCAGGCCTTCGCAGACCGACTCGGCCCGCGCGCGGTCGTCGGGGTGCACCACGAGCACGATCGGGCAGCGCGCGGCAAAGGCCTCGAGCGTCCAGCGCGCAACCGGGCGCGCCGCAATGTCGCGCCATTGCTTTGGCAGCCCGCCACCGGCGCGGGTGCCGCGCCCTGCGGCGACGATGATTGCGGCTGTTTCCGCGGCTGTTTCCATGGTGTTGACCTCCGGCGTCCTTCTCTAGGCGCTGGCGCAGGGCGGTGCAATCTCCGGCGGTAGTGTGATTATTTTTTGGGCACTACCGCCTTGCGTGCGCAGCTAATGTCCCCAAATGATTGAACACGCGGCGGAGGCACGTTAACTCCCAAGCAACTGCACAAGGAATAGGCGCTTGAACTTCTCGCTGGGTGACAGACTCATCGAACCCCCGGTCCTGCTGGCTCCGCTGGCGGGAATCACCGATCTGCCCTTCCGCACGCTGGTGTCGCGCTTTGGCGCGGGGCTTGTGGTGTCGGAAATGATCGCCAGCGGCGAGTTTCTCACCGCGCGCCCGGGAACCCGCGAGAAGGCCGAACTGGGCGCTGGCATCGAGAATACTTCGGTCCAGCTTGCCGGACGCGCGCCCGAGCCGATGGCCGAAACCGCGCGCCATGTGGCGGGCATGGGGGCCAAGGTCATCGACATCAACATGGGCTGTCCGGCCAAGAAGGTGACGGGCGGCTGGTCGGGATCGGCGCTGATGCGCGAGCCGGATCACGCCCTGCGGCTGATCGAGGCGGTTGTCGGCGCGGTCGACCTGCCGGTGACGCTGAAGACGCGGCTTGGCTGGGACGGCGATTGCCTGAACGCCGCCGAGATCGCCAAGCGGGCCGAGGCGGCGGGCGTGAAGATGATCGTCATCCACGGGCGCACGCGCTGCCAGTTCTACAAAGGCTCTGCCGATTGGGCGGCGATCCGCGAGGTGGTCGAGGCGGTGTCGATCCCGGTGATCGCCAATGGCGACATTGTCGAGGCGGCCACGGCGCGGGCCGCGCTGAAGGCCTCTGGCGCTGCTGGCGTCATGGTCGGGCGCGGGGCGCAGGGCGCGCCTTGGCGGCTCGCGCAGATCGCGTCCGAGCTCTATGGGACAGCGGCACCTGAGGTGCCGGAAGGAAAGGCATTTTACCAAATGGTTGCAGAGCATTACGAGGCGATGCTGAGATTTTACGGCAAGGACTTGGGCGGCCGTGTCGCGCGCAAGCATTTGGGCTGGTACATGGATCACGCGGCGCCCGAGCCGGGCCTGCGCAAACGCATCCTGACCGAACGCGATCCGGCGGTCACTCTGCGCCTGCTGAACGAGGCGCTGGACGCCGATCTGAAGGTCGCGGCATGAGCACGAACAATGAATTGCTGATGCAGCTTTGGTCGTCGCTTCCGGTGCCCGCGATCCTGCTGGACGCCGAAGAGCGCATCGCCGACATGAACCCGGCTGCCGAAGGCTTCATGAACAACTCGGCGAAATGGCTGGTGGGCCAGCCGATCTGGGACCGGCTTGCCGTGGATGCCCCGCTCGAAGAGAGCCTTGGCCGCGCCCGCGAGAACGGCACGCCGCTTTTCGTCAATGATGTGGATGTGGGCACCGGCAGCCGCCCGCCGCTGGTGTGCAACCTGCAGCTTGCGCCGGTGCAGAACTATCCGGGCTGGTTCATCATGCTGATCAGCCCGCGCGAACTGGCCGGGCGCATGACCCAGAGCCATTCGGTGAAATCCGCCGCCAAATCGGCGATCGGCATGGCCGAGATGCTAGCGCATGAGATCAAGAACCCGCTGGCGGGGATCACCGGCGCGGCGCAGCTGCTGTCGATGAACCTCAGCAAGGAAGATCTGGAGCTGACCGATCTGATCGTCGCCGAGACCCGCCGCATCGTGAAGCTGCTGGAGCAGGTGGAACAATTCGGCAATCTTTCGGCGCCGGAAAAGAAGCCGGTCAACCTGCACGACGTGCTGGACCGCGCCCGCCGCTCGACGCAACTGGGCGTCGGCGCGCATATGAAATTCATCGAGGATTACGACCCCTCGCTGCCGCTCGCCCATGGCGACCCGGACCAGCTGTTGCAGGTGGTGCTGAACCTTCTGAAGAACGCCTCCGAGGCCGCTGACCCGAAAGAGGGCGGCACGATCCGCCTGCACACCTTCTATGAGCACAGCTTCCGGATGCGCCGCCCCGACGGCTCGACCCAGAAGCTGCCGCTGCAGATCGAAGTGATCGACGACGGCCCCGGCCTGCCCGAGGATATCAAGGGCGACGTGTTCGATCCCTTTGTATCCGGCAAGGAAAACGGCACCGGGCTTGGCCTCGCGCTGGTGTCCAAGATCATTTCCGACCACGACGGCTGGATCTCGGTGGACTCGGTCCCCGGCCGCACGGTCTTTCGCATTTCACTGCCGCGCGCCCCGCGCGAGATTGAGGAGAACAGGTAAATGGACGGGACCGTACTTGTCGCTGACGACGACCGCACAATCCGCACGGTGCTGACCCAGGCGTTGACCCGCGCTGGCTGTAAGGTGCATGCGACCTCTTCGCTCACCACGCTGATGCGCTGGGTCGGCGAAGGCAAGGGTGACGTGGTGATCTCCGACGTCGTCATGCCTGATGGCAACGGGCTGGAAATGCTGCCGAAAATCCATCAGGACCGGCCCGATCTGCCGGTCATCGTGATCTCGGCGCAGAACACCATCATGACGGCCATTCAGGCGGCAGAGGCAGAGGCCTACGACTATCTGCCCAAGCCTTTCGATCTGCCCGATCTGATGAAACGCACCGCCAAGGCTCTCGACAACCGCAACCGCACGCCCAAGCGTGAAGAGGTCGCGACGATCGGCGCCGATGGCCCGGACGAGCTGCCGCTGGTTGGCAAGACCCCAGCGATGCAGGCGCTCTATCGCCTTGTCGCCAAGGTGATGAACACCGATCTGCCGGTGCTGATCTCGGGTGAGAGCGGCACGGGTAAATCGCTGATCGCCCGCGCGATCCACGATTTCTCGGACCGCCGCACGCTGCCGTTCATCACTGTGACCGGCGCGGATCTGTCGGACCTCGAAGGTCCGGCGCGGGTGCTGGCGCGGGTCAAGGGTGGCACGCTGCTGATCGACGAGATCACCGACATCCCCGATGAAATCCAAGCGCGCGTGGTGCGCATGATGGACATTCCGGGCGAGCATGTGCCGCGCTTCATGGCCACCAGCCAAGGCGATCTGGCGCAGGCGATGGAAGAGGGTGCCGTGCGGCAGGACCTCTACTACCGTTTGTCGGGCGCGACGATCAACGTGCCGAGCCTGCGCGAGCGGGTCGAGGATATCGCGCTGCTCACCGATCACTTCCTGCAGCGGGCCGAGCGCGAGGGCGCTTCGAAACGCTGGCTGTCGAAGGATGCCGCCGAGCTCTTCCGCGCCTACAGCTGGCCGGGCAACGTGCGGCAACTCGAGAACTCGGTGCGCCGCCTGTCGCTGACCAGCCGCGCCGAAGAGATCAGCCGCGCCGAAGTTGAGGCAGTGCTGGGCAATCAGCCCGACACCGGGCCGATCCTGCGCGGCGGCGACAGCGAGAAACTGAGCACATCGGTGGCCCGTCACCTGCGTCGTTACTTCGATCTGCACGGCAATATGTTGCCGGCACCGGGGCTCTATGCCCGCATCCTGAAAGAGGTCGAGGCGCCTTTGATCGAGATTGCCCTTGAGGCAACCGGCGGGAATCAGGCGAAATGTGCTGATCTGCTTGGCATCAACCGCAATACCTTGCGTAAGAAGATCACGGATCTGGATATTCGCGTGACACGGCGCCGCAAACTGATGTAAAAGCGTCACAGGCATGTGGCCGCATTGCGCCGCCCTCGGGGCGGCGCTTTCACTAGAAGCCACAGCCTTTGGCGGAGCTGCCACGAGCAGCGTATCAGTGTGAGGTGAATCTGTGGCCACCCGGGCACGGAGTTCGACGTGGGCGCGGCTGAGCAGGCTGCGCCGACAAAGGCGCGTTCAGAACGTGGCGACCCTTGGGCTTGTGCTGCTGGGTCCGGTTCTGGCGGTTATGACCTTTTTCGTCCTCGGGCCGCTTGGCGGCGGCGACCGCGCGACGCAGCTGAGCCTGCGGCTCGTGCTGCTGGCCGATATGGTCTATGTGCTGCTCATCGCGACGCTGGTGCTGGCGCGGCTGGTGCGGATGATCGCCGACCGGCGGGCGCAATCGGCGGGCTCGCGGCTGCACCTGCGTCTGACCGGGGTGTTTGCGCTGATGGCGCTGCTGCCCACGGTGACCGTCGCGGTCTTTGCCGTTCTCACCATCAACATCGGACTTGAGACTTGGTTTTCCAGCCGCGTGCAGAACGTGGTGGGTGCCTCGCTTGCCGCAGCCGAAGCTTATGAAAAGGAACAGCGCGAGGGTCTGACCGAGGACGTTCAGGCGCTGGCGCGCTTTATCGACGGCGCGCGGCGGGCCAATTTCGCGTTGGATGACGGCGATGTGCGGCAGGTGCTGGGGCAGGGACAGGGCCAGATCCAGCGCGGCCTGCGCGAGGCCTATGTGATCGACGGCGGCGGCGAGATCCGTGCCCGCGGCGATCGCTCGTATCTGTTCTACTACGAAGAGCCGACCCGCGATCAGTTCCTCCGCGCCCGCGCCGAAGGGCTGGTGCTGATCCCCGATTGGGACAATCACGAACTGCGGGCGCTGGTGCCGCTTTCAGCCTTTGCCGACCGTTTTCTCTATGTCAGCCGCGCGGTGGACGGGAACCTTCTGAACCTGCTCGACGAGACGCAGGAAACCGCGCGCTTCTACCAGCAGCAGGAAAGCGAACGCGGGCGGCGGCTGTTTGACTTCGCGCTGCTGTACCTCGGCTTTGCGCTGCTGCTCATCCTCGCGGCGATCTGGCTGGGCCTGTGGTTCGCCGAACGTTTGGCGCGCCCGGTGGGGCGGCTCACCGGCGCGGCGCAGCGGGTCGGCGCGGGCGATCTCGACGTGCAGGTGATCGAGGGCGAGGGCGATGACGAGATCGCCATGCTCGGGCGCTACTTCAACCAGATGACCCGCCAACTGAAGGGCCAGCGCGAGACGCTGCTTGAAAACACCCGACAGATCGAGCGCCGCCAGCGGCTGTTTGATTCCGTGCTTTCGTCGATCACCTCGGGCGTTGTCGGCCTCGATGCCGAGGGCCGCGTGACCTTCGTCAACCGCCCCGCCGAGCGGCTGCTTGGCTGGGAGACCCCGCGCGCCGATGTGCCGCTCACCGTGGCGGTGCCCGAGTTTGGCCCGCTCTATGACCGGCTGCGTGACAACGGGCTGGAGACGGCGCAGGAAGAGGTGAAGGTCAGCCGCGATGGCAGGCTTGAACATCTGCTGGTCCGGCTCGCCCCTCGGCGGCGCGAGGATGGCACGCTCGAAGGCTATGTGATCGCGTTCGACGACGTCACCGATCTTGTCAGCGCGCAGCGTATGGCGGCTTGGGGCGACGTGGCGCGGCGCATCGCGCATGAGATCAAGAACCCGCTGACGCCCATCCGTCTGTCGGCAGAGCGCATCAAGCGCAAATTCTCGCGCGAACTGGCCGAGGAGGACGCGCAGAAGCTCGACCAGATGACCGAGGTCATCGTGCGCCAGACCGAAGACCTGCGCCGCATCGTCGACGAGTTCAGCAAGTTCGCCCGCATGCCCGAGCCCGAGCGCAAGCCCGAGGATGTGGTGTCGCTGCTGCGCGGGGCTGTGCTGCTGCAGGAAACCGGCCAGCCGGGCATCCGTTTCGTCAGCGATCTGCCAGCGCATGAGATGCCCGCCGAGCTTGATGCCACGATGGTCGGGCAGGCGCTGACCAACCTCATCAAGAACGCGGGCGAGGCGATCGAGAGCCTGCAGGAAAAGGGCGCGCCCGAGGGTCACAACCCTGAAATCCGGGTGAGCCTTGCCGAAGAGGACGGGCGCGCGCTCATCCACATCATGGACAATGGCATCGGCCTGCCCGAGGACCGGGCGCGGCTGTTCGAACCCTATGTAACGACCCGCGACAAGGGCACTGGCCTTGGCCTGCCCATCGTCAAGAAGATCATCGAGGAGCACGGCGGCACGCTGTCTCTCGAGGATGCGCCGCTGTTTGGCGGCGCTACCCATGCCGGGGCCATGGCGGTGATCCGCCTGCCGCTCGGCACAACCGGCACACAGCCGGAGAATTCGGATAAGAATATTTCGGAACTGGAGAGGCAGATATGAGCGACATCCTGATCGTCGACGACGAGCGCGACATCCGCGAGCTGATCGGGGACATTCTCGAGGATGAGGGCTACACCACGCGGTTGGCAGGCAACTCCACCGAGGCGATGAACGAGGTGAACTCCGAACCTCCGGCGCTGATGATCCTCGATATCTGGCTGAAAGACAGCAAGATGGACGGGATCGACATCCTCAAGACCGTCAAGCGCGACAATCCCGATATTCCGATCATCATCATTTCGGGACACGGCAACATCGAGATCGCCGTGGCCGCGATCAAACAGGGCGCTTACGACTTCATCGAGAAGCCCTTCAACATCGACCAGCTTTTGGTGGTGATCCGCCGCGCGATGGAAACCTCGCGCCTGCGCCGCGAGAACAATCAGCTGCGCCGTCGCGAGACCGAAGTGGCGCAGATGATTGGCGACAGTGCCATGTTCCGCGGCCTCGTCAGCCAGCTCGACAAGGTGACCAAATCCAATGGCCGGGTGATGCTGACCGGCCCTGCGGGTTCGGGCAAGGAAGTGGCGGCGCGGTTCATCCACGCCAATTCCGGTCGCGCCTCGGCCCCCTTCGTCACCGTCAACTGCGCCGGTGTCGCCCCCGAGAACATGGAGCAGATGCTGTTTGGCCGCGAGAGCGCCGAGCGCGGCATCGAGGCCGGTCTTCTGGAGCAGGCGCACGGCGGGGTGATCTATTTTGACGAGGTCGCCGACATGCCGCTCGGCACGCAGTCGAAAATCCTGCGCGTGCTGGTCGATCAAAGCTTCACGCGGGTGGGCGGCACCGACAAGGTGCGCGTCGATCTGCGGGTGATCTCCTCGACCAACCGCGATCTCGACGCCGAGATCGCCGCGGGCACCTTCCGGCAGGAGCTGTACCACCGCCTCAACGTGGTGCCGATCGCCGTGCCCTCGCTCGAGGACCGGCGCGAGGACATCCCGATGCTGGCGCGGCATTTTATCGAAGGCTTCAACCGCGGGCAGGGCCTGCCGCTGCGCGAGCTTTCGGAAGACGCGGTGGCGCTGCTGCAGACCATGGTTTGGCCGGGCAACGTGCGGCAGCTGAAGAACCTGATCGAGCGGGTGCTGATCCTCGGCGATGGCACCGGCCCGATCGAGGCGCGCGAACTGCCGCAGGACGGACCGGCGGGCGAGGCGGAAGAGGGGCGCGTGGTGCTGTCGGGCACGCTGGCGACCCTGCCGCTGCGCGAGGCGCGCGAGGCGTTCGAACGGGAATATCTGCTCACCCAGATCAACCGCTTTGGCGGCAATATCTCCCGCACCGCGGCCTTCGTCGGCATGGAGCGCTCGGCGCTGCACCGCAAGCTGAAGTCGCTGGGCGTGGTCACCGGGGCCAAATCCGGTGGCCGCATCGCCTATGTCGAAGACGAACAGGTGTCGCAGGTTTCCTGAGCATCCCGCCTGCGGGCAAGACAGGATGGCAACGCGCGCCGGGTGTCCGGCGCGCGTAACCCCGCCTGCGGATTGACCGTTAGCGCCCGGCATGTCATGCCGGACGCAATCCCGGCCTTGGGCCAGCAGATTAGGCAGACGACATGAAGGTCATCATTTGCGGCGCCGGCCAGGTCGGCTGGCAAATCGCCCGCCACCTCTCGGGCGAGCGCAACGACGTCACCGTGGTGGACAACAATCCCGACCTCGTACGCCGCGCGACGGATTCGCTCGACGTGCAGGGGATCGCGGGCTTCGCCTCTTATCCCGATGTGCTCGACAAGGCCGGTGCGCGCGACGCCGACATGATCATCGCGGCCACCTATTCGGACGAGGTCAATATGGTCACCTGTCAGGTGGCCCATTCGATCTTTGCCATTCCGCGCAAGATCGCCCGCCTGCGCTCGCAGAGCTATCTGACCGCGATCTACTCCGATCTCTATCGCCGCGATCACCTGCCCATCGACGTGGTGATCTCGCCCGAGAAAGAGGTGGCCGAGGCCGCGCTGCAGCGTCTTTCGGCACCTGCGGCCTTTGACACCGAACGCTTTCTCGAGGGTGGGGCGCAACTCCTTGGTCTGACCATCGACGAGCATTGCCCGATCATCAACACGCCGCTGCGGCAGCTGTCGGACCTGTTTTCGACGCTGCGCTCGGTGGTGGTGGGCATCCGCCGCGAGGGCACGCTGTTCGCGCCCGAGCCGCGCGATCAGATCTTCGCGGGCGATGCCTGTTACGTGCTGGTCCATGCCGACGACATCCAGCGCACGCTGGAGATCTTCGGCAAGGCACAGCGCAAGCAGGAGCGCATCGTGGTGCTTGGTGGCGGCAACGTCGGCCTTGCGGTGGCGCGGGCGCTGGAGAGCCGCCCTGACCGCATCCGCGCCAAGGTGATCGAAAAGGACCGCCGCGCGGCAGAGCGTGCGGCGGACGCGCTGGAGCGGACCATCGTGCTGCATGGCGACGCGCTCGACACGGCGCTATTGCGCGAGGCGGGGATTGGCCGCGCCGACGCGGTGCTTTGCGTGACCGACGACGAAAAGACCAACATGCTGGCCGCCGTGCGCGCCAAGGCCGAGGGCTGCCCGATGGCCATCGCGCTCATTAACGATCCCACGCTGGTGCCGCTGATGGAGCCGATGGGCGTTGACGCGCACATCAACCCGCGCGCCACCACCGTCAGTTCGATCCTGCGCCACATCCGTCATGGCCGCGTGCGCTCGGTCTATTCGATCGGCGATGCCGAGGCCGAGGTGATCGAGGCCGAGGTGCTGTCGACCTCGTCGATCGCCGGCCGCGCGATCCGCGAGATCGACTTCCCCGAAGGCGTTCTAGTGGGCGCGGTGATGAAGGATGGCGAGGTGGTGAAAATCACCGGCAATCTGCGCGTGGAAGAGGGCGACCGCATTGTCATGTTCGCGCTGGCCAAGGACGTGCCGGAGGTCGAACGGCTTCTGCAGGTCTCGATCGATTTCTTCTGAGCCATGATCTCGCTCGCCCGCACGCCTCTTTTGCTGCTTCTGGCGGGGATCGCCAGCGCCTCGATGATCATTCCCGCGGCGGTGGCTCTGGCGGCAGAGGAATTCCACGACGCGCGCAGCTTCTTCTATGCCGGGATCGTCGGCATGGTGCTGACGACGCTGATCACCATCGCGCAGGCCACGCGCACGCATTACCGCAGCGCCTCGCGGCAGCTTCTGGCGCTGCTGGGGGCCTTCCTGCTGCTGCCCGCGATGCTGGCGGTGCCGTTCCACGAGGCGGTGCGCACCACCACCTTTCTCAACGCCTATGTCGAGATGGTCTCGAGCTTCACCACCACCGGCGCCACGCTCTTTGCGCCCGAGCGGCTGTCGATCGCCGAGCATCTGTGGCGGGCGCAGGTGGGCTGGCTTGGCGGGCTGCTGATCTGGGTCAGTTCGGCGGCGCTGCTGGCCCCGCTGACGCTTGGGGGATTCGAAGTGACCGCCTCGGGCGAGCCGGGGCAGAGCGTCGATGCCGGTGCCGCGCGCCGCGATGCGTCGGATCCGGCGCTGCGGCTGGCGGCCTCGGCGCGGGTCTTGGTGCCGATCTACAGCGGGCTGACGCTGGCGCTGTGGATCATGCTGATGATGGCCGGGGACCAGCCGCTGGTGGCGCTGAGCCACGCCATGTCGACGCTGTCGACCTCGGGCATCTCGCCGGTGGGCGGGCCAGAGCAGGCGCGCAGTGGCATGGCGGGCGAGATGATCATCTTTTTGTTCCTCTTCTTCGCCCTGTCACGGCTGACCTTTTCGGGCGACACAAAGGGGCTTGCGGGCTCGCGGCTGCAGAATGATCCCGAGTTCCGTCTTGGGCTTCTGATCGTGGTGATGTTGCCGGTGGCGCTGTTCTTCCGGCACTGGATCGCCGCGTTCGACATCGGCACCGAGACCGACCTCACCGCCGGGGTCCGGGCGCTCTGGGGCGGGCTATTCACCGCGCTCTCGTTCTTGTCGACCACCGGCTTTCAAAGCGCCGATTGGGCCGCCGTGCGCGGCTGGTCGGGGCTGCAGACACCGGGCGTCATCCTGATGGGGCTGGCGATCATGGGCGGCGGCGTGGCGACCACGGCGGGCGGGGTGAAGCTGCTGCGAATCTACGCGCTCTACCTTGCGGGCGTGCGTGAGATGGAACGTCTGGTGCACCCGCATTCGCTGGGCCGCTCGGGCGTCATGGCGCGGCGCATCCGGCGGCAGGGGGCCTTTGTGGCATGGGTGTTCTTCATGCTCTTTGCCATGACCATCGCCGCCTTCTCGCTGCTCTTCGCGCTCTCGGGGCTGGATTTCGAGAACGCCATGGTCACCACCGTGGCCGCATTGACCAATTGTGGCCCGCTCATTCGTGCCGCCGCCGAGCAGCCGGTGCCGCTGAGCGAGATGGGCGAGGCGGCCAAAGGGCTCTTCGTCGCTGCCATGGTGCTGGGGCGCCTTGAAGTGCTGGGCATCATCGTGCTGCTCACGCCGGATATCTGGCGCGATTGACACGCTCTTTGCAGGCGAATGTGCGCCGCTCGCGGCGGATGCCAAAAAGGGGATATTTTTGCTCTGGAAGTTCCGGCACTTGCAATACATACTCCCCCAGAACGAGGGAGCGCCCCAGAACGGCGAAGGCAAGAAAAAAGGCTAATTTAATGGCTTCGGACAGACAAAATCTACAGGACGCATTTCTTAATCATGTTCGGAAGACCAAGGTTCCGGTCACGGTTTTCCTGATCAACGGTGTGAAATTGCAGGGTGTCATCACTTGGTTTGACAATTTCTGCGTCCTTCTGCGCCGGGATGGCCAATCGCAGCTCGTTTACAAGCACGCGATCTCGACCATCATGCCGTCGCAGCCGATCAACCTTTATGACGGCGACGATAACGCTTGAACGAACATGACCCGCATGTGACCCGCGCCTGGGTCCTGCACCCCGACATCAAGTCCGACCGTGATCGCCGCGATGCGGAGATGGCGCTCGATGAAGGTGTGGCCCTGGCCGCCGCTCTCCCCGACCTCGAGGTCGTGGGGAGCGAAGTCGTGCCGCTGCGTGATCCGCACCCCGGCACGCTTTTCGGTTCCGGCAAGATTGCCGAGCTGAAAGAGCGTATCAGCGAGGCCGAGGTCGAGCTTGTGCTCGTCGACGGCCCGGTGACGCCGGTGCAGCAGCGCAACCTTGAAAAAGAGTGGAAGGTAAAGCTGCTCGACCGGACCGGGCTGATCCTCGAGATCTTCTCGGACCGCGCCGCCACCCGCGAGGGTGTGCTGCAAGTCGAGATGGCGGCGCTGAGCTACCAGCGCACCCGCCTCGTGCGGGCCTGGACCCACCTCGAACGTCAGCGGGGCGGGCTCGGCTTCGTCGGCGGCCCCGGCGAGACGCAGATCGAGGCCGACCGCCGCGCCATCGACGAGCAACTCGTGCGCCTGCGCCGACAACTCGACAAGGTGGTGAAGACCCGCGCCCTGCACCGCAAGGCGCGCGCCAAGGTGCCTTATCCGATCGTCGCGCTGGTGGGCTACACCAACGCCGGCAAGTCGACGATCTTTAACCGCCTCACCGGCGCCGATGTGATGGCCAAGGACATGCTCTTTGCCACGCTCGACCCGACCATGCGGGCGGTGAAGCTGCCGACCGGCATGGACGTGATCCTGTCGGATACGGTGGGCTTCATCTCGGACCTGCCGACCGAACTGGTCGCCGCCTTCCGCGCCACGCTCGAAGAGGTGCTGGCGGCGGACATCGTGCTGCATGTGCGCGACATCTCGCATCCGGGCACCATGGAGCAGGCCGAGGATGTCTATGGCATCCTGCGCTCGCTGGGCGTGGCCGAGGACGTGGCGCAGATCGAGGTCTGGAACAAGATCGACCGGCTGGAGCCCGAAGAGCATGACGCCGCGCTGGCGCGTGCCGCGCGCGATGAGGGCATCTTTGCCGTCTCGGCGCTGACCGGCGAGGGGCTGCACGAGCTTCTCGAGGCGGTGACGGAAAGGTTGCAGGGCGCCGCGGTCGAAGAGGACGTGCGGCTTGGCTTCGATGAAGGCAAGCGGCGGGCGTGGCTCTTTGGCAAGGGTCTTGTGCTGGGCGAGGAGCAGGACGAGGAGGGCTATCTTCTGCACCTGCGCTGGTCGGCCAAGGATCGTGCTCAGTTCGAGACGGTGTAAGGCAACTTTCTTCGAAGAAAGTTGCAACGTCCTTGCAAGGACGTTGTTTCCCTAGAAAAGCGTGCTTTCGGCGGCGAGGATCATCTTCGCCGCCTCGAGCCGTGCGCGCTGGTGCTGCGATGGCTCGGAAGGCGTGCGGCACCAGACGCCAAGCGCATAGGCGCGCTGCAGGAACAGCCGCGCGACGGGATCGGTGGTGGTGTCGCCATAGCCGCGCGCCAGCGCAGCGCCGAACCGCCGGGGGTCGGGGGCCAGGCTGCGCGCCAGCGCATCGACCAGCAGCCCCACAAGATCGCGGTAGGGCGCATCGGGTTTGGCGTTCTCCACATCCAGCCCCCAGAGGGCGCCTGTCGCGCTCACCAGATTGGACAGATGCAGATCGCGGTGGGTGACGGCGCGGGTCGCCATGCGCCCGCGTGCCTGCGGAAACAGATCCTGCAGGGCCGCCAGCGCAAAGGCGAAATTCTCGCATTCGGCAAAGCCGTCGTCAGAGGCGCGGGCCGCCTCAAGCTGCGCTTCGAGCCAAGACAGCTGGCCACGCGGGCGCAGCTTGCGCGGCTCCAGCGTGGGCCGGTGCAGCGCGGCCAGCCAGCAGCCTGCCGCAACCAGCGGCACGTCGCGTTTGGCGGGCGGGATGCGCGGCCAGAGCTCGGCGAGGTTGGGGCCGGGGGCATAGGTCATGCCCAGCACCAGCCGCGCCTCGTCAAAGAACAGCACCTGCGGCGCGCGCCACGGTCCGGCCTGCAGCTGCGCCGCGACCGCGCGTTGCCGTTCGGCCTGCGCGCGGGCCTTGTCGGCCTCTGCGGGCGCGTAGATCTTCACCACCAGATGCGCGTCCGGATGGGCGGCGCAGAACACCTGCGCGCGCATCGGGCGGTCGATGTTCTTCAGGCAGCCCAGCCCAAAGGCGCGCCCCGGATTCTGCTCGGCCAGCGCGCCGCGCGCGAGCGCCTGCGCCTCGGCGCGGCTCAGGCGGCTGCCAGCCGTCATGGTTTGACCAGATGCGTGATCCCGACCGAAGCGGCGCGGGCCAGATCCTCGTCGAGCGACATCGGGATATATTCACCGCGCCGCCAGAGCGTGCCCATGTCGTCGTAGTGGCGCGACAGCAGGTGCCCCGACTCGCCGGTCGCGATGATGAAGACCGAACTGTCGGGATCGGCGAAATCATAGACGCCGCGATAGGTGGCGCCATGCACGTTGGCGAAAGGATCGGGGCCGTCGCCCGCGGTGACGCCGCGCTGCAGGGTGAAATCGCCGCCCGAGGTGGTCTGGCGGATGTTCACGAAGTAATTCAGCAGCGGCACGTCACCCAGCACGCTGTGCTTATGCGTGGCTTGGTGGGCATCGCCCCAGCGCAGGCTTTCGAGCTGCGTGCCATAGCGCTCACCGATCCACACCAGCGCGTCGTCGAGCGCCATGCGGGCGATGTCCGTGCAGGTCTCGACCGGGGCCGAGCGCAGCACGTCGCACCATTTTCCCGCGCCGTCGATGTCGCGGAAGACGCGCTCGATGAACAGCGGGTCGACGTGGGTGTACTCATCCGCCAACGGGCCGATCTCGTCGCGGATCAGCCGGTCCTGCAGGGAGCGCAGCCATGCGGCGTAGATCAGCGGCTCGGGCAGATGCTCGTTCATCTCGCCGTTCCAATTGGCCAGCAGGTCGAGCGCGCGCTCGCGCTGGCGCAGCGGGGTGCCCTCGGGCGCGGCCTCGCCGGTGAACCACAGATCGCGCCCGATCAGCGGCAGCAGGGTGCGCGCGGCGGGCGACACGGTGTCGAGCTGCGCCTCGATGAAGCTGTCGCGGGTGTGCACCTCGCGGCCCTGCATCAGCGCCTGCCAGCGCATCACCCGTTGGCTGTCGCCCCAATCGAAGGTGACATGCTCGGGGAAGGGCCGGTCGATGATCTTGTTGTTGGTATTGCCGAGGATGCCGCCCTTGGGGTCCTTGAAAACGGGGTTCTCGGAGGGCGGGAACATCCCCTGCCAGCGGTTCGCCTCGATCCAGCCGGGGCTGGGCATGCGGCCCTCGGTCTGATGGGCCCTATCGCGCTTGGGCATGGCGCCGATCAGCTTCATAGCGATGTGCTCGTCATCGATCAGCGTCAGCATCTGCGAGGGGGCGACGAAATCTTCGCTGGCGGTCAGCGCCTCATCCACATTCTGCGCGCGCATTAGGCCCATCGCGGCGCTCATCGAGCTGTCGTCGTCGCTGAGCGCGGTCCAGCTGAGCGAGACCACATCGCCGCGCGGGGTGATCTGGTCAAGATCGAAGGCGGTGCGCGGCAGCACCGGGCCGTTGTCGGTCCAGCGCAGGGTGAGAGTGACCGGCGCCTCGTCCTTGATATTGACGATCGAGCGGCGGGTGCTGAAGGTCTTGAAGCCTTTGGGCGTGCGGTAGCGCTCGGGGTTCTCGGGGTCGAGCTCTTCGATATGCAGGTCCTGATCGTCGAGATAGGACGAGGTGAGCCCCCAAGCCACATGCTCGGACCGGCCCAGCATGATCGCCGGAACGCCGGGGATGGTGGCGCCGATGACGTCGCCGGACGACAGTTGCATCCGCGCGAGATACCAAGTCGAGGGCGCGGTGAAGCCAAGATGCGGATCATTGGCCAGCAGCGTGCCGCCACCGGCAGAACGGTCCGGCGCGGCGGCCCACGCGTTTGAGGCACCGGCAAGGCCGGGCTCGGCCACCGGCATCATCGCCGGGCGCGGGCGCGAGGCGCTGGCATATTGCGGCAGGCCCTTGCCGGGAAAGAGCGCGGCATAGGCGGGCAGTTCGGCGATGCCGGGGCCGGGGATGTCGGGCAGGATATCGCGGATCATCTCGGGGTCGGGCAGGGCCAGCGAGGTGCGGGCGCGCAGGATCTCATCGCGGAACTGGCCCGAGAGTTGCAGCGCCATCAGCTTGATCACCGCCAGCGAATCCGCCGGTTGCCACGGCGCGATCGGGGCGTTGAACAGGAAGAACTCCGGCGCGCCGCGACCGAGGCTTTCCGAGTTGATCTCTTGCACGCGCGCATTGACCCCGGCGGCATAGGCTTCGAGCGCGTCGCGGGTCTCGGGGTCCTGCGCCTCCACCGAGCGCATGGCGTGGGTGTAGAGGTCGAGCCGGCGCATCAGCGTATCGGTCTCGACGGTGCGGCGGCCGAAAAGCTCGGACAGGCGGCCCTGCGCGGTGCGGCGCAGCATCATCATCTGCCACAGCCGGTCCTGCGCGTGGGCATAGCCGAGGCCGAAGTAGACGTCGCGATCCACGGGGGCAAAGATATGCGGCACGCCCGCGTTGTCGCGCACGATCTCGACATCCCCGGTGGTACCGGAGACGGCGAGGGTCTTGTCGTACTCGGGCAGCGAGCGCGAGGCGAGGTAATAGACCAGCGCCACGGCAATCACCGCCAACAGGATCGCCGTGCTGACGAGCCTGAGGAGCCATCGGAAGATAAGTGCCATGATCTGTCCCGCGTCTTTCGGCTTTCGACGGGCTTACCCAAGACCCGCCCCCTTGCCAAGGGCTGGGTGAGGCGCGACAACTCCCGCAACGACAATCGTAACAGGAGGTTGATCCATGGCGAAATGCGCATTCCTGGGTCTGGGTGTGATGGGCTATCCGATGGCCGGGCATATGACCAAGGCCGGTCACGAGGTGACGGTCTACAATCGCACCGCTGCAAAGGCCGAAAAATGGGTGGCAGAGTTCGGGGGCGCCAGCGCCGCGACGCCGCGCGAGGCGGCAGAAGGCGCCGATTTCATCATGGCCTGCGTCGGCAATGACGATGATCTGCGCGCCGTCTGCACCGGCGAAGAGGGCGCCTTTGCGGGCATGAAACCGGGGGCGATCTTTGTGGATCACACCACCGTGTCCTCGATGGTGACCACCGAGCTGTCGGCGATCGCCGCGGAAAAGGGCCTTGGTTTTGTCGACGCGCCGGTCTCTGGCGGGCAGGCGGGGGCCGAGAATGGCCAGTTGGTGGTGATGTGCGGCGGCGAGCAGGCGCATTACGACGCCGCAGCGCCGGTGATCGACGCCTATGCCAAGCTCTGCAAGCGCCTTGGCGAGAGCGGCGCGGGGCAGCTGTGCAAGATGGTCAACCAGATCTGCATCGCCGGGCTGGTGCAGGGCCTGTCGGAAGGTCTGGCCTTTGCCGAAAAGGCGGGCATCGACGGGCGCGAGGTGGTCGAGGTGATCGGCGGCGGCGCAGCCGGATCGTGGCAGATGGTGAACCGCTTCGAGACCATGCTGGACGACAAGTTCGACCATGGCTTTGCGGTGGACTGGATGCGCAAGGACCTTGGCATCTGCCTTGCCACCGGCGACGAGATCGGCGCCTCGCTGCCGGTGACGGCGCTTGTGGACCAGTTCTACAAGGACGTTCAGGCGATGGGCGGCGGCCGTTGGGACACCTCCGCCCTGATCAAGCGCCTGAAGGCCTTCGACTGATCAGTAAGACGGCAGCGGGGCGGCCTCACCGGTCTCCTCGCCCAGCTCTTTGGCGGCCTGCGCCTTCGCGGCGCGGGCGGCCCCGGCCAGCAGGCCAACGTCATTGGGTCCAACGATGAAGCCATAGCCCGCGTCGCGCAGTTCCGCATAGCTGCGCCCCGGACCGGCGACGCCGGTGATCGTGCCCAGCATCAGGCCATTCGCGGTCGCGCTGCGCTCGACCTCCTCGATCTTGGCGCGCACGTCAGGGTGATCCATGTCCTCGAGGTGGTTCATCGAGGCGGCGAAATCATTGGGGCCGACGAAGGCCATGTCGATGCCCTCGATCCCGGCGATCTCTTCAACCTCGGCCACCGTGTCCACATGTTCGACCTGCGCCATGATCAGCAGTTCTTCGTGCGCAGTGGCGGCATAGCCGGGCAGGTTGCCCCAATTGGTGGCGCGCACGATGGGCGCGGCATAGCCTCGGCGACCGCGCGGCGCGTAGAGGCAGAAGGAGGCAATCTCGCGCGCCATCTTGGCGGTATGCACCATCGGCACCATGATCGAGCGTGCGCCGCGGTCGAGCGCCCGTTTCAGCGTCGCCTCCGAGGAGTCGGGCACGCGGATCACCGCCTCGCCGCCAGCCCCTTCCACCGCGCGCAGCAGGTTCAGCCCCGCCTCAAGCCCGGCGCTGCCGTGTTCGCAGTCGATCACCAGCACGTCCCAGCCGCTGTAGACCAGCAGTTCGGCCACCTCTGGCGAGCCCAGCTCGAACCACGCGGCGGTCACCGTCTCGCCGGCCTTGAGCCGCGCCTTGAGCCTGTTTCTTCCTGTCATCATGTCCTCCTCGTCTTGGCGCGAGCCTGCGTGCCCGGGCCACCCGGACGAGTTGAATACCGTGCGCGACGCAAGGTCAATATAAATGGTATACCAAATGCAGATGGGCGCGCGGCAAAGGGCGCGATGAGACACGAGCGGAGGGCGCGGCGTGTCGCTGCGTATTTGGGGAACAATGAAGGCCGGGAGAGGGGACGTCTGGCGGGCTTTGGGCAGCCATCGGGCAAGGGGACGGGGAATTCATGCGCGCGTCATATTGGATATTGTCATTGGGGCTGCGATGCCCCTATGCTACCGGTTAGGCAATTGCGTTTCGCACATGGTTATCCACAGCCGATAGCCGCGCTGCAGTTTCGTGAAAAGCCAAAGAGTTTCGCTGCTCCGGAGCCGTCCGTACAGGGACCCCGGGCAGACCGATCAGGCTGCAAGGCCGAGTACACCGTCCGGACATCCAACGCTCCGGGCCGCAACAAGGCACCACGACGCGATCCGCGGCGAGGGTGTCGGAGAAGAAACGCGATGACGCGCGCGACGCAAGTGAGGCACCCGGGCGAAGACAGATTGTCTTCCCGTGCCTGCGCGCCGCTCAGCGCCCAGACAAGCCACGCCACATCACCACGCAGCCCGGCTCCGCCCGGGCCCTTGGCGCATGTGCCGTGCATACGGAAAACATGGCAAAGAAAATGCTCATCGATGCCACCCACGCGGAAGAGACCCGCGTTGTGGTGGTCGACGGAAACAAGGTCGAGGAATTCGACTTTGAATCGGAAAACAAGCGCCAACTAGCAGGCAATATCTATCTCGCGAAAGTCACGCGGGTCGAGCCGTCGCTTCAGGCCGCTTTCGTGGACTACGGCGGCAACCGCCACGGGTTCCTCGCGTTTTCCGAGATTCACCCCGATTATTACCAGATCCCCGTCGCTGACCGTCAGGCGCTGATGGAGGAAGAGGCAGCACTCGCCGCCGAGGATGATGACGACGACAAGGAAAAGTCGCGCTCGAAATCCTCGCGCTCGCGCACCCGTCGTTCGCGCTCGCGCAGCAAGGCCGAGAAGGCCAGCACCGACGACAAAATGGTGACCGGCGAAGTGTCCGAAGTGTCGACCGGCATTTCGGGTATGGAGACCATTGACCTCGGCGACGACACCGTCGAGCCGGGCGAGGGCGAAGGCCTGTCGCCGATGGAGACCGTGGCCGAGACCCCGGTGGAAGAGCCGAGCGACAGCACTGAAGCGGACACCGCCGCGGCAGAGGCCGAGGTGGTCGACACCCCGGAGACGGACGCAGGCGCGCCCGAGACCGAAGCCAAGGCTCCGGTCGAAGACGACGACGAGGATCATGACGACGATCACGTTGGCTCTTCGAAAGCCGACGACAGCATCGAGTCGGTCGCCGACGACGACACCGAGGAAGACATCCGCCCGGCGCGCAAGCCGCGTCCGCGCAAGTACAAGATTCAGGAAGTCATCAAGGTCCGCCAGATCCTTCTGGTGCAGGTCGTCAAGGAAGAGCGCGGCAACAAGGGCGCGGCGCTCACCACCTATCTGTCGCTTGCGGGCCGCTATTGCGTGCTGATGCCGAACACCGCCCGTGGCGGCGGCATCTCGCGCAAGATCACCAATGCCGCCGACCGCTCGAAGCTCAAGGAGATCGCGCAGACCATCGACGTGCCCAAGGGCGCCGGTCTGATCATCCGCACCGCGGGCGCCAAGCGCACCAAGACCGAGATCAAGCGCGACTATGAATACCTGCAGCGCCTCTGGGAGCAGATCCGCGAGCTGACGCTGAAGTCGGTCGCTCCGGCGAAGATTTACGAAGAGGGCGACCTCATCAAGCGCTCGATCCGCGACCTCTACAATCGCGAGATCGACGAAGTGCACGTGGAAGGCGAGCGCGGCTACCGCATCGCCAAGGACTTCATGAAGATGATCATGCCGTCCCACGCGAAGAACGTGAAACACTACCTCGACCCGATGCCGCTGTTCGCGCGCTATCAGGTCGAAAGCTACCTCGCGGGCATGTTCAACCCGACGGTCCAGCTGAAATCCGGCGGCTACATCGTGATCGGTGTGACCGAGGCGCTGGTTGCGATCGACGTGAACTCGGGCCGGGCCACCAAGGAAGGCTCGATCGAGGAGACGGCGCTCAAGACCAACCTCGAGGCCGCCGAAGAAGTGGCGCGTCAGCTGCGCCTGCGCGACCTCGCGGGTCTGATCGTCATCGACTTCATCGACATGGAAGAGCGCAAGAACAACGCCGCCGTCGAGAAGAAGCTGAAAGACAAGCTCAAGACCGACCGTGCCCGCATTCAGGTTGGCCGCATCTCGGGCTTCGGCCTGCTGGAGATGTCGCGTCAGCGTCTGCGCCCGGGCATGATCGAGGCCACCACGCAGCCCTGCGCGGCCTGCCACGGCACCGGCCTCATCCGCTCGGATGACAATATGGCGCTGAACATCCTGCGTCAGGTCGAGGAAGAGGGCGTGCGCCGCCGCTCGCGCGAGGTGCTGGTGAAATGCCCGGTGGGCATCGCCAACTACCTGATGAACCAGAAGCGCGAGCATGTGGCCCAGATCGAGGCGCGCTACGGCATGGCCGTGCGCATCGAGGGTGATCTGCACCTCGTCAGCCCCGACTTCACCATGGAGAAGTTCAAGACCGCCACGCGCAACGTGCCCGAAGTGGTCGCGCCGGTGGTTTCGGCCACCGCCTCGCTGATGGATCAGGTCGACGAAGACGTGGCCGCCGAGGAAGACGAGGACGAGGATCAGCTCGAAACTCAGAGCGAAGATCAGGCTGAAAATCAGGCTGAAGGCAATTCCTCCAGCGACGGCAACAGCGAGAACGGCAACGGATCCGAAGACGGTGACGGTAAGCCGAAGAAGCGCCGCCGCCGCCGCCGCCGCTCGCGTTCGAAGAACAAGGACGCGCAGAACGGTGAGACCGGTGAAAATGGTGAGGACAACGGCGAGGGCGATGTCTCCACTCCGGCTGAAGTCTCCGAAGCTGCCGCTGCTGAAACGGTGACCGAAGCGGCGGAAGCTGTGACCGAGGAGGCGCCGGCAGAGGCAGGCTCCACCGAGGCCTCCACCGTGGCCACCACTGAGGCGCCTGCTGCCGAAGAGGCACCCGCCGAGAAGCCCAAGCGCACCCGCCGCTCACGCAGCCGCAAGAAGGCCGAGCCCGAAGCGACGGAGGCACCGACTGAGGCACCGGCGGAAGCCGCTGTTGAGGCTCCGGCCGAACCCGCTGTTGAGGCGCCTGCGCCCGAGGCCGCTGCCGAAGAGGTGGCACCTGCGGTGAGCGAAGAGCCGGTGGCGACCGAGGTCGAAGCCGCGCCCGAGCCGGTAAGCGAGGCGCCCGCCGCCGAAGCTCCGGTCGAGCCGCAGGCCGAGGCTGCGCCTGATGCACCCGCCGAAGAGGCGCCGGTTGCGGAAACGCCCGCTGAGCCTGAGCCCCAACCGGAGCCCGCGCCGGAACCCCAACCGGAACCCGAGCCCGTCTCGGCAGAGCCGGTTCAGGAAGAGGCTCCGAAGCCCAAGCGCCGCGGCTGGTGGAGCCGCTGAGGCGACGCCGCAGCGCAAGCTAGACCCGCAAGACAGATAAGAACGCCCCGGTCCTCGCGCCGGGGCGTTTTTCGTTCATCCGCACCGCGCGTGCAGCCGTGGCTCTGTAACATCAGGCGGCCTGCGGCAACGCAGACGTGACAAGCTGTCTGATGACGCGGCAGGCGCGATCGCCTATTCGGGTGGCATGTTCGGAATCGAGATCATCGACGCAAGCCTGCTCCCCGCCATGCTCGTGGCGCTTTTCGGGGGCGTGATTTCTTTTCTCAGCCCCTGCGTGCTGCCCATCGTGCCGCCCTATCTGGCCTTCATGTCGGGCGTGAGCCTGCAGGAGATGCAGGCCGGTGGCAGCGCCCGCTGGCGCGCCTTCATCGCGGCGCTCTTCTTTGTGCTCGGGCTGTCGACGGTGTTCATCCTGCTGGGGTTCACCGCGTCTTGGCTGGGCACGTTCTTTTTGCAGAACCAACTGCTTCTGGCGCGTATCTCGGGCGTCGTGGTGATCGTCTTCGGGCTGCATTTCCTGCATGTCTTCCGCATTCCCTTCCTTGACCGCGAGGCGCGGCTCGACGCTGGCGAGGCCGGGGGCTCGGCCTTCGGCGCCTATCTGCTGGGGCTCGCCTTCGCCTTTGGCTGGACGCCCTGCATCGGCCCGCAGCTTGGCGCGATCCTGTCGCTGGCGGCGACCGAAAGCTCGGTGGCGCGCGGCACGCTGCTCTTGGGGGTCTATGCGCTTGGCCTTGGCCTGCCGTTCCTGCTGGCCGCGATGTTCCTGAGCCGCGCCATGGGGCTGATGAACCGCATGAAGCGCCATATGAAGACCATCGAGCGGATCATGGGCATTCTGCTCATCGCCGTTGGTCTGGCGCTGCTGACCGGGGCCTTCTCGGCGTTCTCGTTCTGGCTGCTGGAAAGCTTCCCGGCGCTGGGGCAGCTCGGCTGACACTTTCATCTTTCGGAAAATACTCCCGCCGGAGGCGCTTTCGGCGCGGGCGGGATGGGTATTTAGGGAAAGATGAAAGCCTGCCTTGCCACTGCCTCACTCTTGCCCTCGCGGGCTGCTAAAGGCATCGTCCAAAGAGCAGTGAGGGCAGGGGTATGAGTGACGGGCAGCCAGAGGTGCGGCGCAGGCGGGTGTTCTACATCCCCGGCTATGATCCGATCCATCCGCGCCGCTACCGTGAGCTGTACCGCAAGGAGGGCGCGGCGCAGGCGGCGATCTCGGGCTATGCGCTGACGCTGAAGCCCAAGCCCAAAGGCGCGGCGCCCGGCGGTCCCTATGGCTGGCAGGTCGCGGCCGAGATGGACGGCGCGCAGGTGGCGGCAGAGATCGAGGTGCTGGTCTGGTCCGACATTGTGCGCTCCAGCATGTCCAACTCCATTCCCGCCACTTACCTCCAGCTGCTGCGGACGGCTTGGGTGTATATCTCCACCGGCGCGCTCTTTCGCCTGATGCGTCTGCGCAAAGGGCCGGTCATTGCGGCGCTCTACCCGGTGGGGATGCTGCTGCTGCAACTGCTGCTCGCGGCGCTTTTGGTATGGGGTGTCTATGCCGTTGCGGCGCTGGCGGAACCGCTGCTGGGGCTCGTCGCGCGGCTCATCGGCGCTGCGGCGGGGCTGGCGCTCGGCTGGATGCTGCTGCGCTGGTTTCAGGCCAAGGACGGCAAGTTCTTCGCCTATTACCTCATGCATGATTACGCCTATTCCGCCCGTCACCGCGGTGCCAACCCGCCCGAGCTGGAAGCGCGGCTGTCGCAGTTCGGCGAGATCATCGCCGCGGCGCTGCGCGAGGAAGTGGATGAGGTGCTGGTGGTCGGCCACAGCTCCGGCGCGCATCTGGCGGTGTCGATCCTCGCCGATCTCATTCGGTCGGGCAAAGTGCCGGAGCAGGGGCCGCGGCTGGGGTTTCTGAGCCTTGGTCAGGTGGTGCCCATGGTGTCTTTCCTGCCCGAGGCATGGCGGCTGCGCTGCGATCTTGCCTATCTGTCGCAGCGCGGCGAGCTGACTTGGGTCGATGTGACCGCGCCCGGCGACGGCTGCGCCTTTGCGCTTTGCGATCCGGTGGCGGTCTCGGGGGTCGCGCCCGAGGGCAAGCGCTGGCCCTTGGTGTTCTCGGCGCAATTCACCCGCTCGCTCAGCCCCGCGCGCTGGAAAGAGCTGCGCTGGCGCTTCTTCCGGCTGCATTTCCAGTATCTCTGCGCCTTCGACAGGCCGCTCGACTATGACTATTTTCGCATCACCGCCGGGCCGCTGACGCTGGCCACGCGCTATGCGCAGCGCCCGCCCTCGGCAAGTCGGCTGGAGGCGCCGGTGAACCGCTTCACCTCGACCACGCCCACACGTTCATCAGCCCGCGCCGCATGATCCCGCCGAAGCCGAAATCGCGGCCCGACAGGGTCTCGCTGCTGCGCTACCTGCGGCTCTTTCGGGCGGACCTGCTGTCGGCCCAGCCCGCGCGGCTCTACCGGGCGTGGATGGCCGAGTTTCGCACGCCGTTCTTTCGGTCTTATCTCGTAAACCAGCCGGATCTGGTGAAAACGGTTCTGAAGGACCGGCCGATGGACTTTCCGAAGTCGGGGCGGATCGCCGAGGGGCTGCGTCCGCTGCTGGGAAATTCGGTCTTTCTGACCAACGGCGAGACATGGCAGCGTCAGCGGCGGATCATCGACCCGGCCTTTGAAGGCGGGCGGCTGCGGGAGACCTATCCCGCCATGTGGGACGCGGCGCAGGCGGCGCTGGCGCGGCTCAAGGCAGAGGCAGAGGCGGATGCAGGCACGGAGGTCGAGATCGAGGCGCACACCAGCCATGCCGCTGCCGATGTGATCTTTCGCACGCTGTTTTCGCTGCCGATCGAGCATGAGGTGGCGCAGGCGGTGTTTAACGAGTTCCGCGCCTACCAGCGCACCCAGCCCATTCTCAACCTCGCCGCCTTTCTGCCGCTGCCGCGCTGGATGCCGCGGTTTCACCGCGCCTCGACGAAGGCGTCGGCACGGCGCATCCGCGGGCTGATCACCGAGCTGACCGCCGCGCGGCAGGCGGATATCGCGGCGGGCAGGGCGCCTGATGATCTGGCCACCAAGATCATGACCACGCGCGATCCGCAGACCGGCGAGACCTTCTCGACCTCGGAGATGGTGGATCAGGTGGCGATCTTCTTTCTAGCGGGGCATGAGACCTCGGCCTCGGCGCTGGCCTGGGCGCTGTGGCTGGTGGCGGCACATCCCGAGTGGCAAGTGCGGCTGGCGGCAGAGGCACAGGTTCTGGGCGATACGCCGGAGTTTTCCGACATCGCCAAGCTGCGGCTGTCGCGGGACGTGTTCCGCGAGGCGCTGCGGCTTTATCCGCCGGTGCCGATGATGGTGCGCGAGACGCGCTGTCCCGAGCGGTTCCGCGACCGCGACCTGCCCAAGGGCGCGCAGGTGGTGCTGAGCCCGTGGCACCAGCACCGGCATGAGCGGCTGTGGGACAACCCCGACGGTTTCGACCCGGCGCGCTGGGGCACCGAGAACGGCAAAACCTGCGCGCGAGAGGCCTATATGCCGTTTTCCGCCGGGCCGCGGGTCTGCACAGGCGCGGGGTTTGCCATGGTCGAGGGCGTGCTTTTGCTGTCGCTGATCCTGCGCGATCTGAAGCTCGAGGTCGTCCCCGAGAAGACGCCCGAGCCGGTGGCCTTTCTGACCGTGCGGGCGCGCAGCGGCATCTGGCTGCGCATCTCTGCCCGCTAGCGCTAAAGGTAGCGATAAACAGCGGCTTCGATCTACCCAATGTCTGAAGATTGGGCTAAGCCTTTGGCAAAGCAATTTTAACGATCTTAAAGAGGATCTTCCATGGCACAGGACAAGGCCGTTTTTGCAAAGCAAAAAGACCAGATGGCAACGGGCAAGGGCTTCATCGCCGCGCTCGACCAGTCCGGCGGCTCGACCCCGAAAGCACTGCTGCAATACGGCGTCGAGGAAAGCGAATACAACGGCGAAGCGGAGATGTTCGGCGAGATCCACAAGATGCGCACCCGCATCATCACCGCGCCGGAGTTCACCTCTGACAAAGTGCTGGGCGCGATCCTGTTCGAGCGCACCATGCGCGGCGAGATCGACGGCATCCCCACCGCGCAATACCTGTGGGAAAAGCGCGGCGTGGTGCCCTTCCTGAAGATCGACAAGGGTCTGGCGGATCAGGAAAACGGCGTGCAGGTGATGAAGCCGATGCCCGGCCTCGAGGACCTGCTCAACGACGCGGCGCAGAACTTCGGCATCTTCGGCACCAAGGAACGCTCGGTGATCCACGAGGCGAATGCCGACGGGATCGAGGCCGTGGTGGCGCAGCAGTTCGAAGTGGGCCGTATGGTGATCGCGGCGGGCATGGTGCCGATCCTCGAGCCGGAAGTGAACATCCACTCCGAGAGCAAGGAAGAGGCCGAGGCGCTGCTCGAGGCCTCGCTGGCCAAGCACCTCGACACGCTGGCCGAGGGCGAGGACGTGATGATCAAGCTGACCATCCCCAGCAAGCCCGGCCTCTACGACGGTCTGGCCGATCACCCGCGCGTTGTTCGCGTGGTGGCCCTGTCGGGCGGCTACACCACCGATGACGCCTGCGAGCGCCTGTCGAAGAACGCCAAGATGATCGCCTCCTTCAGCCGTGCGCTCGCCGAGGGCCTGTCGAAGAAGCAGTCGGACGATGAGTTCAACGCGCTTCTGGGCAGCAACATCGACAAGATCTACCAGGCGTCGCTCTGATCCACACCTGATTGCACGCGGCCCGGATGGGCCTGATGCGCCCGGCCTCTTCACGAGGGGCCGGGCGTTTTGCTGTGTCCCGCGCGGCTGTGACCGAACGTGAGATCGGCGCGCGATGGCCGGTGGAACGCAGGCGCACATCCTTGCGTTGTAGGAGCAGAAGAAAAGGAGGACCCTATGTCTGAACGCAAGAGATCGCAGGACGGGCGCAGCGAGACCGCTGAAATCCTCGACGGTCAGCCGGTCACACCGGGCGCCACCGCACAGGAAGGCCGCAAGGGCGGCGAAATGGCTCGCAAGGTTGGGACGCGCGATGAGGAGAAGCGCGTCGATGAAACCTCCGCGGGCGCGACCCGGCCGCTGGCTCAGGATCAGGACAGCAGCGGCGACAAGGAAAAGGTGTAAGGAGGCACGACCATGGCGATTCTCACCAATGGCACTTGGGTTTTGATCGCGGACGGCGAAAAAGCGCTGTTCCTGCGCAATGATGTGGACGAGCAGGATCCCGATCTGAACGTCGTGCGCATCGAAGAGCAGGAGAACCCTTCGGACCGCGAGCAATCGGCGAACCGCCCGGGGCGGATGCACGATGGCGGGCCGGGCCAGAAATCCGCGGTGGAGGACACCGACTGGCACGAGTTGGCGAAGGAACGCTTCGCCGATGATCTGGCCGAGATCCTCTATAAGCAGGCGCATAAGGGCAAGTTCGACCGCATCGTTCTGGTCGCGCCGCCCGCCACGCTGGGCGAGCTGCGCAGCAAGCTGCACAAGGAGGTTTCGGACAAGGTCGTGGCCGAACTGGACAAGACCCTGACCAACCATCCGCTCGACAAGATCGAGAAGCTGCTGCGCGACGAATTCGCTCCGGCCTGACCTGTTCGGGGAATTCCGCAAGAAAAAACGCCGCCAGTTATGGCGGCGTTTCCTATTTAAAACATGATTCTAGGCGTCAAAGCTCGCGTGATGTGTTACGTGAACTCTTGGCGCAGGACCTCCATCACCCCCTCGGGGCTGTCGGCGCTCTGCACGAAGTCCAGCAGCGAGGCCTCGGCAAATCCTTTGTCGACCACATGCTGCATCAGTGCCTTCAGCGGCTCCCAGAACCCTTCGGTGTCCAGCAGCACGATCGGCTTGGCGTGCAGCCCAAGTTGGCGCCATGTCAGCGCCTCGAAAAACTCGTCGAGGCTGCCCGCGCCGCCGGGCATCAGAACCACCGCATCGGCATTCATCAGCATGACTTTTTTGCGCTCGTGCATGGTCTCGGTGATCACGAAGCGGGTGAGGTCGGTCTTGCCCACTTCATGCGCCAGAAGGTGGGTGGGGATCACCCCGAAGGTCTCGCCGCCAGCGCTCTGCGCGGCCCGCGCGACCTCTCCCATCAGGCCAACGTCACCTGCACCGTAGACAAGTCGCCAACCTTGCTGTGCAATGGAAGTGCCAAGCATTGAGGCAGCTGCCGTGTAACTTTGGGCGGTACCGTGGCGCGAGCCGCAATAAATGCAGACAGATTTGACGGGCATGTGGATAATCCAAAAAAATGCTGTTTTGACCGGTGATAACGGGATTGTTATAGGTTCTCAACCGCGCTCGTGAGGGACAGGAAAACGGGCGCCGTGATTGGGATTATGTAAAGATGAACGAGAAACATTGGGTCTGGATCGGACTGGGTGCTGCCGCGGTTATCGGCGCGCTCTACGTCAGTGGCGTGATCGGCCCGCAACAGCCGCCGCAGGGCCTGACCGAAGCGACACCCGTGGCCGAAAGCGCCGCGCCCGAGCCGCAGGTCAGCGCGGCAGATACAGACAACACAGCCGCGCAACCGGCGGAAATCACGGCAGCATCGGGGGACGCCGCCCCAGAGACCACGGCAGATGCCACCTCAGTGACGCCAGACGACACGGCAAGTTCCGACGCAGCCGTTGCAGAGACCACCGCTGAGGGCACAACCGCAGACCCCGAAGAAACCGAAGTGGCTCTGCTCGCGCCCGATGAGGCTGCGCACGGGACCGCACAGGGCGACGACCCCGCGTCCGATACCGCAGCGGCGGCGCCGGTCACCGCAGCGCCCAGCTTTGATCTCGTCCGTGCCGAGCCGGGCGGGCTGATCACCGTGGCGGGCCGTGCCGAGCCCGGCACCGAGGTGACCCTGCTGCTCGACGGTGAAGAAGAACTCACGAGCCGCGCCGGGAGCGACGGGCGCTTCGCCGCGTTCTTCGACCTGCCTGCCTCGGGCGAGGCGCAGGTGCTGCGTCTGCGCATGATGCTGAACGGCGAAGCGGTGGAGTCCGAGCAGGAAGTCATCCTGACGCCGCCGGTCGCCGCAGCAAATCAGGTGGCCGAGGGCGAAACCCCAGAGGGCGCGGCAGAGGGCGCGGCAGAGACCGAACTGGCCAGCGTCGAGCCCGCAGTGACGGCGGCGCCCACCGTGCTGCTGTCGGATGCGGATGGTGTCGAGGTGATGCAAAGTTCGGCACCCATGGAGCCGGGCAATGTCGCCATCGACGCGATCACCTATGACGAGACCGGCGGCGTGGCGCTGTCGGGCCGGGGCCGGGGCGATGCCATGCTGCAGGTCTATCTCGACAACAGCCCGATCACCACGCTCAAGGTCGCGGGCGATGGCCGCTGGAAAGTGGCGCTGCCGGGCGTCGAGGCGGGCACCTATACGCTGCGCGTCGATCAGGTGGATGACAGCGGCGAGGTCACCGCGCGCGCCGAAAGCCCGTTCCGCCGCGAGCCGGTCGAGAAACTCGCCGCCGCCAGCGAAGTGCTGACCGAGGCCGAGGAGGTGACCGCGATCACCGTGCAGCCGGGCAATACGCTCTGGGCCATCGCGCGCGAGCGCTACGGTGACGGTCTGGCCTATGTGCGTCTTTTCGAGGCCAACAAGACGCAGATCCGCGATCCCAACCTGATCTACCCCGGGCAGATTTTCGATTTCCCTGACTGATCGGGCTCGACTGATCCGGCCCGACTGATTGGGCCCAACTGATCCAAAGCGCTGATGGGCCAGGAACCGGGCGGCAGCGCACAGGCGACTGTGCACGCCCCCGCACTGGCCTTTGCGCGCCCGCCGCGATAAGGGCAGGACCCGCCAAGCCAAGAGAGCCCAGCCATGCCTCCCGAGACCCATCAAACCACCATCGCCGACGCCGAGCGTCGCTCGGGGCTGCGCACCATCCGCCGCGTCGCCCCCTATCTCTGGCCCGAGGGGCAGACATGGGTGAAACGCCGCGTGGTGCTGGCGATGCTCATGCTGATCGCGGCCAAGCTGATCGCCGTGGGCACCCCGATGCTTTACAAGCAGGCGGTGGACAAGCTGGGCGGCGAGGCCTCGACGCTGCTTCTGGGCGCGGTCGGGCTGACGCTGGCCTACGGTATGGCGCGTATCTTCAACGCCGCGTTCCAGCAGGCGCGGGACGCGGTCTTTGCCAAGGTCGGCCAGCGCGCGCTGCGCAAGCTGGCGCTCGAGACCTTCACCCACATCCACAAGCTCTCGCTGCGCTATCACATCACCCGCAAGACCGGCGGGCTGAGCCGGATCATCGAGCGCGGGGTGAAGGGCGTCGAGTTTCTGCTGCGCTTCATGCTGTTCTCGGTCGGGCCACTGATCCTCGAGCTTTTGCTCGTCGGCATCGTGCTCTTCTGGCTGTTCGACGTCTGGTATCTGGCGGTGGTGGCGGTGACCATCGCGCTCTACGTCTGGTTCACCTTTGCGGTGACCGAATGGCGCGTGCGCCTGCGCCGCAAGATGAACGCGCAGGACACCGATGCCAACCAGAAGGCCATCGACAGCCTGCTCAACTTCGAGACGGTGAAATACTTCGGCGCCGAGGCGCGCGAGGCCGCGCGCTACGATCAGGCGATGCAGGGCTATGAGGAAGCTGCGGTGAAGACCGCGACCTCGCTGGCCATGCTCAACTTCGGTCAGGCGCTGATCATCAACACCGGGCTGGTGGCGGTGATGGTCATGGCGGCGATCGGCGTGCAGAACGGTGATCTGACCGTCGGCGATTTTGTCATGGTCAACGCCTATATGATCCAGATCACCATGCCGCTGAACTTCCTCGGCACGGTCTACCGCGAGATCCGCCAGAGCCTCGTCGACATGGGGCAGATGTTCGACCTGCTGGATCAACCCTCGGAGGTCTCCGACAAGCCCGGCGCACCGGGTCTGGCGGTCTCAGGCGGGCAGGTGAGCTTCGATCACGTGCGCTTTGGCTATGACCCCGAGCGCGAGATCCTCAAGGGCATTTCGCTGACCGTGGGCGCGGGCGAAAGCGTCGCGCTGGTGGGGCCGTCGGGATCGGGCAAATCGACCATCGGGCGGCTGCTGTTCCGCTTTTACGACGTCTCGGGTGGGGCGATCCGCATCGACGGGCAGGATCTGCGCGACGTGACCCAAGACAGCCTGCATGGTGCCATCGGCGTGGTGCCGCAGGACACGGTGCTGTTCAACGACACCATCCGCTACAATATCGCCTACGGTCGCGGCGGTGCCAGCGAGGCGGAGGTGATCGCGGCGGCGAAATCGGCGCAGATCCACGAGTTCATCACCTCGCTCCCCGAGGGCTATGACACGATGGTCGGCGAGCGCGGCCTGAAGCTGTCGGGCGGCGAGAAGCAGCGCGTCGGCATCGCCCGCACCCTGCTGAAGAACCCGCCGATCCTGCTGCTCGACGAGGCGACGTCGGCGCTCGACACCGAAACCGAGGCCTCGATCCAGACCGCGCTGCGCCGCGCCGGTGAGGGGCGCACGGTGCTGACCATCGCCCACCGGCTGTCGACCATCGCCGACGCCGACCGCATCGTGGTGCTGGAAAAGGGCGAGGTGGTCGAGGAAGGCACCCATGAGGCGCTGCTGGCCCGCGCCGGGCGCTACGCGCAGCTTTGGGCGCTGCAGCAGGCCGAGGAGCGCGCCGCCTGATCCGGCGGGACTGAGTATTTGTGGAAAGATGAAATGGGGGCGTGCGCTGCGGCGGGCGCCCTTCATTGTTCTGAAAATACGCAATCTGCCGCTGGCGGCGGTGTCACGACAGGGCCGGGGCGGCGCGCGGGTGGCAGGGCTGCGTATTTGTGGAACAATGAAAGGCATATTGCGGAGGGCGCGGGGCGGGGCCCCGGCGCGGGAGTATTGGCAAAGCCTATGGGGGAAGGCCCATTTTGGTTAGCTTATATGACCACGCGTGTTGCCTATCGGAAACTTGTTTCCTAAACGTGTCGCAACCACGATTCCGAAGGAGGCTCCCCATGAGCGCGCGTATTCAACGCCACGGTCTGCAGATCGACCCCGTTCTGTGCAATTTCGTCGAAGAGCAGGCCCTGCCGGGCAGCGGTGTCGAGGCCGATGCGTTCTGGGCGGCCCTGTCGGATCTGGCGCATGAGTTCGGCCCGCGCAATGCGGCGCTGCTGGCCAAGCGTGACGCGCTGCAGGAAAAGATCGACGCATGGCACAAGGCCAATCCGGGTCAGCCCGAGATGGCCTCCTACAAGGCCTTCCTCGAAGAGATCGGCTATCTGCTGCCCGAGGGCCCGGATTTCCAGATCGAGACCGAGAACACCGACCCCGAGTTCGCCTCGGTGCCCGGCCCGCAGCTGGTGGTGCCGATCACCAACGCGCGCTACGCGCTGAACGCGGCCAATGCACGCTGGGGCTCGCTCTATGATGCGTTCTACGGCACCGACGCCATGGGCTCGACCCCGGCGAAGGGCGGCTTTGACGCGGCGCGCGGCAAAGAGGTGGTCGCCAAGGCCAAGGCCTTCCTCGACGAGAACTTCCCGGTGGCGGGCGGCAGCCACGCCGAGGCGGCGGGCTACACCATCGAAGGCGGCGCGCTGCTGGTGGGCGGCAAGCCGCTGGCCAAGCCGGAGCAGTTTGCGGGCTACCGTGGCGGTGCGTCCGCGCCGGAGGCGGTGCTGCTGGTCAACAACGCGCTGCATGTGGAACTGGTCATCGACCGCAGCCATTTCATCGGCAAGGACGATGCTTCGGGGCTGGCCGATGTGCTGATGGAATCGGCGATCTCGGCGATCATGGACTGCGAGGACTCGGTGGCCTGCGTCGACGGCGAAGAGAAGACGCTGGCCTACACCAACTGGCTCGGCCTGATGAAGGGCGATCTGTCGGACACCTTTGAAAAGGGCGGCAAGCAGGTCACCCGCACGCTGAGCGGCGATCGCAGCTATACCGCGCCGGACGGCGGCGAGTTGGTGCTGAAGGGCCGCGCGCTGATGCTGGTGCGCAATGTCGGCCACCTGATGACCAACCCGGCGATCTTGCTGAAAGACGGCTCGGAGATCTTCGAGGGGCTGATGGACGCGATGATCACCACGCTCATCGCCAAGCACGATCTGGCGAAGGTGAGCGGCCCGCGCAACTCCACCCAAGGCTCGGTCTATGTGGTGAAGCCGAAGATGCACGGGCCGGAAGAAGTGGCTTTCGCCAATGAGATCTTCAGCTTTGTCGAAGAGGCGCTTGGCCTGCCGCAATACACCGTGAAGCTGGGCATCATGGATGAGGAGCGCCGCACGTCGGTGAACCTCAAGGAGTGCATCCGCGCCGCCAAGAACCGCGTTGCCTTCATCAACACCGGCTTCCTCGACCGCACCGGCGACGAGATGCACACGGCGATGGAAGCGGGCCCGATGCTGCGCAAGGGCGAGATCAAGAACACGCCGTGGATCGCCTCTTATGAAGACCGCAACGTCGACATCGGTCTGGCCTGCGGGCTGCGCGGCAAGGCGCAGATCGGCAAGGGCATGTGGGCCATGCCCGACCTGATGGAGGCCATGCTGGAGGCGAAGATCGGTCATCCCAAGGCGGGCGCGAACTGCGCATGGGTGCCGTCGCCCACCGCCGCCACGCTGCACGCGCTGCATTACCACATGGTGGATGTGCTGGCGCGGCAGGCCGAGATCGCCAAAGGCGGCCCGCGCGGCACGCTCGAAGACCTGCTGACCATCCCGGTCGCCGCTGGCGCCAATTGGTCCGAAGAGGAAATCCGCGAGGAGATCGAGAACAACGCGCAGGGCATCCTTGGTTACGTAGTGCGCTGGGTCGATCAGGGTGTCGGCTGCTCGAAGGTGCCGGACATCCACGACGTCGGCCTGATGGAAGACCGCGCCACCTGCCGCATCTCCTCGCAGCATCTGGCGAACTGGCTGCACCATGGTGTGGTCTCGGCCGAAGAGGTGCGCGGGGTGATGGAGAAGATGGCCGCCGTGGTGGACCGTCAGAACGCCGGGGATGCCGCTTATATTCCCATGGCGCCGGGCTTTGACACCGTGGCCTATAAGGCCGCCTGCGATCTGGTCTTCGAAGGCCGGGTGCAGCCCTCGGGCTACACCGAGCCGGTGCTGCACAAGCGCCGTCTGGAACTGAAGGCGGGCTGAGGCCGCCTGTTCGGGGCAGGCGCACGTCAGGTGCGCCGGAGCGAGGGGGCTGTCGGCCCCCTCGTGTCCCCAGAAGATATTTTCGTCGAGACGAAAAGGGGCGCGCCGCAGGGCACGCCAAAACCAAAAGAAGGACTTACGACATGGCAGGGATTTCGCTGAGCCGCGCGCGGACCATCATCCGCAAGGCGCTGGAAGCAGGCAAGGACGCGGGCATGGCGCCGCTTTCGGTGGTGGTGCTGGACGAGGGCGGCCATGTGCAGGCGTTCGAGCGTCAGGATGGCGCGGCGCCGGGCCGGTTCGAGATCGCCTTTGGCAAGGCCTATGGCGCAGTTATGCTGGGCATGCCCGGATCTGCACAAATGGCGCGCGCAGAGTCGCAGGCCTATTTCATCGCCGCCGCAAACGGCGCGTTCGGCGGCAAGCTGATCCCCGTGCCGGGCGGCGTTTTGGTCAAGGATTCCAAGGGCCGGACGCTGGGCGCGGTGGGGGTCACCGGCGACAGTTCGGACAATGATGCGGCTGCTGCAAAAGCGGGCATCGAGGCGGTCGGCCTCACCGCGGTGATCTGAGCGGCCTTTTACAGCGCCTCTCCGTGCCTTATGTTTTGAACGAACAGGCAAGGAGAGGCATGCAAATGACCCGTCCCACCGTCGGCATCATCGGCAACCAGCATATGCTCAACGAGACCTACCCGGCGCATGCCGGGGGGGTCATGAACACCGAGGCGGTTTCCTGTGTCTCGGGCTGCCTGCCTCTGCTCATCGCCGCCGATCCGCGCTTTGTCTCGGTCGAGGAGTTGATGGAGACCTGCGACGGCTTCCTGCTCACCGGCGGGCGCCCCAACGTGCACCCCGAGGAATACGGCGAAGAGGCGACCGAGGCGCATGGCGCCTTTGACCGCGCCCGTGACGCCATCGTGCTGCCGCTGGTGCGCGCCTGCGTCGAGCGCGGCCAGCCGTTCCTTGGCATCTGCCGCGGCTTTCAGGAAGTGAACGTCGCCATGGGCGGCACGCTCTATCCCGAGATCCGCGATCTGCCGGGGCGGATGAACCACCGGATGCCGCCCGACGGCACGCTCGAGGAGCGTTTCGCGCTGCGCCACAAGGTGACGCTGACCCCCGGCGGGCGCTTCCACAAGCTGTTCGGAGCGCCGGAGGTGATGACCAACACGCTGCACGGGCAGGGGGTAAAGACCGCTGGCGCGCGCATCGAGATCGAGGGCTACGCGCCCGATGGCACGCCCGAGGCGCTGTACGTCAAAGGCGCGCCGGGCTTCACCATGGCGGTGCAATGGCACCCCGAGTGGGATGCGGCGAACGATCCGGTCTCGCGGCCGCTGTTCGAGGCTTTCGGCGATGCGGTGCGGGCCTGGGCTGGCGGGGCCGAGGGGCAGCATGCCCCCCGGGTCGTCTCGGCCTGATCAGGTGACACGCTTGCGGCGCTGGTATTTGGGCTGATCCCAGATCGCGCCGCGCAGGATGCGCGCAAGAATTTCCACCGCCTCACGGATCTCATCCTCGCCGATGTAAAGCGGCGTGATGCCAAAGCGCATGATGTCGGGCGCGCGGAAATCACCGATCACCCCCTGATCGATCAGCGCCTGCATTGCCGCATAGCCATGCTCGAAGCGGAAGCTGACCTGACTGCCGCGCTTGTCGTTCTCGCGCGGGGTGGCAAGCTTCAGGCCCGGGCAATGGGTCTCGACCTCTTCGATCATCAGGCCGGTGAGTTCCAGCGAGCGTCGGCGCAGCGCCTTCATGTCGATCCGGTCCCAGACGTCCAGCGCCGCGTCGAGCGCCGCCATCTGCAGCACCGGCGGCGTGCCGACGCGCATCCGCTCGATCCCCGAGGCGGGGCGATAGCTGCGCTCGAAGGCGAAGGGCGTGTCATGGCCGAGCCAGCCCGACAGCGCGGGTTCAGCATGGTCCGCATGGCGCGGCGCGACATAGATGAAGGCCGGGGCGCCGGGACCGGCGTTGAGGTATTTATAGGTACAACCGACGGCGAAATCGGCCCCGCCGCCCGCCACATCCACCGGCAGCGCGCCCGCCGAATGCGCCAGATCCCAGATCGCCAGCGCGCCCATCTCATGCGCCCGCTCGGTGAGCGCCGCCACATCGTGGCGTCGCCCGGTGCGATAATCGACCTCGGTCACCAAAAGCACGGCAATCTCTTCGGTGATCTCTTCGGCCAGTCGGTGCGGCTCGGCGAGGCGGAGCTCATATTCGTCGCCCAGAAGCTCGATCAGCCCCTCGGCCATATAGAGATCAGAGGGGAAATTGCCGGTGTCCGACAGGATCACCTTGCGGCCCGGGTTCATCGAGACCGCCGCCGCCAGCGCCTGAAAGACCTTGATCGACAGCGTGTCGCCAATCACCGTGTGGCCGCGCTCGGCACCGATGAGGCGGCCGACGCGGTCGCCAAGCTCGCTGGGCATGCCCATCCAGCCGCAGGCGTTCCAGCCGGTGATCAGATGCTCGCCCCATTCGTCGGTCATCATCCTCTGCACGCGCTCGGGCGTGGCCTTGGGCAGTGGACCCAGCGAATTGCCGTCGAGATAGATGAGCCCGAGCGGCAGGTGGAACTGCTCTTTCGTCCAGGCAAAGAGCGCGTCGGGGGATGTGGTCAAAACTGGCCTCCTGATATTTCGATGGCCTGACCGTTCACGCTGCCCGAGCCGGGACCGCAGAGCCAGAGCACGGCGCTTGCGATCTCGTCCGGGGCGATCAGGCGATTATGGGGATTTGCGGAGTGAACGAGCGCCGTAGCCTCGCCCTGCGTCAGCCCTTCGCGGGCCATGACGCGTTCAATGTTGCGCGGAGCGATCTCGGTCTCGACATAGCCGGGGCAGAGCGCGTTGAAGGTCACCGGCAGGCCCGCGTGATCGGCGGCCAACGCGCGGATCAGCCCGACCAGCCCGTGTTTCGAGGCCACATAGGGCACGGCGCGGCGCATGCCGCGCAGGCCCGCGACCGAAGAGATCGCGATGACGCGGCCCCAGCCCGCCTCGAGCATGGCAGGAAGCACCTCGCGGATGGTCAGAAAGGCACCGTCGAGATTGGTGGCCATAGTGCGCCGCCATGTCTCGAGGCTGGTGCTGGCAAGCTCCGACGGCTCGGCGAGGCCCGCATTGGCGACACAGATGCCGAAGGGCCCGCGCGCGGCGGTGGCCTCGGCGATGCCCTGCTGCACCGAAGCCTCCTCCGAGACATCCATGACCAGCGGATGCAGGCGAGGCCCGGCGGCGGCCTGCAGAACCTCGGCGCGGCGCCCGGCGATGGTCACCTCGGCCCCGGCAGTGGCCAGCGCCTGCGCGATGGCAAGCCCGATGCCCGTGCCGCCGCCTGTCACCAGGGCGTGGGTTCCGCTGAGCATGGCATCCTCCGGTTGTTCGCAGAGAAACTGGCCGGGAAATCCGCCAGAGGCAAGACGGGGCTGCGGCATATCGCGCAGGGTCAAGGCGGAAACCCTTGCGGTAGGAGTGGTTGAAAGGGGCGCTGCCCCTCGGCGCTGCGCGCCTCACCCCGGAGTATTTTGGGAAAGATGAAGGAGTTTTGCCATGCCGCGCACCATTGATCTGCCGCCGGTCTGGCTGCTGGCGTTTCTGGCTTTGGCCTGGACGCAGGCGCGACATTTCCCCATGGGGCTGAGCTTTGGGCCGGTCTGGGCCGATCTCTTGGGCGGGCTGCTGGTGGGCGGCGGTGTGCTGATCGCCGCCGTGGCGCTGACCGAGATGCGGCGCCAGCGCACCACCTTCATGCCGCATGCCGAGGCGGACCGGCTGGTGACCTCGGGGATTTTTCGCTTTTCCCGCAACCCGATCTATCTGGGAGATGCGATGATTCTGACCGGGCTCATTCTTTATTGGGATGCGGTGCCGTCTCTGGTGCTGTTGCCGGTCTTCGTCTGGGTGCTGGAAAAACGCTTCATCGTGCCGGAGGAGGCGCGGCTGCGTCGCAAGTTTGTTGCCGAGTTTCGGAAATATGAGCAACAAACCCGCCGGTGGCTTTGAATTCGCCGCACTATGTGGTTAACACGTTCGACCCGGTTGTGAGCATGGCGCCGCAAAGGTAGACCATACGTCAACCGGAGGACGACAAATCTAGAACCAAGGGCCTTCGGAACGGCCTAAAAGGGGGACCAACTACGTGAAGATCGGAACGCCGACAGAGATTTTCGAGGGTGAGGCGCGTGTCGCCATGACCCCGGACTCGGCGCTGCAACTGCAGAAGCTGGGTTACGATTGCCTGATACAGTCAGGCGCCGGCGCGAAGGCAGGCTTTGCCGACGCGGCCTATGAGGCCGCTGGCGTGACCGTGGTGGCAGATGCCGACGCGCTGTGGAGCGGCGCCGACGTTATCGCCAAGGTGCGCCCGCCGAGTGAAGAGGAAGCGGCCCGGCTGACGCCGGAGAAGCTGCTGATCTCCTTCTTCTACCCGGCCTCGAACGAGGCACTGATGAAGCAGGCCGCCGATCTCGGTGCCAGCGTGATCGCGATGGACATGGTGCCGCGCATCAGCCGCGCGCAGAAGATGGACGCGCTGTCGTCCATGGCCAACATCGCCGGCTACCGCGCGGTGATCGAGGCGGGCAACAACTTCGGCCGCTTCTTCACCGGTCAGGTGACCGCCGCCGGCAAGGTGCCGCCCGCCAAGGTGCTGATCGTCGGCGCCGGTGTGGCCGGCCTTGCGGCCATCGGCACCTCGACCTCGCTGGGCGCCATCACCTATGCCTTTGACGTGCGCCCGGAAGTGGCCGAGCAGGTCGAGAGCATGGGCGCAGAGTTCGTCTACCTCGATTTCGAGGAAGAGCAGGCCGACGGCGCCTCCTCGGGCGGCTATGCCTCGGTCTCCAGCCCCGAGTTCCGCGAAGCCCAGCTTGCCAAGTTCCGTGAACTTGCGCCCGAGATGGACATCGTCATCACCACCGCCCTCATCCCCAACCGGGAAGCCCCCGAGCTGTGGACCGAGGACATGGTGCAGGCGATGAAGCCCGGCTCGGTGATCGTCGATCTGGCGGCAGAGCGCGGCGGCAACTGCAAGCTGACGGTGATGGACGAAAAGATCGTCACCGACAACGGCGTGACCATCATCGGCTACACCGACTTCCCGAGCCGCATGGCGACGCAGAGCTCGACGCTCTACGCCACCAACATCCGGCACATGATGGCCGACCTGACGCCCGAGAAGGACGGCACGGTCAACCACAACATGGACGACGACGTGATCCGCGGCGCGACCATCGCGCACGCCAAAGAGGTCACCTTCCCGCCGCCGCCGCCGAAGACCAAGGCGATCGCGGCGCAGAAGCCGAAGGAAAAGGCGCCCGAACTGACGCCGGAAGAGAAGCGCGCGCAGGAAGTGGCCGCCTTCAAGGCGCAGACGAAACAGCAGGTGACCCTGCTCACCGTCGGTGCCGTGCTGCTGCTCGGTGTGGGCCTTGTGGCGCCCGCCAGCTTCATGCAGCACTTCATCGTCTTCGTGCTGTCGGTCTTCGTCGGCTTCCAGGTGATCTGGAACGTCTCGCATTCCCTGCACACCCCGCTGATGGCCGTCACCAACGCCATCTCCTCGATCATCATCCTTGGCGCGCTGATGCAAATCGGCTCGGGCAACTGGCTGGTGATCATCCTTGCCGCGCTTTCGGTCTTCATGGCCGGGATCAACATCTTCGGCGGCTTCCTCGTGACACGGCGCATGCTCGCCATGTTCCAGAAATCGTAAGGAGAGGTGGGGACTATGGAATTCGGATTCACGACGGCGGCCTATGTGGTCGCGGCCGTTCTGTTCATCCTGTCGCTGGGTGGCCTCTCGGGGCAGGAAAGCGCCAAGCGTGCCGTATGGTACGGCATCGTCGGCATGGGCCTTGCGGTCTTTGCTACGCTGATCGGCCCGGGCTCGGGCCTGTGGCTGCTGTCGGTCATCTTGATCGCGGCGGGCGGCATCATCGGCATGTATGTGGCCAAGAAGGTCGAGATGACCGAGATGCCGCAGCTGGTCGCAGCGATGCACTCGCTGGTGGGCCTCGCGGCGGTCTTCGTCGGCTTCAACGCGCATCTCACCATGCGCACGGTCGAAAAGGCCCATGCCGCTGGTGAGGCAGTGCACGGGACTTTCGCCGAACTGGTGGCCCATAAGACGCCGGTCGAGCTGAGCATCCTTCAGGTCGAGCTGTTCCTGGGCATCTTCATCGGTGCGGTGACTTTCACCGGCTCGGTGATCGCTTATGGCAAGCTGGCGGGCAAGGTGACCTCGAAGGCCGAGAAACTGCCGGGCGGGCACATCCTGAACGCCTCCGCGGCGGCGCTCTCGGTGATCTGCCTGATCTGGTACATGAACACCGGCGGGCTCTTCCCGGTGCTGATCATGACGCTCTGCGCGCTCTTCATCGGCTACCACCTGATCATGGGCATCGGCGGCGCCGACATGCCCGTGGTGGTCTCGATGCTGAACAGCTACTCGGGCTGGGCCGCGGCGGCCATCGGCTTCTCGCTCAGCAACGATCTGCTGATCGTCGTCGGTGCGCTGGTGGGCTCCTCGGGTGCGATCCTGAGCTACATCATGTGTAAGGCGATGAACCGCTCGTTCGTTTCGGTGATCCTCGGCGGCTTCGGCGGCACCTCCGGTCCGGCGATGGAAGTCGAAGGCGAGCAGGTGGCGATCGACGTCGATGGCGTGGCCTCGGCGCTCGAAGAAGCCGACAGCGTCATCATCGTGCCGGGCTACGGCATGGCCGTGGCGCAGGCGCAGCAGAACGTCGCGGAACTCACCCGCAAGCTGCGCGCCAAGGGCAAGGAGGTGCGTTTCGCCATCCACCCCGTGGCGGGCCGTCTGCCGGGCCACATGAACGTGCTGCTGGCCGAGGCGAAAGTGCCTTACGATATCGTTCTGGAAATGGACGAGATCAACGAGGACTTCCCCGAGACCGACGTGGTCATCGTCATCGGCTCGAATGACATCGTGAACCCCGCCGCGCAGGAAGACCCCAACTCGCCCATCGCCGGCATGCCGGTGCTGGAAGTGTGGAAGGCCAAGCAGGTCTTTGTCTCCAAGCGCGGTCAGGGCACCGGCTACTCGGGCATCGAGAACCCGCTGTTCTACAAGGACAACACGCGGATGTACTACGGTGACGCGAAACAGTCGATTGGCGAGCTGCTGAACAAGATCAGCTGAGCCTGAACGACGAAAAGACAGGGGCCCCGCCAGCGATGGCGGGGCCCTTTTGCTTGGCCGGTGCGCCCCAGTTCCGGCGCGCCTCGGGCGGCGAGGTCGGAGTGCGTATTTAAGAAGAGAAGAAGCGACCGGGGCGGCAAGGCGGGTCTTCTTCTCTTTGTCAAATACGCATGGCGAGACGGCGCCGCAGCGCGGCACTGGGGCAGGGCGCCGCGCCGCGCGCCCCTCGCAGCCGCGGCAAATCGGCGGATTGTGCCCGCAAAGCCGCCAGAGCCCGCCATAGAGGCGCGTTTCCGCCTTGCAAGGGCCTTCGGGGACGCATAGAAGACCGCAAATTCGAATTTCGCGGTGGGCCGGATTCCGTGCCCTCGCATCACGACCACAAGGGAATTGGCATGCAGGTCAACGAGACGCTGAACGAAGGTCTGAAGCGCGCGTACGAGCTCATCCTCACCGCCGAAGAGCTGGACGCGAAGGTGAACGAGAAGCTCGCCGAGGCGCAGCCTGAGATTGAGATGAAGGGCTTCCGCAAGGGCAAGGTCCCGATGCCGCTGCTCAAGAAGCAGTTCGGCCAGCGTCTGCTGGGCGAGAGCATGCAGGAAGCCATCGACGGTGCGATGAACGAGCACTTCGAGAAGTCGGGCGACCGTCCGGCGCTCCAGCCGCAGGTCAAGATGACCAACGAGGACTGGAAAGAAGGCGACGACGTCGCGGTCGAGATGAGCTACGAGAAGCTGCCGGAAGTTCCGGAAGTGGACGCGTCGAAAATCACCCTCGAGAAGCTCGTGGTGAAGGCCGATGACGCCGCCGTCGACGAGGCGCTGGCACAGCTGGCCGAGAACGCGCAGGACTTCAAGGACCGCCGCAAGGGCTCCAAGGCGAAAGACGGCGATCAGGTCGTCATCGACTTCGTCGGCAAGGTCGACGGTGAAGCCTTCGAAGGCGGCTCGGCGGAAGACTACCCGCTGGTGCTCGGCTCCAACTCCTTCATCCCCGGCTTCGAAGATCAGCTGGTTGGCGTGAAGGTCGAGGAAGAGAAGGCCGTTGAGGTCACCTTCCCCGAAGAGTACGGCGCAGAGAACCTCGCAGGCAAAGCCGCTGTCTTTGACGTGACCGTCAAGGCCGTGAAAGAGCCCGTTGCCGCCGAGATCGACGACGAACTGGCGAAGAAATTCGGTGCCGAGGACCTCGAGTCGCTGAAAGGCCAGATCCGTGAGCGTCTGGAAGCCGAATACGCCGGCGCATCGCGTCAGGTGATGAAGCGCGCCATGCTCGACGCGCTGGACGAGCAGGTCTCCTTCGAACTGCCGCCGAGCCTCGTTGAAGCCGAAGCCAAGCAGATCGCGCACCAGCTCTACCACGAAGAGCACCCGGACGATCACGGCCACGACCACGGCGAGATCGAGCCCACTGACGAGCACAACAAGCTTGCAGAGCGCCGCGTGCGCCTTGGCCTGCTGCTCGCCGAGATCGGCCAGAAAGCCGAGATCGAGGTGACCGATCAGGAGATGACCCAGGCGATCATGATGCAGGCGCGTCAGTACCCGGGTCAGGAGCGCGCGTTCTTCGACTTCGTGCGTCAGAACGCTCAGATGCAGCAGCAGCTGCGCGCGCCGATCTTTGAAGACAAGGTCATCGATCACATCGCCGAAGGCGCGAATGTGAGCGAAAAGGAAGTCTCGAAAGAAGACCTCCAGAAGGCCGTCGAAGAGCTCGACGAAGAGTAATTTCCAGCGCCATTGGCGCAGGATTGAGGGCCGCCCGCAGGGGCGGCCCTTTTGCGTTTGCGGCACTGCGGCGGCGAATTTCCTTGCCGCAGCCGGGGTCTGCATGTGATCTTGGGTGCCCGGAGGCGACCCCGGAGGAGATCATGGACGGACCCGAGCCCCGTGCCGCGCAGAAGCCGCGCAAGATGCTCGACAGCTCGGAGATCACCGCGCTGTCGCATCTCTATCGCGGCGAGGTCTACCGCTCGACCATCTGGCGCACCCGGCTCGACACCACCACCAATTGGGCAGTGGTGACGCTGGGGATCGCGCTGTCGATCTCTTACAGCTCGCCCGCCGCCTCGCCGCTGCCGCTGATCCTTGTCGGCATCCTGATCCTGTTCTTCCTGATGCAGGAGGCGCGGCGCTATCGCTACTTCAACGTCTGGCGCGCGCGCTGCCGCTGGATGGAGACGCATTTCTTTGCTCCCATGCTGCACGACGGCGATCTGCATATGGAGGAGGGCTGGCAGCAGACGCTGGCCGAGGATTACTGGAAGCCGCGCTACCACGTCTCGCTCTGGGTGGCGATCGGGCGGCGCATCCGGCGCAACTACGTGTGGATCCTGCTGATCCAGAGCGTCGCCTACATCGGCAAGCTGCTGGTTCACCCCGAGCCGCTGACCGCGCCGGTGCAGCTGATCGAGCGGGCGGGGGTGGGGCCCATTCACGGCGGCTTGGTTCTGGCGGCCGGGGCGGGGTATTGCGCGGCGTGGAGCGTTGCGGCGCTGATCAGCTGGCGCGACGACCAGCGGCGCGCGCAGATGCGCCGGGACCGGACCAGCATGGGCTGAGCAATCAGGTCAGCGCACAAAGAAAAACCGCGCCGGAAAGCTCCGGCGCGGTCTCGACATTTCGCGGTGATCCGAAAGGATCAGGCGTTGTCTTCGGTCTCTTCGGCTTCGGCAGCTGCCGGAGCGTCGTCGTCGTCCGATGCGGCGCCGCCGATGTCGTCGAACAGTTCCGAGATTTCGAACTCGGCCTGTGCTTCTTCTTCAGCCGCGAGTTCCTGGATCGACTTGCCCGACGCCTGCAGTTCGGCCTCTTCGGGCGAACGTGCGACGTTGAGGTTGATGGTGACCATCACCTCGGGGTGCAGGTGGACTTCCACCTCGTGCAGGCCGAGCTCTTTGATCGGCTGACGGATGATGACCTGCTTGCGGTCGACCGAGAAACCTTCCTCGGTGGCGACGTCTGCGGCGTCACGGGTGGTGACCGAACCGTAGAGGTTGCCGCCATCGGACGCCTGACGAATCACGACGAACTGCTGGCCGCCGAGCTTTTCGCCGAGCGCTTCGGCTTCTTTTTTGGACTCGAGGTTACGCGCTTCGAGCTGAGCTTTCTGCTCTTCGAACTGCGCGATGTTCTCTTTCGACGCGGTCAGTGCCTTGCCCTGCAGAAGCAGGTAGTTGCGCGCGAAGCCGGGCTTCACGTCAACGACATCGCCCATTTGGCCGAGCTTGGCCACGCGTTCCAGAAGAATGACTTGCATGGGTCTCTCTCCTTATTTCACGGCGTAGGGCAGCAGGGCGAGGAAGCGGGCGCGCTTGATGGCACGGGCCAGTTCACGCTGCTTCTTTGCCGACACTGCGGTGATGCGGGACGGAACGATCTTGCCGCGCTCAGAGATGTAGCGCTGCAGGAGACGGGTGTCCTTGTAGTCGATTTTGGGTGCGTTGTCGCCCGAGAAGGGGCAGACTTTGCGACGGCGGAAAAACGGTTTTGCAGCCATTGTTTAGCTCCTCTCGTTCAGATCAGTTACGACCACGGCGTTCGCCGCGACCTTCGCGCTCGTCGCGCTTCTGCATCTGCACCGAGGGGCCCTCGGCGTGCTCTTCGACCTTGATCGTCAGAACGCGCATGACGTCGTCATGCAGGCGCATCAGACGCTCCATTTCCTGAACCGCGGTCGCCGGAGCGTCGGTCTTCAGGAAGGCGTAGTGGCCTTTACGGTTCTTGTTGATCTTGTAGGCCATGGTCTTCACGCCCCAGTATTCGGATTCGACGACTTTGCCGCCGTTGTCCGAAAGGACGGTGCCGAAGTGTTCGACAAGGCCTTCAGCCTGCGCGTTGGAAAGATCCTGACGCGTGATGAAAACATGCTCATAAAGCGGCATGTGTGCTCCATTTCTGTCCGGGCGCATTTCATAGGGCAGGCAGTCCACTCCGCACCTGCCCACGAGAGACTGCGCGGTTCACGTGATCTCGCGGAGGGATGGCGCTCTATACACCCTTGGGCGGGGGATTCAACCCTTGATGGGCGGCTTATGAGCGCGCCTCTGCGGAGGCGAAACCTTGCGTTAGGACTTGCGGCGCATGACCTCGGGGCAGGGCGCGAAATCGCCGGGTGTCTTCCCCGGTCGTGCCCCAATCCTGACGCGTTTCGGCGTCAGAACCTATCCTCGTTAAGAACGTGACGAGTTGGAGGAAGCACGATGTCGATGGGGGACCCCCGCTTTACGGAGACCAATGATCCGGTGATGCTGGGGCTGCGCGTGCTGACGCAGATGGTGGGATTTCTTCTGGCGCTCTCGGCCTTCGCGCTGTGGCTGATGCCTGAGGCAAGCGAAGGTTTGTCGCTCTGGCGGCTGGGAGCGTCGCTGCTGCTTTTGATCGTGGGGCTGTGCTCGGTCTTCGGACTTGGGCGCAGGGATTAAGGCGCAAGAAGACGGGGACCGATACCGGTCCAAGGGGACGGCCCACCTAGGGACGGTTTACACGACAAACGCCCTCGCAGATGACTGCGAGGGCGTTTCCGTTTTGCGAAGATGCGCCGCGCTCAGGCCTTGGCGAGCTTGGCCTCGCGGGCCTCGCGCAGCCGCGCGAAATCATCGCCCGCGTGATAGCTCGAGCGGGTCAGCGGCGTGGCCGAGACCATCAGGAAGCCTTTGCCGAACGCGGTCTTCTCATACGAGGCGAACTCGTCGGGCGTGACGAAACGGTCGACGCGGTGGTGCTTCGGCGTCGGCTGCAGATACTGGCCGATGGTCAGGAAGTCGATGTCGGCGGCGCGCATGTCGTCCATCACCTGCACGACCTGCTGACGCTCTTCGCCGAGGCCGACCATGATGCCCGACTTGGTGAAGATATGCGGGTCCATCTCTTTCACGCGCTGCAGCAGGCGCAGCGAATGGAAGTAGCGGGCACCGGGGCGCACCTCGGGGTAGAGGCCGGGCACGGTCTCGAGGTTGTGGTTGAACACGTCGGGGCGCGCCGCGACCACCGTTTCCAGCGCGCCGGGCTTCGACTTGAGGAAGTCGGGCGTCAGGATCTCGATGGTGGTGGCAGGCGCACGGTGACGGATCGCCCGGATGGTCTGGGCGAAATGCTCGGCCCCGCCATCGTCGAGGTCGTCACGGTCCACCGAGGTGATCACCACGTGATTCAGCCCCAGCTTGGCGACCGAGTCGGCGACGCGGCCCGGCTCGAAGACGTCGAGCGTGTCGGGGCGGCCAGTGGCGATGTTGCAGAAGGTGCAGCCACGGGTACAGATGTCGCCCATGATCATCATGGTGGCGTGGCCCTGGCTCCAGCACTCGCCCACGTTCGGGCAGCCAGCCTCTTCGCAGACGGTGACGAGACCATGCTCGCGCATGATGCGGCGGGTCTCGTTATAGCCCGCGCCGCCGGGCGCCTTGACGCGAATCCAGTCCGGTTTCTTGGGCTGGGCATTGTCGGGCCGATGCGCCTTTTCCGGATGGCGCTGCGCCGGGATCTTCAGGTCTCGCAAAGCGTTTCCCCCGCGATGTGGGTCAGATTGCCCGCAAGATAGACCGTTGTCCGCGCAGGTTCCACCCCTGCGCCCGGGCCCGGTCCGGCTGCGGGACGGCAGATACGTTACGCTCCCCTACGCCGATCCGGCACAAAGCGCAATTGCTGAGCAGGCAGGCCCGCTTGTGCATCGCTGCGGCACCCGGGGCAAGATCGGCGGTTGCGTCTTTGGAGCAGCGAAATTATCCCAGCGGCAGGGAGGAATTCGAAGTGCCAGATACACGAAAGGACCAGTGCCATGAAAGCCGGTGTCGCCCTCCCCAATGTCACCTTCCGCACCCGCGTGCGTGACGAGTCCATCGAAGGTCCGAACCCCTTCCGCTGGCAGGACATGACCACTGCCGATTATTTCAAAGGCAAGCGCGTCATCCTGTTCTCGCTGCCGGGCGCCTTCACCCCGACCTGCTCGACCTACCAGCTGCCGGGCTTCGAGAAGAACGCCGAGACCTTCCGCGAGCAGGGCATCGACGCGATCTACTGCATGTCGGTGAACGACAGCTTCGTGATGAACCAATGGGCGAAGTCGCAGAACCTCGAGAACGTCTCGGTCATCCCCGACGGCTCGGGCGAGTTCACCCGCCGCATCGGTATGCTGGTGAACAAGGACAACCTCGGCTTCGGCATGCGCTCGTGGCGCTATGCGGCGATCATCAACGACGGTGTGGTCGAGGCATGGTTCGAAGAGCCGGGCCTGTGCGACAACCACGGCGAAGACCCCTATGGCGTCTCCAGCCCGGAAAACCTGCTGGAGTATCTCGCCAGCGCCAAGGCCGAAGCCGCGGCCTGATCGCGCAGCGGTCTTTGAGGCAAAAGAAAACGGGCCCTCGGGCCCGTTTTTTCATGTCTGCCTTATGTCTGTAGATCCGCGGCAGCGCGTCAGTGGCCCTGCGTCCCGGCATTCTCCTCGGCCTCGGCGGCCGCTTCCTCTTCGGCGGCGGCTTCGGCGTACCACTCATAGGCGGCACCGACCGCGACGGTCGACGAGTTGGGCAGAACGTTGAGATAGGCCGACCGATCGCCATCCGCCGCCTGACGGCGTGTCATCCGCCACGCGGTATAGATTGCGATCATCGCGAAAAGCACGGTCAGCACAGCCCAGAAGCTCTGCGGCCCGGCGATGTCCATGGCCTGACCGGTGACCAGCGGGCCCGCGATGGCGCCGACGCCATAGATGAACACCATGCCGCTTGCCGCGGCGGGCATGTCCTCAAGCTCGAGGTAGTCATTGGTGTAGGCGATGAAGAGCGAATAGAGCGGGCTTGCCATGCCGCCCATGATCAGACCGGCCACCAGCAGCGCGGTGAGCGACTGGCTGTAGAAAAACGCGATGCCGCAGGTGAGCGCGCCCACCGCCGCCAGCGTCAGGATCATCACCCGGCGATCCATCAGGTCCGACAGCCAGCCCACCGGGAACTGGAACAGGAACGAGCCCATGAAGAGCGCCGCCACGAAGCCCGAGATCTCCTGCACCGACAGCCCGACCTTGGCGCCATAGACCGCCGCCATGCCCATCTGCGCCGAGAACACCCCGCCCAGCAGCAGCGTGCCGATCGTGCCCAGCGGCGAGCGGTCGTAAAGCTGGCGCAGGCTCATCGGCTTGATCGATTCCACCGCCGGGATCGGCACCGCCGACAGCAGCACCGGTGTGAAGGCCACCGACACGAGGATCGAGGCGACGACAAACAGCGAGAACCCCGCCGCATCGCCGAAGTTCAGCAGGCCCTGCGCCGCCACCATGCCCAGCGTCTGCGCCACCATATAGGCCGACAGCAGCGTGCCGCGCGTCTGGTTGGTGGCGCGGTCGTTGAGCCAGCTTTCCGAGGTCACATAGAGCCCCGACAGGCAGAACCCGAGCAGCACCCGCAGCGCGGTCCAGCTCCATGGGTCCGACAGCAGCGGGAAGGCGATCAGCAGCGCCGACATCATCGAGCCGAGCGCCGCGAAGACCCGCACGTGGCTGACCTTGCGGATCATCTTCGGCGTCAGTCGCGAGCCCACGAGGAAGCCAAGGAAATAGCCAGAGGTGATCAGCGACAGCTCGAAGGTAGAGAACCCCTCGAGATCGCCGCGCACGCCCATCAGCGTGGCCTGCATGCCGTTGCCGATCATGATCAGGAAGACGCCAAGAAGAAGCGACCAGACACTGGTGACAAGCTGGAACATGAGGGCCTCCGGGGAGAAATGGGGCGAAGTGAGGGGCGCGCTGAGGTCGAATCTTAGTGGCTCGATGCCTGTTGAGGCCCCTTGCGTCAATCGCCGATCCGCCGCGCAGAGCGGCCTTTTCGGGCGATTTTTTGGGTCGACTTTTACTCGGCGGCGCGCAGCGGCGGTGGGCTGGCGCGCAGCAGTCGCCCCGGCCCCCGCGCCTGCTGACCGGCGAGCCGCGCCAGATGCCACGCCAGAACGCTGTTGCTGGCCAGTACCGGCAGCCCCGTCGCTGCCTCGAGCGCGTCAATGGCGGGCAGGGCGCGCAGGTTGGTGCACGACAAAAAGAGCGCGTCCACCGGCTCGGGGGCCTGCGCGATCAGCGCCGTGCCCGCCTCGACGATCGAGCTTGCCGAGATGCGCACCACGCGGGCCTCTTCCTCGATCTCGAAGCTTCCGAAGACCGGCGTGTGGATATCCGCAGCCGCCAGCACCTCGCGCAGCCGCTCCGAGACCTCGGGCAGATAGGGCGACAGCATCGCCAGCCGCCGCACACCAAGGCTGCGGCAGGCGGCGATGAGGGCCGAGACGGGTTCAGTCACCTGCGGCACGTCGATGGCCTTGCGGATGCGCGCGGCGATCTGCGCGGCACCGATCTGCGCGGTGCCCGAGGTGCAGCCATAGCCCACCGCCGCCAGTTCTGCGCCCTGCGGGAAAAGCGCGGCAGAGGCTGTCATATAACCTTCCATCGCCGCCAGCGTGTCGGGCGTGACCTCGGCGCCAGAGGGGATGCGGCTGACCAGAAGTTCCAGTTCCGGCGGGATCAACTGGCGGAAATCCGTCTCGATGGTCTCATCCGACTGCAGCACGATCAGACCAACCTGCGCGGCGCGGACCGGGTCCAGCTCATGCGGGAAGTGCAGTCCTTTCAGGGCGTCGCTCATACCGGCACCTCCGGCAGGCTGGTGGCGGGGGTGGTGAGCCATTCGGCGCCGGTTTCGGTGATCACGATGTCCTCCTCATGCACCAGCATATGGCTGGGCGAGAGCGCGATCCCCGGCTCCAGCGTCAGCACCATGCCCGGCTCCAGCCGCGTGTCGTCCGCGGCGATCAGCGAAGGCGGCTCGGTCAGTTGCATGCCCAGCCCATGGCCCAGCCGCCCGACGTCCGACCCGCCGGTGATCGCGGCCATCGCACGGAACAGATCGTTGGCGCGGGCACCGGGGCGGGCGGCGGCGAACCCCGCCTGCACGGCGTCGAGCAGTCGCGCGTGGGCATCGAGAACACCGGGCGCGGCGGTGCCGAGCGAGATGTTGCGGTCAAAATCGCAAAAATAGCCATCGCGCATCAGCCCGGTGTCGAGCATCAGCACGTCGCCCTCGCAGAGCGGCGTCTGGCTGGCCGGAGAGATCACGTCGCCATAGCCGTCCGGTCCGGCAGCCCCGGCCAGATAGGGCACCCAATCGGCACCTTCCTCCAGCGCGAGGATCTGGAAGCGTCGGAACACCTCCGACAGTGGCACGCCGGGGCGCAGGATCTCGGGCAGGCGGGCGAAGGCGCGGGTGCCGACGTCGCAGGCGGCGCGGATACAGGCGATCTCGGCCTCGGATTTCACCATGCGCAACTTGCGCATGATCCCCGCATCGGGCCCAAACAGCCGGTCGGGCAGCCGGTGCTTCAGCGCCTCCCAGTCGGTCAGCGGCATGCGCAGATGGGTTTCGCCGCCGCTCGGCACGCCGACCCATTCGCCCGGCGGCACCGCCTCGGCCAGCGCCTCGGCGAGCAGCGAGATGCCATCGTCCTCGTAATCGGGGGAACTCCAGCAGCGGATGTCGGTGATCCAGCTTTGCGCCATCAGATGTGCGCCGATCGAGGGGATCACCGCCACCGGATCGCCCTCGGCCGGCACCACAAGGAACCATGGCCGCGTCGGGCTTTCCCAGAACCGTGTCAGGAAGCCGGTGAAATAGCGCACCTCGGGCTCGGTCGTCAGCAGCAGCGCAGAGATGCCCGACATGGCCATACGCGCCTGCGCCCGCTCCAGCCGGCTGTGGTATTCGGAGGGGAAAAAGCCCCGTGTGGCAACGCTCTGATCCATGCCTCAGCGTCGCCGCGGCAAGGCCCTCCGGTCAAGCGCGAAGCGCGGTCAGCGGGCCTGCGCGCGGTAATCGGCGAGGCTCTTGCCCGGTTCATCGACGAAGAGGCCGGGCAGGGGCGTCACGTCGCTGACCTGATCGATGCGGAGGGTCTCGAACCCGCGCGCCGTCTCGTTCCACGCGATGCAGGTCCAGATCCGGCCCCAATAGTCCATGTGCAGCGGGCGCAACTCCTGCGGCTCGGCGCGATCCTTCAGCGTCACGCGCAGCTTTTGCCGGGCGCGGATCGCGGCGCGGAAGTCGGGCATGAAGCGAAATCCCTCGGCGGCATCGCGGAACGGATAGGTGGCAAAGCCAAAGGCTCCCTGCGTCTCGCCATCCTCGGGCAGCAGCGCGTCGATGCGGGCCGAAAGGCTCTCGGCGGCCTGCGCCAGATCCGGCATCCCGCCCTGACCGACGGCGGCAAGGCCGAGGTGCAGCGCTTCGAGCTCGAGCTCGCTCAGGTTCAGCGGCGGCAGGGTGAAGGCAGCGCGCGCGGTGTAGCCGCGCCCGCGCTCGCCCTCGATCGGCACGCCCGAGGCGGCCAGCGTGTCCATGTCGCGATAGATGGTCCGCACCGAGACGCCCAGTTCTTCGGCCAGCGCCTCGGCGGTGTGCAACGCGCCATCCTTCAGCCGCTGCATCAGCGCATAGAGGCGGTCGGTCTTTTTCATCACGCGGGCTCCTTGGGACGGCGATGGGGCGGCGATTCGGGCGCTTCGCGACTCACCGCGTGCCGCCCAACTGACAGAATATTGGCACCTGACAGAATACTGTCACAAAGCCGAAAGAAAACCCCCAGCGGCGCGGGCGATGACAGGCTTTGACGCTTTCGTGTCGCGTGGAAGACGCCTAGAAACCGGGGAACAAGTGCGACGTGCCGCCCGGGGGCCGATGGCCTGGGACAGTGGGCGGCGAATTGGAGACTAAGGACATGCTCAACAATATCGGCCTTCCCGGCCTTCTTCTGATCGCGGTCGTGGTGCTGGTTCTGTTCGGCCGCGGCAAGATTTCCAGCCTCATGGGCGAAGTCGGCAAGGGCATCACCGCGTTCAAGAAGGGCGTGAGCGAGGGCGGCAAGGAACTCGAGGACGAGAAAGCCGAAGAGGCCAAGGACGTCACGCCCGAGAGCGAGAAAGACAAGGTCTGATCCATGTTCGATCTTGGCTGGTCGGAACTGATGGTGATCGGCATCGTAGCGCTGATCGTCGTTGGTCCGAAGGATCTGCCCGTGCTGTTCCGCAATATGGGGCGCTTCATGGGCAAGGCGCGCGGTATGGCGCGCGAGTTCACCCGGGCGATGAACGACGCCGCGGATGAAGCAGGCGTGCGTGACGTGGCCAAGACGCTGAAGACGGCGACCAACCCGGTGAACTCGGCCATGGATGGGGTGCGCGACGCGGCCAAGTCGATGACCGACCCGACGCCGCCGAAGAAGTCCGAAGGGCTGAAAGAAGATCCCGGCGCGCTCGACGCAGAGCGGGCCGCGAACAAGCAGAAGATCGAGGCCAGTGCCGCCCGCGCCGCCGCCGACCGCCAGAAGCGTGAGGCAGAGGCCGCGGCGAAACGCGCCGAGGACGCCGCGAAGAAGGCCGAAGAGCTGGAAGCGGCGATGAAGAAAGACGGTGAGGCATGAGCCAGATCGACAATGACGAGATCGAGGACAGCTCGGCCCCGCTGATCGAGCATCTGGCCGAGCTGCGCACGCGGCTCATTCGCGCTGTCGCGGCCTTCATCGTCGGCATCGTGCTTGCCTTCACGGTGGCTGAGCCGATCCTGCAGTTCCTGCTCGGCCCGATCGAGCAGACACTGCGCGCGCTCGGCGATCCGTCGCCGACCATGCAGTACACCTCGCCGCAGGAATATCTCTTCACCCTGTTCCGCATCTCGATGGTGTTCGGCTTCGGGCTCGCCTTCCCGGTGATCTCGTTCCAGCTCTGGCGCTTCGTGGCGCCGGGGCTCTACAAATCCGAAAAGAACGCCTTCCTGCCGTTCATGATCGCCTCGCCGATCATGTTCCTGCTCGGCGCCAGCTTTGCCCATTTCGTGGTGACGCCGCTGGCGATGCAGTTCTTCCTCGGCTTCGCCGACGTCAGCTCGATCTTCGCCAACCTTCTGGCGCAGGCCACCGACGGCATTCCGTCGAACCTGCCTGCCGACACCGCGGTGGTGCCCGAGACGACCGAGGGCATGAAGATCACCTTCTTCGGCAAGGTGAACGAGAGCCTCGACATCACGCTCAAGTTCATCGTCGCCTTTGGCCTGTGCTTCCAACTGCCGGTGCTGCTGACCCTCATGGGCAAGGCCGGGCTGGTGTCCGCGGGTGGTCTGGCTTCGGTGCGCAAATACGCCGTGGTGGCGATCCTCGTGCTGGCCGCGCTGGTCACCCCGCCGGATGTGACCACGCAGGCGATCCTCTTCGTGGTGGTCTACGGGCTCTATGAGGTGTCGATCTTCCTCGTGCGCATCGTCGAGAAGAAGCGCGAGAAAGAGCTGAAGGCGCAGGGCCTGTGGTTCGAGGACGAGGATGAAGACGAAGGTCAGGAGGACCGGACCCCGTGACGAGTAACGCGTTGAAACGCATCGCAGCGGCGCTGGAGCGTATGGCTCCGGCGCCGCTTGCCGCTCCGGATCTGGACGCGGCGGACGCTTTCGTGTGGCACACCGAGCCCGACCGGCTGGAGCCGGTGGCGCAGGTGAACCGCGTGGCGCTGGATCTTCTGGTGGGCATCGACCGCTCGCGCGACACGCTGCTGTCGAACACGCTGCAATTCGCCCGCGGGCTGCCCGCCAACAACGCGCTGCTCTGGGGCGCGCGCGGCATGGGCAAGTCGAGCATCGTCAAGGCGGTGCACGCCGAGGCGCTGCAGCGGGGCGAGCGGCTGAAGCTGGTCGAGTTGCAGCGCGAGGATCTGCCCTCGGTCAGCCGCCTGCTCAACGTGCTGCGCGGCGCGCCGCATCGGTTCGTGCTGTTCTGCGACGATCTGTCGTTCAGCCATGACGACCAGCACTACAAAAGCCTCAAGGCGGTGCTGGATGGTGGCATCGAAGGGCGGCCCGACAATGTGCTGTTCTACGCCACCTCGAACCGCCGCCACCTGATGCCGCGCGATATGATCGAGAACGAGCGGTCAAGCTCGATCAACCCCTCCGAGGCGGTCGAAGAGAAGGTCTCGCTGTCGGACCGTTTCGGTCTGTGGCTGGGCTTCCATCCGTGCTCGCAGGATGAATATCTCGACATGATCCGCGGCTATTGCGCGGCCCATGGCGTGAGCATCGACGAAGCGCGCCTGCGCGCCGAGGCAATCGAATGGCAGGCCACGCGCGGCGCGCGCTCAGGCCGGGTCGCCTGGCAGTTCTTCCTCGATCTGGCCGGGCGCGAGGGCGTGGCGCTCGGCTGAGGCGGTCCGATGCGTATTTGAAGAACAATGAAAGGGGCCGGGCATTGCCGCGGCCCTTTTCGCGTTGGGTGGCCCGTGCAAGCGCCGCGTCCTGCCTTTCATTGTTCCCGCAAATACGCAGTTTCCGGGGGTTGCCGCCGGGCGCGGCTTCTGTCGTTATGTTGACATAACGAGGGGGCGGGCGTGACACAGCCGATAGAGCTGGTGCTTTTCGATTTCGACGGCGTGGTGGTGGACAGCGAGATCATCTCGCTGCGGATGCTTGTTGACGAACTGGCGCAGCATGGGGTGAGTGTCGATATCCCCTATGTCTCGCGGCATTTTCTGGGCCGCAGCTATCCGGTGGTTCTGGCGCAAATCCGTAAGGAATTCGGCATTCTGCTGCCCGAGGGCTTCGAGGCCGATTACCGCGCCCGGCTCTTGGCCGCCTTCGAGGCAGAGGGGCTGCGGGTGATGCCGCATCTGCGCGAGGTGTTGGGCGGGTTGCGCGTGCCTTACGGGCTGGCGACCAGTTCCAGCCCGGCGCGGGTCGCCTCCAGCCTTGCGATGACCGGCCTCACCGAGGCGTTTGCGGGCCGCATCACGACGGCATCGGAAGTGGCACGCGGCAAGCCCGCGCCGGATCTTCCGCTGCACGCGGCTGGCAAGTTTGGCATCGCGCCAGAGCGCTGCCTGCTGATCGAGGACTCGCTGGCGGGCATCGCCGCGGGGCTCGCGGCGGGGATGCAGGTCTGGCAGTTCACCGGCGGCAGCCATATGGCCGAGGGCGCGGTTGCCGCGGATCCGGACGCGCTGCCGCACCGACAATTTGCATGTTTCGCGGAACTTCCGCATCTTGCACCACAGGCTTTTATCAGGGGGGAGTGATCATGGCCTTGCGCAGCATCGATGAGGGGGAAGCCTCGCCGCAGGACCTGTCGGCCCGGGCCGCATGGCTCTATTACGTGGGCGGGCTGCGGCAGGATCAGATCGCCGACGAGCTTGGGATTTCGCGCCAGCGCGCGCAGCGTCTGGTGGCGCGCGCCATGGCCGAGGGACTGGTGAAGGTGCGCATCGACCACCCGATCGCCGAATGTCTCGAGCTTGAACAGCAATTGCGCCAGCGCTTTGGGCTGGTGCGGGCGCGGGTGGCGCCTCGCGCCGACGGCGGGCAGGATGCGTTGCGGGCGATCGCGCCCTTTGCCGCCGCCGAGATGGAGCGCATCTTCGCCAATCCCACGCCGCAGCTGATCGCGCTTGGCACCGGGCGGACGCTGCGCGCGATGATCGAGCAGATGCAGACGATCAACGCCGGGCACCACCGCATGGTCTCGCTGATCGGCAACGTCGCGCCGGACGGGTCGGCGTCCTTCTACGAGGTCATCATGCGCATCGCCGACAAGACAGGCGCGCCGCATTACCCGATGTCGGTGCCGGTTATGGCGCGCGACGCCGAAGAGTTCGCCACCTACCGCAGCCTGCCGCATGTGGTCAGCTCGCGCGCCTTGGCCAAGGATGCGGATGTCACCGTGGTCGGAATCGGGCAGATGGCGGATGACGCGCCGCTGTTTGTGGACGGGTTCATCACCGCCGAAGAGTTGAGTAGCCTGCGTTCCGCTGGCGCTGCGGGCGAGTTGGGTGGCCATGTCTTCGATTCCGAGGGCCGCTACCTCGATCATCCGGTAAATGAGTTCATGGTTGGCGTGCGCGTGCCGCAGAACCAGAACCCGGTGATCTGCGTCGCTGGAGGCGTTAGCAAAATCAAAGCCTTGCGTGCCGCTCTTAAAGGGCGTCTCGTGCAGGGCTTGGTTACCGACGAACTGACTGCCGCCGAAATCCTCAGCACTTCCTAAAGCTTCTGACGCCAAATTGAGCTTGACTCGACTCGCCTCACTGGGTGAGCTTTTGCCCATCACACGGGCAGTTGCTCAGTCGAGGAGAGCGGCGGGTCTGCCAGTGTCGGAATTCAGGGAGGATTTCTCATGTCAGTTACCATCCGCGCGCTGATGGGCGCGTGCGCGCTCGGTGCGCTTTCCACCGCGGCCATGGCCGAAACCACCATCACCGTTGCCACGGTGAACAACGGCGACATGATCCGCATGCAGGGTCTGATGGACGCCTTCAACGAGCAGCACCCCGACATCAAGGTCGAGTGGGTGACGCTGGAAGAGAACGTGCTGCGCCAGCGCGTGACGCAGGACGTCGCCACCAAGGGCGGCCAGTTCGACGTGATGACCATCGGCACCTATGAGGTTCCGATCTGGGGCGAGCGCGGCTGGCTGGTCAGCCTCGACGACATGCCCGAGAGCTATGACGCCGACGATCTGCTGCCGGCGATCCGCGGTGGTCTGACCGTCGATGGCTCGCTCTACGCGGCACCGTTCTACGGCGAAAGCTCGATGGTCATGTACCGCAAGGACCTGATGGACGCCGCTGGTCTGGAAATGCCCGAGGCGCCGACCTGGGACTTCATCAAGGAAGCCGCGGCGGCGATGACCGATAAGGAGGGTGAAGTCTACGGCATCTGCCTGCGCGGCAAGGCGGGCTGGGGCGAGAACATGGCCTTCCTGACCGCCATGTCCAACTCCTACGGCGCGCGCTGGTTCGACATGGACTGGAAGCCGCAGTTCGACAGCGAGGCATGGAAGGCGACGCTGACCGACTACCTCGACCTGATGAACAACTACGGCCCGCCGGGCGCGTCGTCGAACGGCTTCAACGAGAACCTCGCGCTATTCCAGTCGGGCAAATGCGGCATGTGGATCGACGCCACCGTGGCGGCGTCCTTCGTGACCAATGCCGAGGAATCCTCGGTCGCCGATCAGGTCGGCTTTGCACTGGCGCCGGACAACGGGCTTGGCAAGCGCGGCAACTGGCTCTGGGCATGGAACCTCGGCATCCCCGCAGGCACCCAGAAGGAAGACGCGGCCAAGACCTTCGTCGAATGGGCGACCTCGAAAGAGTACCTCGAGCTCGTGGCCTCGAAAGAGGGCTGGGCGAACGTACCGCCGGGCACCCGCACCTCGCTCTATGAGAACCCCGAGTATCTCGAGGCGGCACCCTTCGCACAGATGACGCTGGACTCGATCAACGCCGCCGATCCGCAGAACCCGACCGTCGACGAAGTGCCCTATGTGGGCGTGCAATTCGTCGCCATCCCCGAGTTCCAAGGACTCGGCACCGCAGTCGGCCAGCAGTTCTCTGCCGCGCTTGCCGGGCAGGTGACTGCCGAGCAGGCGCTGCAGTCGGCACAGATGCTCACCGAGCGTGAGATGATGAAGGCCGGCTACATCAAGTAAGCCCCGAAGCGGGCGGGCCTCCTCCGGGGATGGAGTTCCCTTCGGGGACCGGGGCCCGCCACCTCCACAGTTTCGGAGGCTTCACCGGTTCGAACCGCAGCGGGAGCGTGCCGCCAGAGCGCGCCTCGCAGCGGGGGTCTCACCTCACCGGGACCCGCGTCACGCATCGGACCAACCTTCTTCCGGAGAGATGACGGCGCCCCCCTCTGCCGCATCGCTCCGGAAGGTTTCATTCCACAGGGAGACAGGCCATGGCCACCAAAGCTTCGCGTGCCGCCGCCCGGCTCATGATCTCGCCCGCAGTTCTGCTGCTGCTGGGCTGGATGATCATCCCGCTGTCGATGACGCTCTATTTCTCGTTCCTGCGCTACAACCTGTTGATGCCGGGCATGGAAGAGTTCACCGGCTGGACCAACTACCGCTTCTTCCTGACCGATCCGGCCTTCTCGGCGGCGCTGTGGAACACGCTGCTGCTGGTGGGGGGCGTTCTGCTGATCACCACCGTGGGCGGCACGCTGCTGGCGTTGCTGATGGACCAGCCGTTCTGGGGGCAGGGCATCGTCCGCATTCTGGTGATCGCGCCGTTCTTCGTCATGCCCACCGTCTCGGCGCTGGTGTGGAAGAACATGTTCATGAACCCGGTGAATGGCCTCTTCGCGCATCTGGCGAAGTTCTTTGGCCTGCAACCTTATGATTTTCTCGCGCAGGCGCCTTTGGGGTCGATCATCTTCATTGTCAGCTGGCAATGGCTGCCCTTCGCGACGCTGATCCTGCTGACCGCGCTGCAGTCGCTGGACCAGGAACAGCTGGAGGCCGCCGAGATGGACGGCGCCGGGCCGCTGTCGCGCTTCTTCTACATCATGGTGCCGCATCTGGCACGGGCGATCACCGTGGTGATCCTCATTCAGACGATTTTCCTGCTGTCGGTCTTTGCCGAGATCCTGGTGACCACCAACGGCGGTCCGGGCGTGGCGTCGACCAACCTGACCTACCTCATCTACATGCAATCGCTGCTGCAATTCGACGTGGGTGGCGGCTCTGCCGGGGGCGTGGTGGCGATCATCCTCGCCAATATCGTGGCGATCTTCCTGATGCGGATGATCGGCAAGAACCTGGAGGCCTGAGCGATGACGATGCGCAGCACAGCGCGGCCTGCGGCCGCGGATGCCTCCGGCGGGAGTATTCTAGGAAAAATGAAAGGGAGGGGCTGAGATGGCACGCGCAGTGACAAACCGGCGCAAGGCGGTGGTGACCGTTCTGGCCTGGCTCGTGGGGATCGCGATCTTTTTCCCGATCCTGTGGATTGTGATCCTGTCGTTCAAATCCGAGGGCGACGCGATCAAGACGCCCTTCGAGGTGCTCTTCTCGAACTGGACCTTCGAAAGCTACGCCACGGTGCAGGAGCGCTCGAACTACTTCCGGCATTTCTGGAACTCGGTGGTGATCTCGCTGGGCTCGACCGTCATTGGCCTCTTGATCGCCATCCCGGCGGCCTGGGCCATGGCCTTTGTGCCCGGCAAGCGCACCAAGGACGTGCTGATGTGGATGCTCAGCACCAAGATGCTGCCGCCCGTCGGCGTGCTGGTGCCGATCTACCTGCTGTTCCGCGACGCCGGGCTGCTCGATACGCGGCTGGGTCTGGTGATCGTGCTGACGCTGATCAACCTGCCGATCATCGTGTGGATGCTCTACACCTACTTCAAGGAAATCCCCGGCGAGATCCTCGAGGCCGCGCGCATGGATGGCGCCTCGCTGAAGAACGAGCTCATTCACGTGCTGACGCCGATGGCGGTGCCGGGGATCGCCTCGACCCTGCTGCTCAACATCATCCTCGCATGGAACGAGGCGTTCTGGACGCTGAACCTGACGGCAGCCAAGGCGGCGCCGCTGACAGCCTTCATCGCCTCCTACTCCAGCCCCGAGGGCCTGTTTTACGCCAAGCTCTCGGCGGCCTCGACCATGGCCATCGCGCCGATCCTCATCATGGGCTGGTTCAGCCAGAAGCAACTTGTCCGCGGCCTGACTTTCGGCGCGGTTAAATAAGAAGGACCAGAGACATGGGACGCATCACCCTCGACAAGGTGACCAAGAGCTTCGGCGAAGTGAACGTCATCCCGCCGCTGGATCTGACCATCAACGACGGCGAGTTCGTGGTCTTCGTCGGCCCCTCGGGCTGCGGCAAGTCCACGCTGCTGCGGCTGATCGCGGGGCTTGAGGACGTGACCTCGGGCCAGATCCGCATCGACGGCGAGGACGCCACCGACATGCCCCCCGCCAAGCGCGGGCTGGCGATGGTGTTCCAGAGCTACGCGCTTTATCCGCATATGTCGGTGCGCAAGAACATCGCCTTTCCGATGAAGATGGCGGGGATGCCGCAGGACGAGCAGAACCGCCGCATCGAGGCGGCGGCGAAATCGCTCAACCTGACGGATTATCTCGACCGGCGGCCGGGGCAGCTTTCGGGCGGCCAGCGGCAGCGGGTCGCCATCGGGCGGGCCATCGTGCGCGAGCCGTCGGCGTTCCTCTTCGACGAGCCGCTGTCGAACCTCGACGCGGCGCTGCGGGTGAACATGCGGCTGGAGATCTCCGAGCTGCACAACGCGCTGAAGACAACGATGATCTATGTGACGCACGATCAGGTCGAAGCGATGACCATGGCCGACAAGATCGTGGTGCTGCGCGCGGGCAATATCGAGCAGGTGGGCTCGCCGCTGGATCTGTACCACACGCCGCAGAACGAGTTTGTCGCCGGCTTCATCGGCTCGCCGAAGATGAACCTGATCCGCGGTGCCGAGGCCGACAAACACGGCGTGGCGACCATCGGCATCCGACCCGAGCATCTGGCGGCCTCGACCGAGAGCGGGCTGTGGCAGGGCCGGGTGGGTGTGGCCGAGCACCTTGGCTCGGACACCTTCCTGCATGTGCATGATCACGGGCTGGGCGACGAGCCGCTGACCGTGCGTGTCGATGGCGAGATGCCGGTGCGCCACGGCGATACGATCTTCCTCACCCCGGACGAGAGCAAGCTGCACCGTTTCGACGCGCAGGGGCTGCGGGTATGAGCATGCGGCTGCAGGGCAAATGCGCCCTGATCACCGGGGCGGCGCGGGGCATTGGGGCGGCATTTGCCGAAGCCTATCTGTGCGAGGGCGCGAAAGTGGCGATTGCCGACATCGACCTCGCCCGCGCCGAAGCCACCGCCGCGGCGCTGGGGGATGGCGCCGTGGCGGTGCATATAGATGTCACCGATCAGGCCAGCATCGACAGCGCCGTCGCCGAAAGCGTGGCGCGGCTCGGGCGGATCGACATTCTGATCAACAACGCCGCGCTCTTCACCGCCGCGCCGCTGGTCGAGATCACCCGCGAGGATTACGCGCGGGTCTTCGACATCAACGTCGCGGGGGTGCTCTTTACGATGCAGGCGGCGGCGAAACATATGATCGAACGCGGCGGCGGCGGGAAGATCATCAATATGGCCAGTCAGGCCGGGCGCCGGGGCGAGCCCTTGGTGGCGGTCTACTGCGCTTCCAAGGCGGCGGTGATCAGCCTGACGCAATCGGCGGCGCTGAACCTCATCGAACACGGCATCAACGTCAACGCCATCGCCCCCGGCGTGGTGGATGGCGAGCATTGGGACGGGGTCGATGCCTTCTTCGCCAAATATGAAAACAAGCCGCTCGGCCAGAAGAAACGCGAGGTCGGCGAGGCGGTGCCTTTCGGCCGCATGGGACGGGCCGAGGATCTGACCGGCATGGCCGTCTTCCTCGCCTCGGACGAGGCCAATTACATCGTCGCCCAGACCTACAACGTGGACGGCGGACAATGGATGAGCTGACGGAGGCTTTGATGAAACTCCAGACCAACACGCTCGGCGCGCTCGATAAGCGCATCACCGTGCCCGGCTATGACCGCAGCGCCCTGTCGGCAGGGATCGTCCATGTCGGGCTCGGGAATTTCCACCGCGCGCATCAGGCGGTCTATCTCGACGATCTTTTTGCCAAGGGGCTGGATCATGACTGGGCGATCTGCGGCGCGGGGGTGCGTGCGCCCGATGGCAAGATGCGCGAGGCGCTGGCGGCGCAGGATTATCTTTCCACGGTGATCGAGCTTGATCCCTCGGGGCCGCGTCCGCGCATCATCGGCGCCATGGTGGATTTCGTGGAGGTCGCGCCCGACAATGGCCCGCTGATCGCGCGCATGTCCGAGCCGGCCACGCGGATCGTCTCGCTGACCGTGACCGAGGGCGGCTATTACGTCGATGCCACCACCGGCACCTTCGATCCCACCCATCCCGACATTGTCGCCGATGGCGCCGCGCCGGACACGCCCAAGACGGTCTTTGGGGCGATTGTCGCCGCCCTCAAGGCGCGCAAGGCCGGCGGGCTGCCGCCCTTCACGGTGATGAGCTGCGACAATATCCCCGGCAATGGCGAGGTCACCCGCGATGCGGTGGCCGGAACCGCGCGGCTTTCCGACCCGGAGTTCGCGCAATGGATCGAGGCCAACGTCGCCTTTCCCAACGCCATGGTCGACCGCATTACCCCGGCGACGGGCGAGGGCGAGCGGGCGCTGGCGCGGGAGTTCGGCCTCGACGATCCGGTGCCGGTGACCTGCGAGCCGTTCCGGCAATGGGTGCTCGAGGACAACTTCCCGCAAGGCCGCCCGCGGCTTGAGGAAGTGGGCGTCACCTTCACCGATTACGTGCATTCCTACGAGCGGATGAAGATCCGCATCCTCAACGGCGGCCATGCGATCATCGCCTACGCTGGGGCGCTCATGGGCTGCGAGTTCGCCGATGACGCCATGCGCCACCCGCTGGTCAGCGCCTTCCTGCGTAAGGTCGAGCAGGAGGAGATCCTGCCGCATGTGCAGCCGGTGCCCGAGTTCACCCCGCCGGCCTATCTCGACCTCATCGAAGAGCGCTTTGGCAATACCGCGGTGAAGGACACCATCCGCCGCCTCTGCCTCGACGGGTCGAACCGGCAGCCGAAGTTCATCGTACCCTCGATCGCCGACGGTCTGCGCAAGGGCGCCTCGGTCGAGGGGCTGGCGCTCGAAAGCGCGCTGTGGTGTCGCTATTGCTTTGGCACATTCGAGGACGGCACGGTGATCGAGCCCAATGACCCGAACTGGAGCGCGCTGACCGCGCTCGCCGCAGAGGCTCGGGACATGCCCGAGGCATGGCTGAGCCAGCGCGCGGTCTATGGCGAGATCGCCGGGAATGACGTTTTCGGCGCGGCGTTTGCGCGCTGGCTGGGGCTGATCTGGTCGGATGGCGCGCAGGTGGCGCTGGAAACCTATCTTAAAACCCAGCCCAAGGACTGAGCTTATGGCCTATCTCGGGATCGACCTCGGGACCTCGGGGCTGCGCGCGCTGCTGGTGGATGAGGCGGGCGCGCCGCTGGCAAGCGCCGAGCGCCACTATGAGGCGCTGCATCCCCATCCTGGCTGGTCCGAGCAGGACCCCGCCAGCTGGATCGCGGCGCTGGAAGGCGCCGTCTCCGACCTGCGCGCCGAGCCCGCGTGGCCCGCGCTGCGTGGCATTGGCGTTGCGGGGCATATGCATGGGGCGGTTCTGCTGGATGCCGAGGATCAGGTGCTGCGGCCCTGCATCTTATGGAACGACACCCGTGCCCATGCCGAGGCGGCAGAGCTTGACGCGCGGTCCGAATTTCGCGCGATCTCGGGCAATATCGTCTTTCCCGGTTTCACCGCGCCCAAGCTGTGCTGGGTGCAGCGCCATGAGCCAGAGGTCTTCTCCCGGATCGCCAAGGTGCTGCTGCCCGCGGCGTTTCTCAGCCTCTATCTGACCGGCGAGCATGTGGCGGATATGTCCGACAGCGCCGGCACCTCGTGGCTCGACATCGCCGGGCGCGACTGGTCCGAGGCACTGCTGGCCGCCGGTCACATGCGCCGCGACCAGATGCCGAGGCTGGTCGAGGGCTCGGACCCGGCGGGCGATCTGCGCAAAGACCTCGCGGCAAACTGGGGCCTGTCCGGCCCGGTCACCGTGGCGGGCGGCGCGGGCGACAATGCCGCCGCCGCCTGCGGCACCGGCGCGCTTGGCGAGGGGCAGGGCTTCGTCTCGCTGGGCACCTCCGGCGTGTTGTTGGCGGCGCGGGATGGCTGCCATCCGCTCCCCGAAAGCGCGCTGCACAGCTTTTGCCACGCGGTGCCGGGGCGCTGGTACCAGATGGGGGTGATGCTCTCCTGCACCGACAGTCTCAACTGGCTGTCGCGCATCGCCGGGCTGCGGCCCGCCGAGCTGACCGCGCCTTTGGGCGTCACACTGCAGCCGCCGGGCCGGGTGCGCTTTTTGCCGTATCTCTCGGGCGAGCGTACGCCGCACAATGATGCGGTGATCCGCGGCGCCTTCACCGGGCTTGGGGCCGAGACCGGGCGCGACGAGATGACCCGCGCGGTGCTCGAAGGGGTGGCCTTCGGCCTGCGCGACAGCGCCGAGGCGCTGCGCAGCGCTGGCGCGGATCTGTCGCATCTGCTGGCGATCGGTGGCGGCAGCCGCTCACGCTACTGGCTGCGGCTCATCGCGACGGTGCTGGACACGCCGCTGCATCTGCCCGCGTCGGGCGAGTTCGGCGCGGCGCTCGGTGCCGCGCGGTTGGGGCTCATCGCCGCCACTGGCGCCGCCCCCGAGGAGGTGATCCGCCCGCCCGCCACCGCCGAGGTGATCGAGCCGGTGGCCGCGCTGGTGCCCGCGTTCGACGAGGCTTACAGCACCTTCGGCCCGGCCTATCGCGGCATCCGCGCCATCCAGTAGGCGCCCCGGGGCTTCCTCTTGGCAAAAATATCCCCGCCGGAGGCGCAAAGAGCCTTCCGGCGGGGCAGCGCGGACGGGGTCCACGACGTGCGGGCTGGGGACGATCCGAGGGGGGAGATCAGATCACCCGCACCTGCGTGCCGACCGGGCAGAGCTGGAAAAGTTCGGCGATCTTCTCGTTGTAAAGACCGATGCAGCCATCCGACGAAGGGCGCCCGATCTTCCGCGTGTCATGGGTGCCGTGGATGATATAGGCGGGCCAGCTGAGATACATCGCGTGGGTGCCCAGCGGGTTGTCGGGGCCGGGGCCGATGGGCTTCCAGTCGGGGTAGCGCTCCATCTGCGAGGCGGTGGGCGTCCACGACGGGCCGACCTTCTTGCGCACGATGGAGGTATAGCCGCGTTTGGTCAGCTCTTCCGAGATCGGCACCGAGGTGGGATAGACGCGGTAATCGCTGCCGTCGCTGTTCCAGAAGTGCAGCGCGCGCGACGCGGTGTCGGCGACGATGGTGGCTTTGCCCAGATCGTCGAAATGGTCGCGCCAGTCCTGACGCACGAAGCTCGAGATATTGTTGCGCGTCCCGGCGTGCAGCAGCGCGGGCGTGGCAAGCACCGAGGTGGTGGCCAGCGCGCCGCCAAGGGCGGCACGGCGGGTGAGGTTATGGCTCATGTGGTCTCCTTTCCGGCGGGGATACCCCCGTCCTTGCGGGCCAGAGACGTGACCGGCCTTAACCGGAGCTTAAGCGTTCGCGGCGGCGGCACCGGCTTCACGCGAATGCGATCCACCGTGCGCCGCGCGCCAAAGGCTCAGCTGGCGCTGGCCGGGGCGGCGGGCGCCTCAAGCGCCGCCGTGGCGGGCAGGGCGGTGCCCGGCGGCACGGTGCCCTGACCGGATTGGCCCTTGGTCAGCACGATCACCTTGGTGCCCTTGGGGGTGCGCTCGTAAAGATGCATCGAATCTTGGTTGAACATGCGGATGCAGCCCGACGAGGTGGCGTGGCCGACGGTCCAGGGCGAGGGGGTGCCGTGGATGCGGTAGAGCGTGTCGCGCCCGCCCTTGTAGAGATAGAGCGCCCGCGCGCCGAGCGGGTTTTCGAGGCCGCCGGGCAGGCCGCTCGCCACCGGCTTATAGGTTTCCGGCTCGCGGCGGATCATGTTCTGGGTCGGGGTCCAATAGGGCCATTCGCGCTTCAGCGCGATATTGGCGGTGCCCGAAAAGCTCAGGCCCTCGGCGCCCACGGCGACCGAATAGCGCATGGCCTTATTGCCTTCGAGCACCTGATAGAGCCAGCGCGCGCCGGGATCGACGATGATCGTGCCGGGTTTCTCGTCCGACCAATAGTCGACCACCTGCCGCTTCTTCGCCTCGGTCAGATATTTATCCTCGATCGCCGGAACGGTGATGTCGCCATCGTCGACCGCCATATACATCATCCGCGTCTCTTCCGAGATGGCGCCGGGGGTGGTCGGGGGCACCGAAGTCGTGCTGGCGCAGGCCGAAAGCAGGCCCAATGTGGCGAGCGAGAGCGCGGCAAGAACGCTGCGGCGCGGTCGGAGGATGTCTGTCATCTGGCGGTTCCGTTCGTTTGGGGATGGCGGTGCAGCGGGGCTGCTCCGACGAATGGGCGGGGGGAGGCGCGCCGGATGGGCGGGACCCCTCGTCGCGAAACAGGTAGAGCGGCGGTATGATTTGTCCGCACTCCGGTTCCAATTTGTTGTGTTGCAGCAACAGGCAGGCCTGCGCCGGGCACCGGCCGCGGTGCGCAGGCAAGGGCGGCAAAAGCGGCGCCGCGCATCGGCGCCTTGCGGGGCATCGGGCAAAGGGTCATGTGATGCGACTATGAATTGCTGCTTAAGTAAGCCTTAAGGTTTACCAGCGAACGCGCCGAGGCAAGGAGGTTTCATGCGCATCCTGATCGTCGAGGACGACCCTGTGCTTTCCGAGGGACTCTCGGTGGGGCTGGGGCTGTCGGGCTTCACCGCTGATCCGGTCGGCACGCTGGCCGACGCCCGCGCCGCGCTGGAGGCGTCGGAGTTCGCGGGCATGGTGCTTGACGTGATGCTGCCCGATGGCTCGGGGATCGACCTGCTGGCGGAGATCCGGCGCGGCGGCTCGGACCTGCCGGTGCTGCTGCTGACCGCGCGCGATCAGGTGAGGGACCGGATCGAGGGGCTGGACGCCGGTGCGGATGACTATCTTGGCAAGCCTTTCGATCTTGAGGAACTGGCGGCGCGGCTGCGGGCGATCCTGCGCCGCGCCGACGGGCGCGCGGCGGCGGTGCTGCGCTGGAACGGGCTGGAGCTTGATCCGGCGCAGATGCGCGGCGTGCTGCAGGGCGTGCCGCTGAGCTTCTCACGCCGCGAGTTCGCGGTGCTGCATGCGCTGATGGAACGTCCGGGGCAGATCCTGTCGAAACCCGCCCTCGAAGAGCGTCTCTACGGCTGGCAGGAAGAGGTCGAAAGCAACGCGGTCGAAGTGCATGTGCATCACCTGCGTGCCAAACTGGGGCGCAGTTTTATCGAAACCGTGCGGGGCCTTGGCTACCGCGTGGCGCGCGGGGGCTGAGCCTGTGTCGCTGCGGCTGCGCCTCTTTCTGATCCTCGCGCTGGCCACCGGCGGCATCTGGTTTTCGGCGGTGCTCTGGATCGAGCATTCCACCCGCGCGCAGGTGCAGCAGGTGCTTGACGCGCGGCTGGCGGAAGCCGCCCGCATGGTGTCGTCGCTGCTCTCGGACCGGCGCATCGCCATGGCGGGCGAGGGCGCGCCGGTGGCGATCCCGCTCGATGCGCATGGCGATTACGCGCATCAGCTGTCGTGCCAGATATGGTCGCTGCAGGGCAGTCTCGTGGGCCAGTCCGAAGGCGCGCCGCAGGCACAGCTGAGCGCCGCCCATGGCACCGGCTATTCGGAATCCACCGTCGATGGCGAGACATGGCGCGTCTACACGGTGGAGAACACCACGCTGGGCGTGCGGGTGATGGTGGGCGACAGCCTCGCGGTGCGCGACAAGCTGGTGTCGGGCGTGATCGAGGGGCTCTTGCTGCCGCTGGCGGTGATCCTGCCGCTGCTGGCGGCGGCGATCTGGGTCAGCGTTGGACGCGGGCTCGCGCCCATGCACCGTCTGGCCGAGGCGCTGCGGCTGCGCAGCCCCGGCGATCTTGGTCCGCTTCCCGCAGGGCCGGTGCCCGCCGAGATGCGCCCCATGCGCGCGGCGCTCGACGGTCTCTTCGGGCGGCTGGCCAAGGCGCGCGAGGCGGAGCGCGATTTCACCGCCTTCGCCGCGCATGAATTGAAAACCCCGCTGGCCGGGCTGCGCACGCAGGCACAGATCGCCCGCATCGCGCCGGATGAGGCGACCCGGGCGCGCGCTCTGCAGAACATCGAACGCTCGGTCGACCGCACCGATCGGATGGTGCGGCAACTTCTGGAACTTTCGGCGGTGGAAAGCGCGGGCGAGGCGCCGGGTCATGCCGACCTTGGCCGCCTGAGTGAAGAGATATGCGCCGATCTCACGCCGCTGGCCGAGGCGCGCGGGGTGCTCTTGCGCTCGGATGTGCCGCAGGGCGCGTCCGCGCCGCTGCGCGCCAGCGGCTTCCTTCTGCATGCGGCGCTGCGCAATCTCGTCGAGAACGCGGTGCAGGCCTCGCCTGAGGGCGCCACGGTGCGCATCTCGCTGCAATGCGGTGTGCTGCGGGTCGAGGACGCGGGGCCGGGCATCCCGCCCGATCTGCGCGCGCGGGCCTGCGAGCGGTTTGTGCGCGGCACGGCGGGCGGCGATGGCAGCGGGCTCGGGCTGGCGATTGCGGCCGCGGCGATGGACCGGCTCGGCGGGGCACTGGAACTGCCCCAAAGTTGCGGGCAGGGCCAACGCGCCGAACTGCATCTGCCGCCCGCCTGACAGCGCCCGCCTGATCACCCAACGCACACCCCATGTGCGCGGGCAGGGCTGTCGCGGCGGGCGCGCGCACCCTAAATACCGGGCCAAGGCAAGGAGATTGCAATGGAACTCGGACTCTACACTTTCGGCGATGTGGGCACGAACCCGGTCACCGGCGAAAAGATCGACGCGCAGACGCGGCTGCAAAACCTGATGGAAGAGATCGAACTGGCCGATCAGGTCGGGCTCGACGTCTTTGGCCTCGGCGAGCACCACCGCCCGAACTACGCGATCTCCTCGCCCGCGACGGTGCTGGCGGGGGCGGCGCGCACCACCAAGCGCATCAAGCTCAGCTCGGCGGTGACGGTGCTCAGTTCCGACGATCCGATCCGGGTCTACCAGCAGTACGCGACGCTCGACAATCTGACCGGCGGGCGCGCCGAAATGATGGTGGGGCGCGGCAGTTTCATCGAGAGCTTCCCGCTCTTTGGCTATGCGCTCGACGATTACAATGAGTTGTTCGAGGAAAAGCTGTCGATGCTGATGGCGATCAACGAGCATGAGACGCTGAAATGGCCCGGCACCACGCATACACCCGCGGTCGAGGGCGCCGGGGTCTACCCGCGCGCCACCGGCGATGGCCGTTTGCCGCTGTGGATCGCCGCGGGCGGCACGCCGCAGAGCATGGTGCGGGCCGGGGCGCTTGGTCTGCCGCTGGCGCTGGCGATCATCGGCGGGCAGCCGCGGCGGTTCGCGCCGCTGGCCGCTCTCTACCGCAAAGCCGCGGCGCAGACCGGCCATGCCGAGCAGGCGCGCGTCTCGCTCAACGTGCATGGCTTTGTCGGCGAGGACAGCCAGCGCGCCGCCGATCTCTTCTTCCCGGCGCAGAAGAAGGTGATGGACCAGCTGGGCCGCGAGCGCGGCTGGCCGCCGCAGAGCCGCGCGCAATATGACGAGAGCATGAGCCGTGAGGGCGCGATGTTTGTCGGCAGCCCGGCGCAGCTGGTGGACAAGATCCTTGGCCTGCGCGAGGATCTCGGGTTTGACCGGGTGACGATCCAGATGGCGATCGGGGTGATCGAGCATTCCGAGATGCTCAAGGCGATCGAGGTGCTGGGCACCAAAGTGGCCCCCCAATTGCGCAAAGCCGGCTGAGCCATTTCAGCGCGGCCATCTCTCCGGTGCGGCCTTGAAACGCCGCGCCGGAGGGCGTAAATGCGCTGATCGAGTGAGGACGACCTCCCCCGGAAAAGGGACACGAGACGGGACGGCCCGAGGCAAAGGAGACCCCTCATGCGCAGCCGTTTCGACCGTATCCGCCACGCCCTCAGTTTCGAGCTTATCGGGCTGGCCCTCATCATCCCGCTCGGGGCGAGTGCCTTTGGTGCCTCGGCCCATGAGATCGGCCTGATCGCGCTGGTCTGCAGCCTCGTGGCGACGGGCTGGAACTACCTTTACAATCTGCTCTTCGACCGCTGGATGCAGCGCCGCTATGGCCATGCGCAAAAGACACCGGGCCTGCGCATCGCGCATGCGCTGCTCTTCGAGGCGGGGCTGCTGCTGGCGCTTGCGCCCTATATCGCGTGGCAGCTGGGGGTGAGCCTTTGGCACGCGCTGGTCATGGATATGTCCTTCGCGCTGTTCTACGTGGGCTATGCCTTCGTCTTCAACTGGCTCTACGACCTGCTGTTCCCGGCACCGCGTGCGGCTGAGTCCGCTTCTTCTCTTTAAAAATACGCCGGGGGTGAGGCGCAAAGCGCCGAGGGGGCAGCGCCCCCTCCCTTGATGCCTGACAGAGCGCCTGACTTCCGCGCAGCACGCCGCGCCGCCAAAGGCGCGTCAGAGCTCGCAGGTGCCCGTCGCGTCGCCTGCGAGGGGCGCCATCGGATGCTCGAGCGCCGGCCTGCTGCAGACCGGGGTCGCGGGGGATTGCTGCGCCTTCGCACCGTGATAGGCGCCAAGCACGGCGAGGGCGACAAGCGCCGCCAGCTGGATCATGGTTGTGCGTTTCATCTTCTGCCTCAAAGATGTGGTGGCTGCCCCCCGCTTATGGCTGCGGGTGGACCCCCTTATGGTTTTTATCTGCTGTCGTTTTTTATGGTCGTCGTTCTCGTGGTCTCTGCCCTCAGGTAGCGGCTTCTGACAAGAATACAGCAGGTTGCGGCGGATCAGGTGTCGCGATTGCGACATGCGCGCGGTCTTTTGCCTAAATTGCATTCTTCTGCGCGGAAAAGCGGCATGGTTGAGGATTTCGGGTCACAGCCAGCCTTGGGATCGGCGCGAAACGGCCGCCGTAGGCAGCATCCGGACAACGCAAAACCGCCCGAAGCATGGACTCCGGGCGGTTCATAGCAGTCAGGCAAGCGCGACGAGTCGCGCCGCGCGCCGATCAGGAGGCGGCGAGGTTGCGCAGCACGTAGTGCAACACGCCGCCGTGCTCGACGTATTCCTTCTCGATCGCCGTATCGATGCGGCACTTGAGCTGGATGGTCTTGGTCGAGCCGTCCTTGAAGGTAATGGTGCAGGGCACCTCGGCCAGCGGGGTGACGCTGTCGAGACCTTCGATGCTGACGGTTTCTTCACCGGTGAGGCCCAGCGTGGTGCGGGTGTCGCCGCCGGTGAACTCGAAGGGGATCACCCCCATGCCGACGAGGTTGGAGCGGTGGATGCGCTCGAAGCTCTCGGCGATCACCGCCTTGACGCCCAGCAGCGCCGTGCCCTTGGCCGCCCAGTCCCGCGAGGAGCCAGCGCCGTAAAGCTCACCGCCGAAGATCACCAGCGGCGTCCCCTGATCCTGATAGGCCATGGCGGCCTCATAGATCGAGGTCTGCGCGCCGTCGGGGCCCTTGGTGTAGCCGCCCTCGACGCCATCCAGCATCTCGTTCTTGATGCGGATGTTGGCGAATGTGCCGCGCATCATCACCTCGTGGTTGCCGCGGCGCGAGCCATACGAGTTGAACTCGCGCACGGGCACCTGATGCTCGACAAGATACTGGCCGGCTGGGGTGCTTTCCTTGAACGAACCCGCGGGCGAGATGTGGTCGGTGGTGATCATATCGCCGAGCACCGCAAGGATGCGCGCGCCTTCGATATTGGTGATCACGCCCGGATCCTTGGACATGCCTTGGAAGTAGGGCGGGTTCTGCACATAGGTCGAGGTCGGCGGCCAGCTGTAGGTCTCGCCGCCTTTGACTTCCACGCCCTGCCACTTCTCGTCGCCCTTGAAGACGTCGGCGTATTTCTCTTGGAAGGCCGCGCGGGTCACGGTCTTTTCGACCAGCTCGGCGATCTCGGCGTTCGAGGGCCAGATGTCCTTGAGGTAGACGTCGTTGCCGTTTTTGTCCTGACCGATGACATCGGTCGCGATGTTGACGTTCATGTCGCCCACCAGCGCGTAGGCCACCACCAGCGGCGGTGAGGCGAGGTAGTTGGCGCGCACGTCGGGCGAGATGCGGCCCTCGAAGTTGCGGTTGCCCGAGAGCACCGAGGTGGCGATCAGATCGTAATCGTTGATCGCTTTCGAGATCGGCGCATCCAGCGGGCCGGAGTTGCCGATACAGGTGGTGCAGCCGTAGCCCACGAGGTTGAAGCCGACGGCGTCGAGGTCTTCCTGCAGCCCGGCCGCCTCGAGGTATTCCGACACCACCTGCGAGCCCGGCGCCAGCGAGGTCTTCACCCAGGGTTTGCGGTTGAGGCCAAGCTCACGCGCCTTGCGCGCCACCAGACCGGCCCCGATCATCACATAGGGGTTCGAAGTGTTGGTGCAGGAGGTGATCGAGGCGATCACGATCGAGCCGTCGTGCAGCTGGTAGGCCCCGTCGTCGGTCTTGTACCAGCCCTTCTTGTGGTGGCCGACGTCGCCGGGGATGTCGGTGGGCTCGGGGGCGCCGCCCTCGGCTTCCCAACGGGCCTCGGCCTTGTCGGTGTTGTTGCCGTTGCGCTGGCCTTCGACAAACTCGGCAAAGGCGGGGGCGGCGGCGTCGAGCGCGATATAGTCCTGCGGGCGTTTCGGGCCCGAGATGGCGGGCACGATGGTGCCCATGTCAAGCTCGAGCGTGTCGGTGTAGACCGGATCATAACCGCCGTCGCGCCAGAAGCCGTTCTCCTTGGCGTAGGCTTCGACCAGCGCGATGCGCTCCTTGTCGCGGCCGGTCTGCTCGAGATAGCGCAGCGTCTCGGCGTCGATCGGGAAGAAGCCGCAGGTGGCGCCATATTCGGGGGCCATGTTGGCGATGGTGGCGCGCTGCGCCAGCGGCAGATTGTCGAGCCCGTCGCCGTAGAATTCCACGAACTTGCCGACCACGCCCTTGGCGCGCAGCATCTCGACGACCTTCAGCACGAGGTCGGTGCCGGTGGTGCCTTCCATCATCTCGCCGGTCAGCTTGAAGCCGACGACCTCGGGGATCAGCATCGAGATGGGCTGGCCGAGCATGGCGGCTTCGGCCTCGATACCGCCGACGCCCCAGCCCAGAACCGCGGCGCCGTTGACCATCGTGGTGTGGCTGTCGGTGCCGACCAGCGTGTCGGGGTAGGCGACCTCGGTGCCGTCCTGATCTTCATCGGTCCAGACGGTCTGCGCCAGATACTCGAGGTTCACCTGGTGGCAGATGCCGGTGCCCGGCGGCACGACGCGGAAGTTGTTGAACGCCGATTGGCCCCATTTGAGGAATTCATAGCGTTCGATGTTGCGCTCGTACTCGCGATCCACGTTCATCTGGAAGGCGCGCGGGTTGCCGAACTCATCGATCATCACCGAGTGGTCGATGACCAGATCCACGGGGTTGAGCGGGTTAATCTTCTGCGCATCGCCACCCAGCGCCTTGATGCCGTCGCGCATGGCGGCAAGGTCGACCACGGCGGGAACGCCGGTGAAATCCTGCATCAGCACGCGGGCCGGACGATAGGCGATCTCGCGGGGGTTCTTGCCGCCCTGCTTGCCCCATTCCGAAAATGCCTTGATGTCATCCACCGAGACGGTCTTGCCGTCTTCGAAGCGGAGCATGTTTTCCAGCACGACCTTCAGAGCGGCGGGAAGCTTCGAGAACTCGCCGAGACCGGCCTCTTCTGCTGCGGGGATCGAGTAATAAGCGATTGTCTTGCCGTTGACCTCAAGCGTCTTGCGGGTCTTGGCTGTGTCCTGACCGACTGTAATAGGCATGTCTGGCTCCCTCTCATTGCGTGGAGAAAAATGGGTCGCTAGTAGGTAGATGGCTCAGAGGGGGGGCTGGATCAAGTGGCGCGTGAGTTTTTTTGTATCCAACGGTATACAATGCACGGAAAACACGCTTCACCTGCTCTCGCAAAACCTTGATTGGTTATTTCAAAGAGGGTTTTGTACCCCAGATGGGGGCGCAGACATGGGGAACACTGCTCAGATGAACCGACTCACGACTTGGATGGCACCTCTCGCCATGCTGCTTGCGGGCAGCGCAGCCGAGGCGCAGCAGGACAACCCGGTTCTCGTCGAGCTGTTCACCTCGCAAGGCTGTGCCGCCTGTCCACCCGCCGATGCGGTGCTTGCCGAGCTCAGCAACCGCGAGGATGTCATCCCGCTGGCGCTGCATGTGGACTATTGGGATTACATCGGCTGGAAGGATGATTTCGCCGATCCGGGCTTTACCAAGCGCCAGAAGGGCTATGCCCGCGCCGCCGGTCGCCGCTCGCTCTACACGCCGCAGATGATCGTGAACGGGCGCTACGACGTGGTCGGCTCGCGCCCGATGAAAGTGGTGGATGCGATCCGCGCCGCGTCGGAAACCGCGTCGCCCGCGAAACTTCTGGTGGCGCGCGATGGCGACCAATTGGTGATCCGCGCCGAGCCGCTGGCCAAGCTGCCGCCGGAAACGGTGATTCACCTCGTGCGCTATGCGCCGGAAAAGACCGTCTCGATCGAGGATGGCGAGAATGCCGGGCTTGAGGTGACCTACACCAATATCGCCCACGGCTGGCAGGTGATCGGCAGCTGGGACGGGCAGAAGCCCTATGAGACTTCCGTGCCCCTGGAAGGCGACGACCCGGCTGTGGTGCTGCTGCAGGAAGCCCAGTTCGGCCCGGTTCTGGCCTCGGCGCGCTGGAAAGACTGATCCGGCACGCGGCGAGGCCAGCTGCGAGTCAGGCCGCGCCCTCATCTCCCATGAACATCAGCTCGGGGTTGCTGCCGTCGGGCGCAACCAGACAACGCCATGGCGCCCCGTTCGCGCCGACCCGCATATAGACCGCCGTCGCCGCCTCTGAGGTTTCGCCGCCAACCACGGTGACGCCGCCCTCGGTTTGCGCCGTAAGCGCCGACTGGCAGGCCGAGATCGCCGCGCTGCTGACGTCGGGCGACATCGAGGTGATGAAGGGCGGGCCAGCCGGAGAGGCGGGCATGGGCGCATCCATTGCGGGGCTACCTGTCTCGGCGCAGGCGGCGAGCATCAGCGCCGCGGCGAGGCAAAACTTGGCTGAAGGCATGTGGGGTCTCCCGGAAAATTCCTGTCTCGAATATCCGGGCAGCAGAGCCGACAGCGCCGCCTCAGGCAAGCCTTTTGCGCAGGCAGTGCCGCGCTCGGCGAACTAGCTCTGATTCTGCTGGCGCGCGCGCTTCTCGGCCCGCTTGCGCTGGCGCTTGGGCTTCCAGCGGCGGTGGATCCAGAACCACTGGCCCGGGTCTGCCTCGATCCGCGCCTCGAGCCTGCGGGTGACCTCGCGCATCATCTCCACCGGCTCGCCATGCGCGATGGGCGCTTCGAAGACCGCCTCGAAGTTCACCCCATCGGGCTTGCGGATGCCGAAGAAGGGCACGAAGAGCGCGCCGGTCTTCACCGCGATCTCGGCGGCGGAGGTCAGCGTGGGCGCGGGCTGGCCGAGAAAGTCGATGGGTGTTCCGGCGCTGTCATAGACGTCAAACAGCAGCACACCCATGCCGCCGCCGCGAATATGCTTGAGCAGCCCCATGGTGCCGCGGCGGCCTTGTTCAAAGACCGGATCGCTCAGCGCGTGCATATTGGCGGCATAGTGCTCGTTGAAGAACGGGTTGGCCATGGGCCGGTAGAGCCCGCCGATGCGCCAGCCCCGCGCCACCAGCGCGGCGCGCGGCGCTTCGAAGTTTCCGTAATGGCCGGTGACAAAGAGGATCGGACGCCCCTCGGCGCGGGCGGCTTCGATCGCGGCGACGCCTTCGCCGGTCACAGGCGTGTCCTTCATCCGCTCCAAAAGCCCGGCGACGTCGTAATTCTCGATCATCGTGCGCCCGGCGTTGTCCGCCACCTGATCGGCGATGCGGCGCTTTTCGGCCTCGGGCATCTCGGGCCAGACGTGTTCGAGATTGGCCATGGCACGCGCCCGGTAGCCCGCGAGCGGCGCCACGAGCCGCCGCACCAGCGTTCCCATCATCCGTCCGCGCAGCGCAGGCGGCAGCGTCAGCGCCAGCCGGATGGTGCCGCGCAGCGCCTTGTCCGAGAGGTAATCCGCCGTGCCGCCGCGCACGGGCGCGGGCTTACCGCCTTTCTTGCTGGCCGCCTTGTTGGACGTCTTGCTGCCGGTCTTGGCACTTGCCGACGCGGGACCGCCGTCCTTCGTGGACGCCTGCGGCGCAGTGGTGTTATTCGTCTCGCCCTTGGTCAAAGCCCGCTCCGTTCCTACGAGGGGCAGATTTAGGCCGACGCGCGGCGCGGCACAAGTTCCAGAGCCGCGTTAGTCTTCGTCATCCTCGCCGGTTCGAAGCTCGATCTCGCCCACGGCGACCAACTCGCGGATGGCGGTGACCACCGTGCTCATCGCCGTTTCGCCCTTCTTGCCCTTCACGGTCATCCCGGCGGCATCCTCGCGCAGCGCGCCCGCCATGCGTTTCGACATATTCTCGAGCAGAAACTCCGCGGCGGGCAGATCGGCCTCGGAGGTGGCGGCGGCGATGGCGGTGGTCAGCACTTCGGGCGGCACGTCTCGGGTGATCTTCGGCACGTCGACCTTTTTCAACCGCGTGGGAATGTCGGCGAAGGTAAAGATGGCGCGGCGCACGGCCTCGGCGAAATCCTTGTCGGTCTCCTCCAGCCCTTCGAGCACCTCGTCGCGCTTGGCCGAGGCGGCGTAGTTCAGGATGGCACCAACCCGCTCGTCCGCGCGGTTGGCAAAAGCCTTGGGCGGCTCGGCGTCCAGTTGCGCCGCGAGGCTGAGCCCGATGCGGTCCACCGCCTCGGGCGAGACACCTGCGGTCATCGACACGGCATAGGTGATGCGCCGGGCCTGCTCGCCGGGCATCAGCGCGAGCACCGCGGCGGCCTTGGCGGTGTTGATCTTCGAGAGCATGACGGCGGCCACCTCGATCGCTTCGGCGCTGGCGAGTTCGGCGATGCGCGCCTCGGGCAGGGTGCCGATCCGCTCCCATGGATCGCCGCTCTGGCGCACCCCGGCCTCTTTGCGCAGGCGGGCGGCGGTGCGGGCGCTGATCTTACCGTCGAGCGCCGAAAGCGCCCCCGCCATGTCACCGGGAAACGACAGGCCGATCCCGTCGAGTTCGGCGGAAAACTCCTCGACCACGGCGTTGAGCGTGGCGCGGTCGATATAGCGCATGCGGCCCAGCTGCAGCGTCAGCTCGGCCTGCAGGTCATCGGGCAGCGCCGAGAGCGGCACATCGGCCTCCTCGTTGAGCAGGAATTGCACGATGATCGCCGCCTTGGCGCGGCGCGACAGCGGCGGCCGGCCGCCGGGGCGGCCTTGGGACTCGGACAATGAGGGCAGAGTAGACATCGGTGCTGAGTTTCGCGTCGTGTTATCGTGGCGTGGTATCGCATCTCGGGATCAGAAAGCCTGCGCGGGCCGGATGGGCTGGCAGCTCCAGACCTAGCGCAGCGAGGTTAATGAACCCTCATGGCTCGCGGCATTTCCGCCCCGTCACGGCTTGCCGCAAAAAGGGGCGCCCAGATCGGGCGCCCCTTCGGGTAACTGCACGCGAGGCCAGCGGAAAGCTCAGCCAGAGATCACCTTGCAGGTGCCGCTCTCGGCGTCATAGGCCGAACCTTCCGCGCAGGTCATCTTGGCCTGCTCGTGATAGCTGCAATCGGCCCAGGCAATCATCGGGGCTGCCACGAGGGCGGCGGCGGTCAACAGCGTCTTGATCGTCATGCTTCGTCCTCCGTGTGGAATGACCCTAGGGTACCACAGCTCGGCCACCGGCCAAAAAGAAAGCGGCCGGCGCGGCACCTCACGTTCCCGCGAGCGCCGCACCGGCCCTTCGTCTAGATCAAAATATCCCGGGGGAGTCCGCGTCAGCGGACGGGGGCAGCGCCCCCAGCCGGGCGGGGCTCAGCCCTCGCCGAACACCCGGCGGAAGATCGTGTCCACGTGTTTGGTGTGATAGCCCATGTCGAACTTCTGGTTGATGCCGTCGACGCCGAGCGCTTTCACCACCTCTTCGTCGGCCAGCAGCAGCTCGCGGAAATCAAGGCGCTCTTCCCAGACCTTCAGCGCGTTGCGCTGGACCATGGAATAGGCGTCCTCGCGGCTCACACCGGCTTGGGTCAGCGCCAGCAGCACGCGCTGCGACATCACCAGACCCGGGAACTTGTTCATATTGTCGAGCATGTTCTGCGGGTAGATGATCATCTTGTCGACGACGCCGGCCAGACGGTTCAGCGCGAAATCGAGGGTAATGGTCGCATCCGGGCCGATGCCGCGCTCGACCGAGCTGTGCGAGATGTCGCGCTCGTGCCAGAGCGCCACGTTCTCCATCGCCGGGATCACCGTCATCCGCACGAGGCGGGCGAGGCCGGTGAGGTTCTCGGTCAGCACCGGGTTCTTTTTGTGCGGCATCGCCGACGAGCCCTTCTGGCCCATCGAGAAGAACTCCGCGCCTTCCAGCACCTCGGTGCGCTGCATGTGGCGGATCTCGATGGCGATGTTCTCGATCGAGGAGGCGATGACGCCGAGCGTGGCAAAGAACATGGCGTGGCGGTCGCGCGGGATCACCTGCGTCGAGATCGGCTCGGGGCGCAGGCCCAGCTTCTCGCAGACGTGCTCTTCAACCGCCGGGTCGATATTGGCAAACGTGCCGACAGCACCCGAGATCGCGCCGGTGGCGATCTCCCATTTGGCCTTCTCGAGACGGTTCTTGTTGCGGTCCATCTCGGCGTAGAAGCGCGCGAAGGTCAGCCCCATGGTGGTGGGCTCGGCGTGGATGCCGTGGCTGCGGCCGACGCGGACGGTGTCCTTGTGCTCGTAGGCGCGCTTTTTCAGCGCGGCCAGCACCTTGTCGACGCCGCCCAGCAGGATGTCGGCGGCGCGCACCAGCTGCACGTTGAGGCAGGTGTCGAGCACATCCGAGGAGGTCATGCCCTGATGCACGAAGCGCGCCTCTTCGCTGCCCACATGCTCGGCGAGGTGGGTGAGGAAGGCGATGACGTCATGCTTGGTGACGGCTTCGATCTCGTCGATGCGGGCGACGTCGAACTCGACGTCATTGGCCTTCCAGACGGCCTCGGCGTTTTCCTTGGGGATGACCCCCAGCGCGGCCTGTGCGTCGCAGGCATGGGCCTCGATCTCGTACCAGATGCGGAACTTGGTGGCGGGCTCCCAGATCGCGGTCATCTCGGGGCGGGCATAGCGGGGGATCATCGGCTATCCTTCGGTCTCTTGCATGGCAGACGCGGGCGTCATAGGGCGGAAGTGGCGCCACGGCAAGGGCGGTGAGTGGCTGGCAGCTCTGCCTCACGACCGCCGCGCGGCTTCGCCGGCCAAAGATGTGCGTATTTGGAAAGAGAAGAAGATAGGACCGGCGGCGATGCACAGGCTCCAAGATTTCCTCGGTGACTGGCGGCTGGCGCGCGAGATCACCCATGGGGACGGCAGCGCGGCGCGTTTCGAGGGGCGGGCCGAGTGGCGCGCCGAGGACGGTGGCGCGCTCGGTGGCGCGCTCTATGTGGAGACCGGGAATCTGATCATCGGGACCGGGCGTTTCGCCGCCGAGCGGCGCTATCGCTGGGGCATGGATCTGTCGGTCTGGTTCGAAGACGGGCGCTTCTTCCACCATATTCCGCCCGGCGGCGGCGCGGCGGCGCATTGGTGTGATCCCGATCACTATGATGCCGAGTATGATTTCAGCCGCTGGCCGGAGTGGACCGCCCGCTGGCGCGTACGCGGGCCGCGCAAGGACTACGAGATGCTCAGCCACTACTGCCGCTGAGCCTTTCATTGTTCCCAAAATACGCCCGCCGGAGGCGTCTCAGCCCGCCGCCCGCAGCCGTGCCTTCAGGTGTTCGAGTACATGCACCCTGATGGCCGAGGCGAGCCCCGCCTCCACACCGCGCTGCGCGTCGATCTCTGTGGCGAGGGCGTTGAGCGTCTTGCCCTCGGCTTCGGCGATGCTGCGAAATTCGTCCCAAAAGGGCGTCTCCAGCGACACCGAAGTGCGGTGGCCGCGGATGGTCAGCGAGTGTTTCGCCGGGCGCCCGATGTCCCTGGGGGTCATGAGCGGGAGGTCTCGTCGCCCTCGGGCGTGCCATCGCCCTCGGCCGTGCCGTCGGGCGTGTCCAGCCGGTGGCCTTCGAGGCTGCGCGCGGCTTTGTCGCTGCGGCGTTCTTCCAGCTTCTTCTCGGCCTTGCTGAGACCATGGCGCACAGCGTTCTCGTCGGCCTGCGCGCGTTTCTCGGCGCGGGCCTTGGATTTGCGGAAGCGGTTGAGGTTAACGACGTTGCTCATGGGAAAAAAGGATAGCGCGGTGCGGCGCGGGGACAATCGAAAACCGGGAGCGCGCAGGCACGCGCAGGCCCGGACAGGCACGTATGAACAGGCGCGGGCAAAGATATGCGGCAGTTTGCGGCAAGCTGCGCGCTCAGGCGGCGGCGCTGACGAAAACGGGGCCCGCGCGGGGCCCCGTTTCAAGTCTCGCAAAGGGACGCGGATCAGTCCTTCGGGCCGATCATCTTCTCGGGGCGCACCACCTCGTCGAAGGTCTTTTCGTCGACGAAGCCGAGGGCGATCGCCTCTTCCTTCAGCGTGGTGCCGTTCTTATGCGCGGTCTTGGCGACCTTGGTGGCGTTGTCATAGCCGATGGTCGGCGCCAGCGCCGTCACCAGCATCAGCGATTCCTTCATCAGCTTGTCGATGCGCGCGGTGTTCGCCTGCGTGCCCACGACCATATTGTCGGTGAAGGCCGAGGCCGAGTCGCCCAGCAGCTGCATGGACTGCAGCACGTTGTAGCTCATCATCGGGTTGTAGACGTTGAGCTCGAAGTGGCCCTGGCTGCCGGCCATGCCGACGGCGGCGTCATTGCCCATCACATGCGCGCAGACCATGGTCAGCGCCTCGGCCTGAGTCGGGTTCACCTTGCCCGGCATGATCGACGAGCCGGGCTCGTTTTCCGGCAGGATCAGCTCGCCAAGGCCCGAGCGCGGGCCGGAGCCCAGCAGGCGCATGTCGTTGGCGATCTTGAAGAGCGAGGCCGCCACGGTCTTCAGCGCGCCCGAGAACATCACCATCGCATCATGCGCGGCGAGCGCCTCGAACTTGTTCGGCGCGGTGACGAAGGGCAGGTCGGTGATCTGCGCCATGTTGGCGGCGACCATCTCGGCCCAGCCTTTCTTGGTGTTGAGCCCGGTGCCCACGGCGGTGCCGCCCTGCGCCAGCTCGTAGATGTCACCAAGGCAGGCCTCGACCCGCTCGATGCCCTTTTTCACCTGATGCGCGTAGCCACCGAATTCCTGGCCCAGCGTCAGCGGCGTGGCGTCTTGGGTGTGGGTGCGGCCGATCTTGATGATGTCCTTGAACTCTTCGCTCTTCGCCTCGAGCGCCGCGTGCAGCTTGCGCAGGCCCGGCAGCAGCACATCGCGCGCCTGCATGGCGATGCCCACGTGCATGGCGGTGGGGAAGGTGTCGTTGGACGACTGGCCCATGTTGCAGTGGTCGTTGGGGTGGACGGGCGCTTTGGAGCCCATCTCGCCGCCCAGCATCTCGATCGCGCGGTTGCTGATCACCTCGTTGGCGTTCATGTTCGACTGCGTGCCCGAGCCGGTCTGCCAGACCACCAGCGGGAAGTTGTCGTCGAACTTGCCCTCGATCACCTCACCGGCGGCGGCGATGATCGCATCGGCGACCTCGGCCTCCATGTTGCCCAGTTCCTTGTTGGCCATGGCGCAGGCCTTTTTCACCACGCCAAGCGCGCGGATGATTGGAACCGGCTGCTTCTCCCAGCCGATGGGGAAGTTCATGATCGACCGCTGGGTCTGAGCGCCCCAGTACTTGTCGGCGGGAACCTCGAGCGGGCCGAAGCTGTCGGTCTCGGTGCGGGTGTTGGCCATCTTTGCCTCCTGCAAGCATACCATTGTGTGCCGTTTAGCCCCAGCGAGGCGAAGGGGCAACGGGGCAGCGTGTTTTGCGGGGGCTGTTAGCGTCGCGACAGGGCAGGAAAATTTGTAGATCCTGCGACGCGGGCCATGATGGCAGGGTCAGCGCGGCAGAAAAGCGAACGCCGCCGGGCGGACCGGCGGCGGCATGGCGCATCCTGTGCGGCGGTTTATTTGCGGAAAGAATCCAGCCGCACCACCTCGGCGTCCTGCTTGGGCGCGTCGCCCGAGCCCTCGGGATCGTCGCCGTCGGGCGGGGTGGGTTCGTCGTCGTCCTCGTCTTCCTCATGCGTCTCGAAGCGCAGGCCGAACTCGACCGAGGGATCGACGAAGGTCTTGATCGCGTCATAGGGGATGTAGAGCCGCTCGGGCGCATCCCCGAAGTTCAGCGTCACGGTAAAGCCGTCCTCGGTCACCTCGAGGTCGTCGTACCAATGCTGCATCACCACCGTCATCTCGCCCGGGTAGCGATCCGACAGCCAGTCCGCCAGTTCCACATCGGGATGCTGGGTGTCGAAGGTGATGAAAAAATGGTGCTCGCCCGGCAGGCCGGAGTCCTGAACGCCCAGAAGGACGTCATGAATGAGCCCGCGCATGGCGCGGTGCATGAGATTCCCGTAGTCGATGCCGGAGGGCATGGCTCTGATCCTCGTCGCTTTCTTTTCACCATATTAGATTTGGCGGCGAGGAAAAGGGGACTTGGCTGGAAAAATCCCCGTCGGGCGGGATTTCACGGAAAGACGCGCATTAATAGATAGTTAACAAGAGGCCTGCGGCTGCCGTCACGGCAAGCGTCAGCGGCACCGAGCGGCCCAGCGGGCCAAGCAGCAGGGCGGCCAGAAGCGTCAGCGCCAGCGCGCCCGGTCGCCAGCTCTGCAGCACTGGCAGTTCCGGGGCGATGGGGCCAAGCCGCAGTTGCCACGTCTCGGCAAAGAGCACATGCAGGGCGAACCACAGCGTGAGGTTGGCGATCACCCCCAGCACGGCGGCGGTGATCGCATCCAGCGCGCCTTGCAGGCGGGGGCGGGCCAGCAGCCTTTCGAGATGCGGGGCAAAGGCGAAGATCCACAGGAAACAGGGCACGAAGGTCACCCAGAGCACCATGGCTCCGGCGGCCAGCGCCATGGGCCAGCCGCCCTCGGCGTAGCCGGTGAGCATCCCCACGAATTGCGTCACGAGGATCAGCGGACCCGGCGTCGTCTCGGCCAGCCCCAAGGCGTCGGCCATCTGCGCGGGGTCGAGCCAGCCGCGCGCCGAGACCGCCTCCTGCGCCAGCCACGCCAGCACCGCATAGGCTCCGCCGAAGGAGAAGACCGCCAGCTTCGAGAAGAGCATGCCGATGTCGTAGAGCAGCGTCTGTCCGGCCAGCGCGGCCAGCACCATTGGCGCGAACCAGAGCGTCACCCAGAGCGGCCAGACCCACAGCCGGTCGGTCACTGGCGCGGGCAGGGGGCGCACGTCCTCGGCGGGGGCGGCGGGGCGGCTGAGCCAGCCGATGGCCCCGGCGCAGGCGATGACCAGCGGGAACGGCAGATGCAGCACATAAAGCGCGGCAAAAGCGGCCAGCGCGATCCATGGCGCGCCGCGATGAGACAGCACCTTGCGGCCAAGCTTCATGAGCGCGAAGGCGACCAGCGCGATCACCGTGGCCTTCACGCCCAGCATCAGCGCGGTCACTTCGGGGCGGGCGCCATAGGCGGAATAGGCCAGCGCCAGCGCGGCGATGACCAGCGCGCCGGGCACCACAAAAAGCCCCCCTGCGATCAGCCCGCCGGCGACGCCGCGCAGCCGCCAGCCCGCCCAAGTGGCCAATTGCATCGCCTCGGGTCCCGGCAGCAGCATGCAAAAGGACAGCGCCTGCAGGTATTGCCGCTCGCTCAGCCAGCCGCGCTCTTCGACGATCTCGCGATGCAGCAGCGCGATCTGCGCCGCCGGACCGCCGAAGCTCAGCAGGCCGATGCGCAGAAAACTCAGGAAAAGCTGTGAAAGCGGGGTCTTGGCGGGCGTCGTCATCACCGGCTTTTGCGCAGGGCTTGATGAAACTTTCATGACGGCTCAGCCTAGCACGCGGGCGATCTCGCGCAGGATCTTGCGGCGCATGGTCTCGGCATAGGCAAGGTGGCTGCGCGCGGTCAGGACAAAGCCGTCGCGGGTGATCAGCACCTGCCGGTAGAAATTGGTCACCGGCAGCCCATGGCCCGGCCCCTCGATCGCCAGCCCGTTGATCGTCACCCCCATGCGTTCGGCCCGCACCCGCGCGGCAGAGGCGGAGGGGCCGGAGTTCGGCGTCCCGTCGCCCGAGATGTCGATGACCCGGCGTCCGCAGGCGGGGGCCGCCGCCATGTGATCGAGCGCGGCCTGCAGAGCGGCACCCGGCGCGGTGTCAGAGAGGATGAAAGCCCGCTCCATGCGCTCTGCAGCGCTGGCGAAAGCGGAAACATCGGCGGGCTCGGTGATCTGCTGCCAGCCAAGGGTGAGCGCCTGATGCGCCGGGCCGGACCATTGCAGCACCGCAAGCGCGACCCGGTCCTCGATCAGAATCGCGGCAATCTCGGGGTCTCGCAATGCGAAGGCGAGGCCTTCGACCTGGATCGCATATTCCGCCGGGTCGATCGAGTTCGACACATCCATGGCCAAAAGCAGCGCGGTCTCGCAGGCTCGGGCCGGCGAGGCGAGCAGGGCAAGGCTGGCGGCAACCACGCGAAACATAAGCCGAATGCTGGCAGCGCGGCGGTATTCGGTCAATCTATCCGTCGGTCGCGGCGCAAAAGCAGCGAATTGCGGCGCTCTGCAAGCGGCATCCCGCGCGCGGGTCGCGATGGGTTATACGGTTACGCTGACGATTACTCTGGGGGGAGGAAGTGCAGGTTTCTGTTGCCAGGTACCTGCGAACCCCGCCTTACACTGCTAGGCGCAAGGGCTTAGATTTCGATGTTTCGGACTGCTTACGCAGCCAGAGCCATCGGAGCACGATTGTTGTTGGCAACTATGCTTTATGAACCGATAACGGTGGTATCTCACCGGGACAAAGCTACATCTTTACGCGTTCGTCGATCCTATTTCGGCCCCATGAACCCCCAACAAGGGTTTATTGGTGGAGCCGCCGGGTACCGCCCCCGGGTCCGATCCGTTTATTACATGCGCGTTTATGCCCATAGTCCCTTGCGGAACATCCCTCATATAGGACGGCGGCGCGCGGCTTTCAATGGGGTGTTGCGCGCGATCTGATCACTGGGTCGCGGCAAAGAGGTCCGAGACGCGGGTCTCGGGCTGTCCCAGAAAGGCCAGCGCGGGCGCTTCTTCGCGGAAGACACGGATGTCGAAACTGAGCTGCGGCGAGAGGATCTGCTGCGCCATGCGCGCCACACCGAAACCCAGATCGGTCGGGGCGAAATAGACCAGAGGCATCACGCGATCGTCGAAATGGCCCGAGGCGGCCATCTCCGCCGAGACTTGCTGCAACCCTATGTAACCGCTTCGAAAATTCGTCATCTCTGAATAGTCGATCAGGCAGCCGACATTGGGCGTCCAGCCCGGCGTGTCGTTCAGGACCTTCTGAGCATCGACGCAGTCTTCGCAATAGGTCTCCCCGGCAAACTTTAGGTAGACCAACGGGCGGTCGGCAAAATATTTCAGCGTGCCAGCCATTGCTGTGCCTCCCAGAAACAGGAAATCGCGGCGTAGGGTCACGCTAGCATGTGTTCTGGGGGCCTGCGGCTGTCAAACTTTATGTCGCGTAAGCGACACTAAGCTGCCGGAGTCTGTGTGCCTTGAAGCTCAGTCCGCGTCTTGCAGCAGCTGTTCAAAACTACGCTCGGCAAGCCCCAAAAGCGCCAGCGACCGCCGTTCGCTTTGCTGCACGAGCATGACCGCACCGTCGAGACCGTCCCAAGATTGCAGGGCAAGCCGTGCGAGTTCGAGGCTTATCCGTGTCGGCGCGTAATAGACCTTCATGGCCTCAGCCCCGCCGCCAAGCATCGCGTCGGCCATGCGGGCCTGAATTTTCATAAGTTCGACGAAATCCCCATCCCAGCCGGTGACGCGCGACAGATCCACCAAGTGTTTCTGGCCGGGGCGAAAGTCGGGATGGCTTAGATAGTCGGTCAGCGCGGCGGATGTCTCTTTGAGATACGCCTGCCCTTCATAGCTGGCGTAGACCAATCCGTGTTTGGGAAGGATGCGGAACGTGACGGACATGGTGCACATGGCGGCTGTTTCTGGGTTCGCTGAAAAAGCCTCGCCGTTGTTCCTCGACTCGTCAACGATGTACCGCAGATGCATGTTTGGCGTCGGCGCTGTCACCCGTCTGCGCCGGATGTGCAAACGCCGCCCCGGGAATCGGGGCGGCGCTTTTGACAAGGGGCCGGTGCGAAGCGGCGCGGCAATGGATCAGTCCATGGCCTTGAAGTTGAACTCGCCACCTTCCTTAATGCCCGAGAACCAGCGCGCGGTGACGGTCTTGGTCTTGGTGTAGAAGCGGAAGGCGTCGGGGCCATATTGGTTGAGATCGCCGAAGGCCGATTTCTTCCAGCCGCCGAAGGTGTGATACGACAGCGGCACCGGGATCGGGAAGTTGATGCCGACCATGCCCACGTTCACCCGGTGCGCAAAGTCGCGCGCGGTGTCGCCATCGGCGGTGTAGATCGCCGTGCCGTTGCCGTAGTCATTGTCGATCACCAGATCGAGCGCCTCTTCGTAGGTGCCAGCGCGCACGGTGCTGAGAACCGGGCCGAAGATCTCTTCTTTGTAGATGTCCATGTCGGGCGTCACATTGTCAAAGAGCGACGGGCCGACGAAGAAGCCGTTCTCATAGCCCTGCAGCGAGAAGTCGCGGCCATCGATGACCAGCTTCGCGCCCTGTTCGACACCTTTGGTGACGAGGCCGTTGATGCGGTCCTTGGCGGTGCCGGTGATCACCGGGCCATAGTCCACGTCTTCGCCCGCGGTGTAGGGGCCAACCTTCAGCTTCTCGACGCGCGGCACCAGCTTCTCGATCAGCGCGTCGGCGGTTTCCTCGCCCACCGGCACGGCCACCGAGATCGCCATGCAGCGTTCGCCCGCAGCGCCGTAGCCCGCACCCACCAGCGCGTCGGCGGCCTTGTCGAGGTCGGCGTCGGGCATGATGATCATGTGGTTCTTGGCACCGCCGAAGCATTGCGCGCGCTTGCCGTTGGTGGCGGCGCGGCCATAGATGTACTGCGCGATCGGGGTCGAGCCGACGAAGCCCACGGCCTGCACGGTGTCGTTGTCGAGGATCGCGTCCACCACTTCCTTGTCACCGTTGACCACCTGCAGCACGCCCTCGGGCAGGCCAGCCTCGATGATCAGCTCGGCAAGGCGCAGCGAGGTCGAGGGGCAGCGCTCGGAGGGCTTGAGGATCATGGCGTTGCCACAGACCAGCGCCGGGGCCATCTTCCACAGCGGGATCATCGCCGGGAAGTTGAACGGGGTGATGCCCGCGACCACGCCAAGCGGCTGGCGCATGGAGTAAAGGTCGATGCCCGGACCGCCGTTGTCGGTGAACTCGCCCTTGAGCATATGCGGCGCGCCCATGCAGACCTCGACCACTTCCAGACCGCGCTGCACGTCGCCACGGGCGTCGGGCAGGGTCTTGCCGTGTTCCTTCGAGACCAGCTCGGCCAGCTCGTCCATATGCTCGTTGATCAGCGCACCGAACTTCATCATCACGCGGGCGCGACGCTGCGGGTTGGTGGCGGCCCAGCCTTTTTGCGCTTCGGCGGCCTTGGCAACGGCGTCGTTCAGCTCTGCGACGGTGGCCAGCGGCACTTTGGCCTGAACTTCCCCGGTGGCCGGGTTGAAGATCTCGGTGAAGCGGCCCGAGGTGCCCTTGACGTGTTCGCCGTTGATGAAATGCGTGAGTTCTTGCATCTGAACCTCCTTGATGTTGGGCCGCACTCTAGCCTTGCGGAAATGCAGGGGACAGGGGTAATCCAGCAAAAAGGTTTTGCAAAAATTCAGGTGCGCCATGCGTGAGAACTGGGATGACTTGCGGATTTTCCTTGCCGTCGCGCGCGGCGAGAGCCTGTCGGCGGCGGGGCGGGTGCTGCGCATGGACCCGGCGACGGTGGGCCGCCGGGTGGCGCGTCTCGAGGAGCAATTGGGCCATCCGCTCTTTGCCAAGTCGCCGCAGGGCTACGCACTGACCGAGGCAGGCGCGCGGCTGCTGGTCCATGCCGAGACCGCAGAACAGGCGCTGGGGCAGGGCGCACAGGCGCTGATGGGCGCCTCCGAGGGGTTCGCCGGGCAGATCCGCATCGGTGCGCCCGACGGCTGCGCGAACTTCCTGCTGCCGCAGGTCTGCGCCAAGATCGCCGAGGACAATCCGGGGCTCGATCTGCAGATCGTCTCGCTGCCGCGCGTGGTGAACCTGTCGCGGCGTGAGGCCGATATGGCCATCGCGGTCTCTGCGCCCACGGCGGGGCGGCTGGTGGTCAAGAAGATCTCGGACTATCGCCTGCATCTTGCGGCCTCCGAGGAGTATCTCGCCGGTCACGCCCCGATCCTCAGCCGCGCCGACCTGCAGGGGCATCGCATGGTGGGCTACATCCCCGACATGATCTTTGACCGCGAGCTCGACTATCTCAGCGATCTGGGCGTCGAGCGGGTGCGTCTCGCCTCCAATTCCGTCGCGGTGCAGTTCCATTGGCTGCGCTTGGGCGCGGGGCTGGGCATCGTGCATGATTTCGCGCTGCCCGCCGCGCCGGGACTGCGCAAGGTGCTGGCCGATGAAGTGTCGCTCACCCGCAGTTTTTACCTCGTGCGCCATGCCGACGACCGGCGCCACGCGCGCCTTAACGGATTCGCAGAGCTTTTGGCCGAAGGTGTTCGGCGCGAGCTGGCCTGCCTCGAAGGTCGGAGTTGACAGAAGGTCGCAGGGGGCGGACGCTGTAAGGGTCAGCAGCGCTTAGGAGGAAAGCCGCATGCAGGTACAACAGATTCTCAAGGATAAGTCCGACGACGGGGTGGTCACCGTCACCCCCGGCAGCAGCGTCGGTGACGCGGCGCAGGTGCTTTCTGAGCGCCGGATCGGTGGTGTGGTGATTTCCGACGACGGGCAGACGCCGCTGGGGATCCTGTCAGAGCGTGACATCGTGCGCGCTATCTCGGCGCAGGGTGCCAGCATCCTGAACATGACGTGTGACGAGTTGATGACCCGCAAATTGCAGGTCTGCACCCGCGACGAGGACACCAATGTGGTGCTCGCCCGGATGACCGAGGGACGGTTCCGTCACATGCCGGTGGTCGAGGATGGGGTGCTGGTGGGCATCATCTCGATTGGCGACGTGGTGAAGGCGCAGATCGCCGAACTTGCCATGGAAAAAGACGCGCTGCAGGGCATGATCATGGGCTTCTAAGTTCAGGCGCCTCAACAGGAGGCCGGTTTCGGGGTTGCATTCCGGGACGCAATATCGTTGCGTGCGCCGGACATGCCCCCGCGGGCACTTCTGGGAGGATTTTATGCGCATTGGCCTTTACCCCGGCACGTTCGATCCAATCACGCTGGGCCATATCGACATCATCCGCCGCGCCGCGGCGCTGGTCGATCGTCTGGTGATTGGCGTCGCGATCAACCGCGACAAGGGTCCGCTCTTTCCGCTGGAAGACCGCGTGGCGATGATCGAGACCGAATGCGCCAAACTGTCTGAAGAAACCGGGACAGAGATCGTCGCGCATCCTTTCGAGAACCTGCTGATCGACTGCGCCCGCGATGTGGGCGCGCAGATCATCATTCGCGGCCTGCGCGCCGTGGCAGATTTCGAGTATGAATTTCAGATGGTTGGAATGAACCGCGCGCTCGACACCAGCATCGAGACCGTCTTTCTGATGGCCGAGGCGCGGCATCAGGCAATCGCCTCGAAGCTGGTGAAAGAGATCGCCCGGCTCGATGGCGACGTCAGCAAATTCGTCACGCCCACGGTGAACGAGGCGCTGAAGGCGCGCTTCGACAAAGGTTGAGCGCAGGGGCGCAACGCCAAAGTTGAACGCCAAGGCTGAACGCAAAAACGGGGCCGCTGGGGCCCCGTTTTTCTTTGTCGTAGCTTGGTCTTACTGACCGTAGACAGCGATCCGCGCGGTTTCCGCTTCGCGGCCTGCGATGTCGCAGTCGATGCGGGTGCGCAGCGGCAGCGACATCAGGGCCTGATGCGTGCGGCGATAGGCGAAGCGGCGGGAGAAGCTGTCACGAACGGCGTTGATGGCTTTGGTCATGTCTCTGATCCATCTATGAAGGGCGCCCCGAGGGGAGGAGTGGGCGCGTTTGCGGTTGGTTTGTTGAAACTCGGTGCCGCGGGAAATGCCCTTGCGGGTGTCCCCGGCGTTGGCGCTAACTTAGGCCTTGCTGCGACGCAGCACAATTGACGCTTTTCCAGACCCGCCTTGCAAAACATGCATGGCATGGCGCGCGGTGCCTTTCTGCGAGCGCAAGGCTTTGTAAACCTTCGGCGATTAACCTTAACGCCACAGCAACACCGCAGCGCGGCTGCTGGGCGCGGAGCCAAAACAGCGCCGATGGGCTCTTAGAAAGGGAGACAGGTCATGGAAATTCAGCAGGGGATCGGCGGTCATGGCCGGTCGCAGCGGCCCAAAGCCGCGCCGCAGCAGCCTGCCCGCACTGCACCGCAAGAGGGGGTGGCTCGCTTGTCACACGCCCCGCTTGCTGCGCCTGTGCCGGTGATCAGCCAGCCGCTGGCACTGCCGCTGACCGGCAGGGTGACCCCGCGCGCACGGCCCGCGGGGCTCGAGGCGGCAGAGGGCTATGGCGCGGCGCGCAAGGCGTTCGACAAATGAAAAGGCGGGGCACGCGGCCCCGCCTTTGAGTTTCCAGACATGGCGCTGGCAAGCGCGCGGCAGGATCAGATCAGCTTGCCCATCGCCACGGCGGTGTCGGACATGCGGTTCGAGAAGCCCCACTCGTTGTCATACCACGACAGGATGCGCACCATGGTGCCTTCCATGACCTTGGTCTGGTCGGTGTGGAAGATCGAGCTGTGCGGATCGTGGTTGAAGTCGATCGAGACGTTCTTCTTGTCGGTATAGCCCAGAATGCCGTTCAGCTTGCCGTTGGCGGCGACGCGGATCGCGTCGTTGATCTCTTCCACCGTGGTCTCGCGTTCGGCTTCGAACACCAGATCGACGACCGACACGTTCGGCGTGGGCACGCGGATCGCCACACCATCGAGCCTGCCGTTCAGTTCCGGCAGCACGAGGCCCACGGCCTTGGCGGCACCGGTCGAAGTGGGGATCATCGACTGCGCTGCGGCGCGCGCGCGGTAGAGGTCCTTATGCATCGTGTCCAGCGTCGGCTGGTCGCCGGTGTAGCTGTGGATGGTGGTCATGAAGCCCTTCTTGATGCCGACGGTGTCGTTCAGCACCTTGGCGACGGGCGACAGGCAGTTGGTGGTGCAGGACGCGTTGGAGACGATCAGGTCATCCTTGGTCAGCGTGTCGTCGTTGACGCCATAGACGATGGTCTTGTCGGCACCGGCGGAGGGGGCCGAGACCAGAACCCGGCTCGCACCATTGGCGAGGTGGGCGGCGGCCTTCTCGCGGTCGGTGAAGATGCCGGTGCATTCGAGCACCACATCAACATCGCCCCAAGGCAGATCGGCGGGGTTGCGCTCGGCGCTCACCTTGATCGGGCCGCGGCCTGCGTCGATCGTGTCGCCCGCCACTTTCACGTCCTCCGGGAAGCGGCCATGCACGCTGTCGAACTGCAGAAGGTGGGCGTTGGTCTCGACCGGGCCGAGGTCGTTGATGGCGATGACTTCGATGTCAGTGCGGCCGGATTCGATGATGGCGCGCAGCACGTTGCGCCCGATGCGGCCGAAGCCGTTGATCGCTACCTTGACGGTCATGATGTCTCCTCGCTGTCCGAGAGTCTGCGGTTGCCCGAAGGTCATCAGGATACGTCGGGCAAGTCAATACTGGGACTGTTAGCGCTCACCGCCAAAATGCCATCCAATCGAGCAGATTGAAAACTTTCCGCCCCAGATAGATGAAGTGATCGCTCCCGAAGAGCAGGTAATCCAGCACGGCAGCGAGGATCAGGATGGCGGCAAGCCAGAGGGCGAAGCGATTGGTCATTTTCTCGTGATGCCAGAGGTTTGGCGCGCTGTCACCTGTCTTGTGTCGAAGCGGCGGCGGTGCTGACGTCAGGCGCGGCACCGGTCATCAACTCCTCGATGAAAAGCCCGAGCAGCGCACCACGCCCGGACACACCGGCCTTGCGGTAGATCGCATTGAGATGGGATTTCACCGTTCCCTCTGCCGATCCGCGCAGCGCCGCGATCTCGGGGATGGTCATGCCTTTGAGTGTGAACATGGCGACGTCCCGCTCGGAGCCCGTCAGGCCCCACGCGGTGAACTGCGCTTCGACGATCTCATGGAAGGCGCCGGTGGCGAGCGAGACCTGCCGCTCCAGATGCGCATTCTGGCGCAGCAGCCGGAGCAGGAAACGCATCTCGACCCAGACCGCCGCACCGAGACAGAGCACCATGCTGCCTTCGAGGAAGGCCTCGGGATCATGGACCGGGTTCCAGCCCGCTTCGCTTGCGTCAAAGATCACGTCGACCACGAAGAAGGCCGTGCAGATCAGCTGCACGGCGATCAGCAGGGTCAGGATGATCGGGCGTTCGGTGTTTTGCGGCGTCATTCCTCGATCTTTGCGCCATCCGGTACGGTTTTGATACCCGTGACCATGGCCTTGGGCAAATTCACTCCGGTTCGGCGGCTTTCCAGCAGCACCGCGCCGACATGCAGCACCACCGAAACTTCGGCCCATGTGACCAGTGCCTCATGCAGATGCTCGACCCAAGCGACGCCCCAATAGGCGTCTGTGGTCATCATCACCCCCGTGGCGATGATCCCGGCGAGGGTGAGCAGGAGGTTAAAGATCATCAGTGCGCCGAGCGGCGTGTGCATCAGATGCACGCGGCGGCGTCCGGTGGCCATATCGGTGATTTGCTGCGCGACGCCGGCACGGGTTGGGAAGAAGCTGGAAAACCGCGCGGATCGCGGGCCGATGAAGCCCCAAATCAGCCGCAGCGCAATGAGGCCGCCGATCGTATAGCCGATCCACGCGTGCAGCTTCGACCCGGCATCGTCAAACAGCGCGTTTGCGGCAAAGAGCGTCACGAGGCTCCAGTGAAAGATCCGCAGCAACGGGTCCCAGACGGCATGCTGCGTGGCACCGCTTGGCGCGGCGGTGGTCGAGAGATCAGACATGGAAGAGGTCCTTTTGCTGGGCGTCCTTGGCCCCTTGTGTGCGAGAGCAGGGGCCGGAAAGCGGCACGGCCCCGCGCGGGCGCGGGGCCGTCTGGGCTCAGTCGTCGGACTTGCTGCGGACGATCTTCAGGCTTTCGTCGAGATAGAGCTCGAGCTTCTTGCCGTCTTTCAATGCATAGACTTCGATCAGCCCGTCTTCGCTGTCGATGCGGCGCACGTCATAGCCCTCGGCAGTGAGCTTCTCACGCACCTGGGCTTGGGTCTGTTCGGGAATCTCGGGGGAGGCGACGGCGGCGCTGGCGGTCAGCAGGGCGGCGATGAAGGCGGATGTGACGAAGCGATAGGTCATGGATGGGTCTCCTCAATGACGGCGCGGGACATCCGCGCCTCGAAGACCGATCTGACGTGGGGCAGGCGGGTTCGCCATGCACCGCAGGGGGCAGATTGGGCCCCCTGCAACTTTGGTTCAGGGCCGGTTTGGGCCCGCAAAAACGCCGTTCAGGCTTGGGCCGAGCGCCGCCATGCGGCGATCCAGATCAGCGCGAGACCAAGCGAGATCACCGCGTTCCAGCTGGCCATCGACAGGCCGAGGAACTGCCACGCAACCTCGTCGCAGCGCACCAGCGGCGCGTCCATGATCTGGTTGAGCAGCTCGTCCGCCGACATGCCGCCGATCGGGCCGGAGGTGCAGGTGGTCGGCCCTTCCCACCAGCCGCGCTCGACGCCGGTGTGATAGACGCCGATGCCGCTGGTGGTCAGCGCCGCCAGCGCGCCCAAAAGCGGCAGCAGGCGGGCGCGGAAGGCCAGCGCCAGTGCACCGATGACGACGGCGATGGCATGAGGCCAGCGTTGCAGGATGCACAGGTGGCAGGGGGCAAGCCCGCCGATGAATTGTGAGCCGATCGCGCCCAGCAGCAGGGCGGCCGATCCGCCAGCGGCGATCAGGATGAGGAACTTACGCAGGTCAGTCATGGTCTCAGAGGTATTTCACCAGAAAGAAGCCGCCGGCAAGCAGCAGCACAAAGACAGTAAACACCAGCCCGAGCCGGTTTTCGATGAAATCCCGGATCGGCGCGCCGAAGGCCCGCAGCAGCCCCGCAACGATGAAGAAGCGGAAGGCGCGGGCGATGATGGCGGTGGTGACGAAGGTGCCGAGCGGCATCGCGGTCCAGCCCGACATGATGGTGATCACCTTGAACGGGAAGGGGGTGATCCCGGCGATCAGCACGGCCCAGAACCCAACGCCGTTGAAGCGGGCGTTGAAGGCCTCCATCGAGTCGGCCTTGCCGAGCGTTTCGAGGATTGGCCGCCCGATGCTGTCGAAGAAGAAATGCCCGATGGCATAGCCGAAGAGCCCACCGACGACCGAGGCCAATGTGGCCACCAGCGCGATCAGCCATGCCCGGCGCGGCGCGGCGAGGATCATCGGGATCATCAGCACGTCGGGCGGGATCGGAAACACCGAGGCTTCGATGAAAGAGACCGCTGCCAGCGCCCAAAGCGCCTTGGGGTGATCGGCAAGCGACATGGTCCAGTCGTAAAGGCGGCGCAGCATCGTCGGGCAGGTCTCCGGCGTGGGTCTTCTTTGCAGGAAGCACGGGGGAACCTGAGGCGCAAGCCATTGGGGCCGCATTTGTGATGACAGTTTCGCAAGGAACATGCGAGTGCTTGAAGATTGCCGCTTTACGCGGCGCGGCGGGGCGGCTAAATCCATGCCCGGGCCCAAGTGGCGGAATGGTAGACGCAGGGGATTCAAAATCCCCCGGCCGCGAGGTCATGTCGGTTCGAGTCCGACCTTGGGTACCAAGCTGAAATCGCTCAGCTTTCTGCAAATCCTCATAAACTCCTGCGTTTTTTGCGTGATCAGGCGTTGCGCCGCGCCGGGGCGCGCGCGGTCCGTCGTGGTAGATCAGCGTGGCGAGATCAGTTCATCTCAGCTTGCAGAATGAAGTTGGAATATGTGCGAGCTTTATGGAACTCGGCGGGAAGTGAAGCGTTTACCATTGTAAGCTAGAGTTTCGATGACCACCTTTGTTGTGGGCGAGGTTTCGCGCTCTCCGATCCCGCGCGGCTCTCGCGAAGCGGGTGGCAGTGGGCGGCCGTGCCAGCCTATGGGAATTCGTTGACAGTGCGCGTGAAGCGCGTAAACCTGCTTGCAACGCATCTTTCTGAGAAGGAGACCAGCATGTCTGTGATCACCAAAGAAGGTGCTCGGGACTGACGTGAACTGTTCCGAGCAGATTGCCAGTGAAGCGACGCAAACCTTGGTGGTTTGCGTCGCTTCTAGTTTCAACTGGATCGGTTTGGTCGGCCCCGCGGTCATCCTGATGTCGGTCGCGGTGGCGGCCTATGGCGTCGCCATGGCCCGGGCGTCCACCCGCCAGAGAGCCACGCTGGATATGATCGAGAAGGTCGAATCCACGCCATATTACCAAGAGCAGAATTCGGTCTTCAGCTACCACCGCCGTCAGAATGGCTTTGCAAAGCTTCACAGCCCTGCGGAAACGAAAGACCGGGAAGAACGTCGGGCGATCTTGGGGTACCTCAATCACTACGAGCTTGTATCCATCGGGATTCGCAGAAAAATTCTCGATGAAGCTTTTTATCGTGAATGGATGAGGGGACCCTTCGTGCGGGATTGGAACGCGGCGGCGGATTTCATTCAGCGCGAAAGGTGGAAGTGGGACGCTCAGAGCGAAAAATGGGACTACCACCATGTTCTCTTTGAGAACTTCCAGAAGATGGCCTGCCGCTGGAGCGAAGAGGCAATCGTTCTGACCAAGTCCTTCAGCAAACCGCCGGAGGCCCCCTCGGGGCCGGGGGACGAGGCTCTGCCCGACGGCAAGAAGTCGGATAAATCAGCCTGAACCCCGCTCCGTCCGCAGTTGGCGCGCGCTCGTCATTTGCAGACGCTGCGCAGAGCGGCAGGCAGGCTGGGCTTGCAATCCGCGGGCGTTCCGCGGGATACGGCCCCCTCAGCCGCCCTTGGACATCCCTGAAGAACGATTGCCGCAATGCCGCAGACCGATCATCTCAAAACCGATCACCTGAAAACCGATTGCTCGAAATGCGCGGCGCTCTGCTGCCTCGCGCTGGCCTTCGACAAGGGCAAGGACTTCGCCTTCGACAAGAACCCCGGCGAGCCGTGCCGGAACCTTTCGGGACACAGCTGCACGATTCACGAGAGGCTGACGGAGGAGGGGTTTCCGGGCTGCGTCGCCTATGATTGCCTTGGGGCGGGCAATCGGGTGGTGCAGGAGGTCTTTGGCGGACGTTCATGGCAGAAAGACCCGCGCCTGACGCGCCCGATGATGGAGGCGTTTTCGGGCATGCGCGAGGTGCACAAGCGCATCGACCTGCTGCGTGCCGCCGGCACCCTGCCACTGGAGCCGCGCGACGATCAGACCCGCCGGGATTTCCTTGCGCGCCTCGAGCAGCACCGTTGGAGCGGGGCGGAACTCAATGACTTCGAGGTCGGGATGGCGCTGGAGATCGACATCTTCTTCCACAGCATCCGGGCCTATCTGCCGGGCGATTTCTCTGCCGAATGGTGAGAATTTGACGGGCACCGGAAGGGCGGCTTGCCGCTAAGTGGTCTCGCAGAGGTCGTAATTCTTCCTCAATCCTTAATCAAAAGGCGCGTGTACCATCAAAAGGTGTATGTAAATGTTAGGTTCCATTTCCGGCTCGAACTCGAGCCTCTTCGGGGCGATCGCCTCGGCGGTCGCGGCGGCGCAATCCTCCTCCCAAAACCAGATTGCAGCTGAACCGGACGTTACGGACGAAGACGATCAGATTCAGGAGGTCTCGGCCAGCGTTGACGCAGTGGCGGAGGCTGCCACCCAAGAGGCGGCGAGCGAGGGCTCTTCGTCTGGCGCCGCAAGTGCCGCGAATGCCAATGCGTCGAGCGAGGCCGACGAGGTGGCCGCCAATGCTGCTCAGTCGAGCGGCGCGCAGGTCGAGGCGAGCGAAACTCCGGAAGAGGCTGATGCCCTCGCGCAGGCCCGCGCCAAGGCTATCTCCACGCAGGAAAGCTTCATGAAATCCTTGGTGCTTGCCCAGATCGGCAGCGGTGCCGACGAGGACGGTCTTGCGTCCCGGATGCGTCAAGGTGCCGAGAGCTATGCCGCAGCGCGCGCCGAGGCGCAGCAGGCGGATGCACCGGCACGCGGCAGCATCGAGGCCTGAGCGCCGCGGCGCAAGAAAACGGCCCATTACAATGACGCGGTGTGCGGGACGATCCCTGCGCGCCGCGTTTTTTGTTCGGGGTAGGGTGTTTGAGGGTTCGTAGGGCAGTAAAACCCACGCGCGCGGCACACGCCAAACAGGGACGCAGCAGACCGCGCGAACGGAAGACAACACGCACGAATGATCGGGCGCTGACACCGGGCGTAGATCAATTTCGGATGGTTGGGTCAGTGATGCCGACAGCTCAGATATTTCTGAAGGCTGTCGGCGTAACTGGCTACTTTCCCGAAGGAAAGTGGCGGAGAGACAGGGATTCGAACCCTGGGACCCCTTGCAGGGTCAACGGTTTTCGAGACCGCCCCGTTCGACCACTCCGGCACCTCTCCGCGGGGGTCGTGGGGGGCGTTTAACGATATGCTCAGGGGGGTGCAACAGGGAATTTTGAAGTTTTTTCATTCAGGCGAATTTTTCCTTGGCAAAGCTCCGCCAGCCATCGCGCGGGGGCCTTGCGTCACCTTGGAAATGCCGCGGGCGCGCCCTAGGGTCTGGCCGAAAGTAGCTGGAGTAGCTCTGCCATGTTGTCGCGTCTTGCCGCCTGTACCGTTTCCGCCTCGCTGATCATGCCCGCACTTAGCCTGCCGGGGTGGGCAGGCCCCGCCGAGGAATTGCTCGACGCTTTGAAGGTGGATGAGATTGTCGAGATCATGCGCGCCGAGGGCCGGGACTACGGATCGGACATGGCGCAGGACCTTCTTCCGTCGGGGGCGACCGCAGGCTGGGAAGAGGCCGTGGGCAGGCTCTATGACGCGGACGCCATGGAAGAGGTGGTGCGCGCGGGCTTTCTCGAAAGCTTCGGCGACACCGACGCGGGGCCCTTGCTGGAGTTTTTCACCTCCGAGGCCGGGCAGCGCGTGGTGGAGCTTGAACTCACCGCCCGGCGCGAGATGATCGACAATGACGTCGAGGTCGCCGCGCGCGAGGCGTGGAACGCCATCGCCGGCACTGGTGACCCGCGCGAGGCGCAGCTTGACCGTTTCGTGGCCGCCAATGATCTGCTCGAGACAAATGTGGTCGGCGCGCTCAACGCCAGCTTCCAGTTCTACCTTGGCCTTGTTGATGGCGGCGGCATGGAGATGACCGAGCCGGAGATCGTTGAAGAGGTCTGGATGCAGGAAGAGACCACGCGCTACGACACCGAAGAGTGGCTCTATGCCTATATGCTCACCGCCTATGGGCCGCTGCCGGGTGAAGAGCTTGATGCCTATATAGATGTCTCGGCAACGCCCGAGGGCAAAGCGATGAACCGCGCGCTGTTCGACGGGTTCAATCACATGTATGAAGAGATCTCTTACGGGCTGGGGCTGGCAGCCGCGCGCGAGATGCGCAGCGAAGAGCTCTGAGAGGGTTTTGGGGCTCGGCTGGGGCTCGGCGTGGGCGAGGGGGCTTTGATGGTCTCGCGCACGCAATCCGCGCGGTGATCACTTCGCCAAGCGCGAATCCGGGGCTTGGCCGCCCTGATGGGTTGACAGCATAAGGTTTTGCCCCGATAAGCCGGGCTTCGAAGACGGGGCCATTGCGCGCCCCGCTTTCGATTCTTACATCATGACAGCCCGAAAGGGCGCGCTGTTCGACGGCGGAGCGGGCTTTCCGCACCACGAAGTTCCCGAAAAGGTCCGCACGGACCGGGACGCCACAGAACGCGGTAGACAAAGGAAGACGCAGATGTTCGCGGTGATGAAAACCGGCGGCAAGCAATACAAAGTCCAGGCGGGCGACGTGCTCCGCGTGGAAAAGCTGGCTGCTGATGCGGGTGAAACCGTTCAGTTCAACGAAGTCCTTATGCTCGGCGGCGACAATGTCACCGTTGGTGCTCCGCTGGTGTCCGGTGCGGCCGTTCAGGCAACCGTGATCGACCAGATCAAGGGCGAGAAAGTCATCAAGTTCGTCAAGCGCCGCCGCAAGCACAGCTCGCAGCGGACCCGCGGCCACCGTCAGCAGCTGACCCTGCTGCGCGTGACCGAGATCCTCGCATCCGGCGCCGAAGGCACCGGCGTGAAGGCCGCCGCTGGCGCTGCCTCCGCTCCGAAAGCCGCGCCCGCCGCAGCAGCCCCCAAGGCCGCCGCAGCAGAGGGTGACGACCTGACCCAGATCACCGGTGTCGGCCCCGCCGCCGCCAAGAAGCTGAACGAAGCCGGCATCGCCACCTTCGCACAGCTCGCCGCCGTTGACCCCGAGAGCTTCGATGCCGTGAAGGTGAAGCCCGAGTGGGTTGAACAGGCCAAGACCCTGGCCTGATAGAGATTTAAGGAGACCAACCCATGGCACATAAAAAAGCAGGCGGTAGCTCCCGTAACGGCCGCGACTCCGCTGGCCGCCGTCTCGGCGTGAAACTCTACGGTGGCCAAGCCGCCAACCCCGGCAACATCATCATCCGTCAGCGCGGCACCAAGTTTTGGCCGGGCGAGGGCGTGGATATGGGCAAAGACCACACCATCTTTGCTGTGACCGAAGGCTCGGTCACCTTCCACAAAGGCCTCAAGGGCCGCACCTTCGTTTCCGTCCTGCCCGTGGCGGAGGCTGCCGAATAAGCCGATCCAAGATCGACATCTTGCAGGGGGATCGGCACGGGCCGGTCCCCCTCTTCCGTTTCGGGGGGAGACGAAACGGCCCGTGAGGCGATCCCTCGCGCACAAGAGGAGAAAGACGATGAGCCTGGCCCAAGAGGACCAGCTGACCGCACAGCCGGTCATCGAGACACCCCGTTTCCTGCTGCGGCCGCTGCGAAAGTCGGACGCAGGGATGATTGCGCATTACACCGGCGATCTGCGCCTCGCGCGTATGACCACCTCGATTCCGCACCCGCTGCCGCCGGGCGCGACCGAGGCCTTCATCGCGCGTGCGACCGATCCCAAGCGCGAAGAGGATGTCTGGGCGATGGACGGCGAAGCGCATGGCGGTGCCGAGGTCATGGGGCTCATCTCGCTTGAACGTCTCGACGGCAACCAAGCCGAGATCGGCTATTGGGTCGCGCCGCCGTTCTGGAACACCGGCCACGCCTCGGAAGCGGTGCGCGCGTTGGTGCAGGCCAACCCGTTTGGCAGCGCCACGATGTTCGCGTCGGTGTTTCAGGACAACGCCGCCTCGGCGCGCGTGCTGGTGAACTGCGGCTTCGAATATATTGGCGACGCAGAGGCTTTCTCGGTGGCCCGCAATTCCGCAGTGCCGACCTGGACCTACCTGCGCCGCATGGACTGAGGCGCGCGCCGCGCCCATCCCGCTGCGTCAATTGCGACATTGTGATCCCGCCCGGCCCGCGATTTCCGTTGGCCGGGCGTTGTCTTGCGCCCTATAAGCGGGATCATGATCACCGAATTCGGACATTTCGCGCTCATCCTCGCTTTCTTCGTCGCCTGCGTGCAGGCGGTGGTGCCGATGATCGGAGCGCACAAGCGATGGCCCGGCTGGATGGCCGTCGCCGAGCCCGCCGCCACGGCGCAATTCCTGTTGGTGGCACTGTCCTTCGGTGCCCTGATGCATGCCTTCATCACTTCCGACTTCTCGCTGCGGCTGGTGGTGCTGAACTCGCATTCCGCAAAGCCGCTGATCTACAAGATCTCCGGCGTCTGGGGGAACCACGAGGGCTCGATGCTCCTGTGGGTGCTGATCCTGTCGCTGTTTGGTGCGATGGCCGCATGGTTCGGGGGCAATCTGCCGCCGACGCTGCGCGCGCGGGTGCTGTCGGTACAAGCCGCTGTGGGGGTGGCCTTTTTCGCCTTCATCCTCTTCACCTCGAACCCATTCCTGCGCCTCGCGGTGCCGCCCTTTGACGGGCAGGACCTGAACCCGCTGCTGCAGGATCCGGGGCTCGCCTTCCATCCGCCGTTCCTCTATCTGGGCTACGTGGGCCTTTCGATCTGCTTCAGCTTCGCGGTCGCCGCGCTGATTGAGGGCAGGGTCGACGCTGCTTGGGGCCGCTGGGTGCGCCCCTGGACGCTGCTGAGCTGGCTTTTCCTGACCATCGGCATCGCGCTCGGCTCCTGGTGGGCCTATTACGAGCTGGGCTGGGGCGGCTTCTGGTTCTGGGACCCGGTCGAGAACGCCTCTTTCATGCCGTGGCTGCTGGCCGCAGCGCTGCTGCACTCGGCCATCGTGGTCGAGAAGCGCGAGGCGCTGAAGAGCTGGACCATCCTTCTGGCCATCCTCGCCTTCGGCTTCTCGCTGATCGGCACTTTCATCGTGCGCTCGGGCGTGCTGACCTCGGTCCACGCCTTCGCCACCGACCCGCAGCGCGGCGTCTTTATCCTCGGCATTCTGGTGTTCTTCACCGGCGGCGCGCTGACGCTCTACGCGGCGCGGGCGGGCATCATGCAGGCCAAGGGCGTTTTCGGCATCGTCAGCCGCGAGTCGGCGCTGGTGGTCAACAACATCCTGCTGGCCGTCGCCTGCTTTGTGGTCTTCACCGGCACGCTCTGGCCGCTGGTCGCCGAGATGCTGTTCGGGCGCAAGCTGTCGGTCGGGGCGCCCTTCTTCAACATGGCCTTCACGCCCTTCATGATCCTGCTCGGCCTCGTGCTGCCGATCGGCGGTCTGCTGAGCTGGAAACGAGGCAAGATCGGCCGCGCGCTGCGCCAACTGGTGCCTGCGCTGATCCTCGCCGTTGCGCTGGCAGGCCTTGCATGGGCGATGCAGACCGGGCGCAGCCTGATGGGCCCGATTGGTGTCTTCCTTGGCACATGGTTGGTGGCGGGGGCGATCACCGATCTGATCTCGCGCATCGGCCGGACCCGCGACTGGAGCCGCCTGATGCGTCTGCCGCGCGCCGACTGGGGCAAGGCGGTGGCACATGGCGGGCTTGGCATCACCATGCTCGGCATCGCGGGTCTGATGGCTTGGCAGCAGGAAGACATCCGCGTCGCGCAGGTGAACCAGCCGTTCACCGTTGGCGCCTACGAGCTTGAACTGCTCGACGTGCAGCGGGTGCAGGGGCCGAATTATTTCTCGGACATGGGCGAGGTCTCGCTGCGCAAGAACGGCGAAGAGATCGCGCATCTCTATCCGGAAAAGCGCAACTACCCGGTCGCCAAGATGCCCACCACCGAGGCGGCGATCGACGGCGGTGTCCTGCGCGACGTCTACGTTGTGCTGGGCGATGCGCAGGCGGGTGGCGGCTGGACCATGCGGGTCTATATCAAGCCGCTGGCGAACTGGATCTGGGGCGGCGCCATCCTTATGGCGCTTGGCGGCGCGCTGAGCCTGTCGGACCGGCGCTTCCGCGTCGCCGCTGGCGCGCGCAAGAGCCGCCCGGCGCAGGGAGTGCCCGCAGAATGAAGCCGCTTCACCTGCTTCACATGGCCATGATGCTGCTGCTTCTGGCGCTGCCGCTGGTGCCCGCCACCCCGGCGCTGGCGGTGCAGCCCGATGAGATGCTCGATGATCCGGCGCTGGAGGCGCGGGCGCGCGAGCTTTCCAAGCACCTGCGCTGCTTGGTCTGCCAGAACGAGAACATCGACGATTCCAACGCCGCGCTTGCCCGCGACCTGCGGCTTTTGGTGCGCGAGCGGCTGGTGGCGGGCGACAGCGACGAAGAGGCCGTGGCGTACCTTGTCGACCGCTACGGCGAGTTCGTGCTGCTGCAGCCCACCACGCGCGGCTGGAACTGGCTGCTCTGGGCCGCCGGGCCGATCCTTTTCGTGCTGGCGCTGCTGCTTGCGGCGGTCTACTTGCGTGGCCGCTCTCGGGCCGAGGCCAGCACAGAGGCGGGGCTCACCGCCGAGGAAGAGGCGCGGCTGAAGCGGATTCTGGACGAGGGCGGGTCCTCCTGATAGCGTCGCGGGCAGGGTCGGCAGTTCACCCAGTCTCCGCCGCCTGCAGCACGCAGGTACGCTGAACCTGCACTTTCGCTTTCAGTGATCTCCGGACATCCCGGCGATGCCTGACGGACAAGGGCGGAACTCCAGCCCCGCAAGGGGTCGGGCAGCAGCGCCGGAGGATCTGGAGGATCCGATGAGCACGTCCTCGCGCCGTGAGACCATCCCGCTTGCCATTGACGATCTGTCGGGCTTTGCCCGCGCCCTGCGTGCGAGCCTCGACGCGCCGCCCCCGCATCAGCAGATGCTGGGGCTGATCGCTAGGGCCGCGGGCTATCGCAATTACCAGCAGCTGCGCGCGCAGGCCGAGCCGAAGCCGCAAGTCGACCCCAAGCAGGTGGCGCGCGCCCTGCGCCATTTCGATGAGCATGGGCGTTTGCTGCGCTTTCCCGGGCGGACGGCGATGCAGGCGCTATGCCTTGCGCCGATCTGGGCCCGGATCCCGCCGCGGCAGGTGTTCAACGAACGCGAGATCAGCGCCCGCATCGACCTACACTGCGCCTTTCGCGACGCCGCGCAGATCAGGCGCAGCATGGTGGAGAACCGCATGCTGACACGCACCCGCGATGGCGCGCGCTACAGCCGCATCGAGCACCGACCCAGCCCCGAGGCGCTGGCATTGATCGCGGCGCTGCAAAAGCTCTGAGCCGGGCTTGGCATCGGCGGCGCGCGCGGGCACTCTTCGCGCGCGCAGGCCCCGAACGCGGGCCGATGTCTGGAGGAGCAGCATGAATTACGACACCATCCGCTATGAGGTCATTGACGACGTGGCGCAGATCACCCTCGCGCGGCCCGAGGTGATGAATGCGCTTTCGGCGCCGATGCGGGCCGAGCTGACCCATGCCATCCAAGCGGGCGGCAAAGAGGCGCGTGTGGTGGTGCTGACCGGCGAGGGACGGGCCTTCTGCTCGGGTCAGGATCTGGGCGACCGCGAGACCGCCGCCAATATCGATCTCGAGCGCGTGCTGCGCGACGAATATATGCCGATGCTGACCGCCATCACCGAATGCCCGCGCCCGACCATCGCAGCAGTGAACGGCGCTGCCGCCGGGGCCGGGGCGAATCTCGCGCTGGCCGCCGATGTGGTGATCGCCGCCGAGAGCGCCTTTTTCATGCAGGCCTTCACCCGCATCGGCCTGATGCCCGACGCGGGCGGCACATGGCTGCTGCCGCGGCAGATGGGGCTGGCCAAAGCCATGGGGGCAGCGCTCTTTGCCGACCGCATCAGCGCGGCGCAGGCCGAGCGCTGGGGGATGATCTGGGAGGCGGTGCCGGACGCAGAGTTCGAGGCGATCTGGAAGGCCCGTGCGGCGCATCTGGCGCAGGGCCCGTCCGAGGCTTATGCGCGGATCAAACGCGCCATTCGGGGGGCTTTCGAGCAGGATCTCGGCAGCCAATTGGTGCTGGAGGCGCAACTGCAGGGCGAATGCGGCATGACGCGGGACTTCAAGGAGGGCGTGGTGGCGTTCCACGAGAAGCGCGCGGCGAAATTCGAGGGTCGGTGAGGCTTGGCTGGCGCCGGATTTGCGTATTTTTAAAGAGAAGAAGCAGGGGGCGCGGCGCTGAAGACGCTCTTTAGCCCTAAAAGTAATGGCCCGGACAGCAAAAGGCCCCGCATCTGCGGGGCCTTTCCTGTGACAGAAGCTGCGTTCAGCGGCTTTCGATGTCGGTGTAGTCGCGCGTCACCGAGCCACGGTAGAGCTGGCGCGGGCGGCCGATTTTGTGCTGCGGATCGGCGAGCTGTTCTTTCCACTGCGACACCCAGCCGACGGTGCGCGACAGCGCGAAAATCGGGGTGAACATGGAGGTCGGGAAGCCCATCGCCTCGAGAATGATGCCCGAGTAGAAGTCGACGTTCGGGAACAGCTTCTTCTCGATGAAGTAATCATCCTCGAGCGCCTGCTTTTCCAGTTCCTTGGCGACCTGCAGGATCGGGTTGTTCTCGACACCCATGAGATCCAGCACCTCGTCGGCGGATTGCTTCATCACCGTCGCGCGCGGGTCGCGGTTCTTGTAGACGCGGTGACCGAAGCCCATCAGGCGGAACGGGTCGTTCTTGTCCTTGGCGCGGGCGATGAACTCGGGGATCTTGTCGACCGAGCCGATCTCTTTGAGCATCTCGAGGCAGGCCTGGTTGGCGCCGCCGTGGGCCGGGCCCCAGAGGCAGGCGATGCCAGCCGCGATACAGGCGAAGGGGTTCGCGCCCGAAGAAGAGGCCAGACGCACGGTCGAGGTCGAGGCGTTCTGCTCGTGATCGGCGTGCAGGGTGAAGATGCGGTCCATGGCGCGCGCGAGGATCGGGTCGACCTCGTATTTCTCGGCGGGCACCGAGAAGCACATGTGCAGGAAGTTCTCTGCGTAGGTCAGATCGTTGCGCGGGTACACGAAGGGCTGGCCGATCGAGTATTTATAGGCCATCGCGGCGATGGTCGGCATCTTGGCGATCAGGCGGTGCGAGGCGATCTCGCGCTGGCGCGGGTCGGAGATATCCGTCGAGTCGTGGTAGAAGGCCGACATGGCGCCGACCACACCCACCATGGTTGCCATGGGATGCGCGTCGCGGCGGAAGCCGCGGAAGAAGTTGTGCATCTGCTCATGGATCATCGTGTGACGGGTGATCGTGTTCTCGAACAGCTCGAGCTCTGCCGCGGTCGGCAGCTCGCCGTAGAGCAGCAGGTAGCACACTTCGAGGTAATGCGACTTACCGGCCAGCTGGTCGATCGGGTAGCCACGGTGAAGCAGAACGCCTTCGTCGCCGTCGATGAAGGTGATGGTGCTGTCGCAGCTCGCGGTGGAGGTGAAGCCCGGGTCGTAAGTGAACACCCCGGCCTGCGCGTAGAGCTTGCGGATGTCGAGCACGTCGGGACCGGCGGTCGGGGAGTAGATCGGAAGATCGTAGCTCTGCTCGCCAATGGTCAGTTTCGCGCTTTTCGCTGTGTCAGCCATGCTTGCTTTATCCCTTCATCTAGAAAAGGCCAGGCGCGTCGCGCGCGCCCGGTCGGTATCTGTCACATGGCCCGGAGTGGGTCGGTACTTGCCGTTACGCCACCTCGGAGGCCGCTGCCTGTTCGAGCCGGAGGAGCGACTCCTCGCGGCCGAGCACCAGCATCATATCGAACACGCTAGGGGTGACGGCCCGGCCAGCCAGAGCCGCACGCAGCGGGCCCGCAAGCTTGCCGAACTTGGTGTCATGTTCCTCGGCGAAACGCGCCGTTACCCCCTCGAGCTCTTCTCGCGACCAGCTAGCACTTTGCAGGTGCGGCGTCAACGCAGCCAGTATACCACGGGATACAGGATCGAGATTTTTCTGTGCCTTCTCATCCGGGACAATCGGCGTCTCGGTCAGGATGAACTGAGCCTTTTCAAGTAGTTCCGGGAAGGTTTTGGCCCGGTCCTTCAGGCAATACATACCCCGCGTCATCCCGTCCTTTTGCGCCGCTGTCAGCGCCGGAAGCTCGGCTGCAGCAAGATACGCCTCGATTTCTTGCAGCAGTGCGGCATCGTCCCCGGCCGCGATGTGCTGGCCGCAGATGTTCTCGAGTTTCTTGAAGTCCAGACGGGCCGGGGATTTGCCGATTCCAGACAGGTCGAACCACTCTTTTGCCTGCGCATCGGTAAAGAACTCGTCATCGCCGTGGCTCCAGCCGAGGCGCGCGAGGTAGTTGCGCATGCCCGCCGAGGGGTAGCCCATCTTCTGGTACTCATCGACGCCAAGCGCGCCGTGGCGCTTCGACAGCTTCTTGCCGTCGGGGCCGTGGATCAGCGGGATATGCGCATAGACCGGAACCGGCCAGCCCATGGCGGTGTAGATGCCCATTTGGCGCGCCGCGTTGTTGAGGTGGTCGTCGCCGCGGATCACATGGGTCACGCCCATGTCGAAATCATCGACCACAACCGCCAGCATGTAGACCGGCGTGCCGTCCGAGCGCAGCAGGATCATGTCGTCAAGCTGGGCGTTGCCGATGCGCACCTCGCCCTGCACCTCGTCTTTGATCACCGTCTCTCCCTCTTCGGGGGTGCGCAGGCGGATCACATAGGGGGCGTCGGGGTGGGTTGCCGGATCGGCGTCGCGCCAGGGCGAGCGGAACAGCGTGGAGCGGCCTTCCTCTTTCGCCTTTTCCCGAAATGCGGTGATTTCTTCCTGAGAAGAGAAGCATTTATAGGCCGCGCCCTTGGCGAGAAGCGCGCGGGCGACCTCGGCGTGGCGCTCGGCGCGCTCGAACTGGCTGATCACCTCGCCGTCATGGTCGAGGCCGAGCCAGTCGAGCCCCTTGAGGATCGCCGCCGTCGCCTCGGGGGTCGAGCGGGCGCGGTCGGTGTCCTCGATGCGCAGCAGGAATTTGCCGCCACGGCCACGGGCATAGAGCCAGTTGAACAGCGCGGTGCGGGCGCCGCCGATGTGCAGAAAGCCGGTGGGGGAAGGGGCGAAACGGGTGACGACCGCCTGGGTGTTCGTCATGGTCATTAACCTCGCGGTAATCGTGGTGAGCCTAGGATTTGCAGGTTCCTTAAACAGCACAGGGGGCGGGGGCAAGCATGGGGGCGCGGATCAGCCGTCTGCTTGGCGTGCCGGCAGGCCGGGGCCTCAGCGCGCTGCGCCGGCAACGCGGTCATCTCTTCCCTTGGGTGCCGGTCTGCTTTGGCCTCGGCATCGCGCTCTATTTCGCGCTGCCGTTCGAGCCGGTGCCGGAGGCGCTTCTTTTCAGTGCCCTCATGGGCGGCGGGCTGTTTCTGCTTTGCCTGCGTATGGCCTCTGATCTGTCGGTGCTGCCGCTTGTGTGCGGGCTTGTGCTGCTCGGTCTGGCAGTCGCTGGAGGGCGGGCGCATCTGGTCGCCGCGCCGCAGCTTGCGGGGCGCTACTACGGACCGATCGAAGGGCGCGTGGTGCAGATCGACCGCGCAAGATCGGATGCGCTACGGCTGACGCTCGACGATCTGCGCCTGCAGGGCCTGCCCACAGGGGACCAGCCGCGCCGGGTGCGCATCGCGCTGCATGGCGACCCCGATGTTCAGGCGCGCGTGCTGCAGCCCGCGCCGGGTCAACGAGTCATGCTTACCGGCCATCTCCTGCCGCCCGGTGGCCCCGTCGAGCCGGGCGGCTTCGACTTTCGGCGCCACGCTTGGTTTCACGAACTCGGCGGGGTCGGCTACACGCGCACGCCGGTGCTTTTGCTCGCGTCGCCGGAGCACGGGCAATATCTCTTTCGCACCCGCATGGCTTTGTCGCGCCATGTGCAGGCGCATTTGCCCGGGGAGATCGGTGCCTTTGCGGCGGCGCTGATGACCGGCGACCGCAGCGCGATGGGGCAGGATACGCTGGAGGCGCTGCGGCACAGCAATCTCGCGCATCTTCTGGCGATCTCCGGCCTGCACATGGGCCTTCTCGCGGGGTTCGTCTTTGCGGCACTGCGGATCGCGCTGCTGCTGCCGCGGCGCTCGCGTCACCATTGGCCGGGCAAAAAGATCGCGGCGGTGGGCGCATTGTTGGCCGCCGCCGCCTATATGGCGCTCTCGGGCGGCAATGTGGCCACGCAGCGCGCCTTCATCATGGTGGCGGTCATGCTCGGCGCGGTGCTGGCGGACTTACGGGCGCTGTCGCTGCGCGCGGTGGCCCTTGCGGCGCTGATCGTGCTGACCTTGCGGCCCGAAGCACTGCTTGGCCCGGGCTTTCAGATGTCCTTTGCCGCCACGACCGCCCTCGTCCGGGTGTTCGAAAGCGCGGGCTCGGGGCGGTTGATGCGCCTCGCACCTGTCGTCCGCCCGCTCGTCACGCTGCTGCTTTCCTCGGCAACCGCCTCGCTGGCGACGGCGCCATTTTCCATGGCGCATTTCAACATCCTCTCGCGCTACGGGCTGCTGGCGAACCTGCTCGCCGTCCCGGCGATGGGGCTGGTGGCGGTGCCCATGGCGGTGCTGTCTGCGCTGCTCCTGCCGCTTGGGCTCGATGGGCTGGCGCTGCAGGGCATGGCGCTGGCGCTGCGCTGGATCCTCGCCGTCGCCGAGCGCGTCTCTGCGCTGCAAGGGGCTGTGGTCCCGGTGGTGGCACCGGCGCCGGCGGTGCTTCCGCTGTTGGTTGCCGGCGGGCTGCTGGTCTTGCTCTGGCAGGGACGCGGTCGCTGGATGGGCGCGGTGCCGCTGCTTGTGGGGGCCTTCCTCTGGATGGAAACCGTGCGGCCCGTGCTGCTGATCTCCGAGACGGGCCGCCTCGTTGGCTTGATGACCGAGGAAGGGCGCGCGCTGTCGCGCAGCGTCGGAAGTGGCTTTGTCGCCGAAAGCTGGCTCGAGAATGACGGACAGGCAGGAGGACAGCCCGCCGCTGCGGCGCTTTGGCCGGTCAGCGAGAGCAAACTGCGCCGCGCCGCAACGGCGGATCAGCAGATCGTGCATGTGATCGGCGCGCGCGAAGCGCAGAAGGTGACGGGCTGCGCAGGTGCAACAATCCTCGTCTCCAGCGCGCCCATGCCGCGTCGAGAGGGGTGCATGGTCTTTGATCCGGTGGGACTGCAGGTGACTGGCGCGGTGGCGCTATACGAGGCTCCGGGCGGCATGAGGGTTGAGGCGGCGAAAGGCCCTAGCGCCCGCCTGTGGCAGAGCCCAGCGGTGCGCCGCGATCAATAGGAGCGGATGAGCCCGACAAGACGCCCCTGCACGGAGACCGATCCCGCGGGCAGAACGCGCGGCTCGAACGCCGGGTTGGCAGCTTCAAGGACGATGCTGCTGCCTTTGCGGCGGAACCGCTTGAGCGTGGATTCATAGCCCTCCACCTGCGCCACGACGATCTGGCCGTTTTCAGCGGAAGAGGTTTCGCGGATGATCACCACGTCGCCATCGTTGATCCCGGCTTCGATCATCGAGTCGCCTTTGACTTCCAGCGCGTAGTGGCGACCGCTGCTGGCGAGCATTGCACTGGGCACGGCCACATTCGGCGGCACATCCGAGATCGATTCGATGGGAACACCAGCGGCGATCCGGCCCATCAGGGGCAGCTCCATGGCGCCGACGCTTTCCAGCGCCTCGGCCACTGCATTATTCGCCGCGGGCGCGCCACGATCGCCTTCGATCACATGGGGGACAAAGCCGCTGGGCCGCCCGGCGAGGCTGTCGGGCAGTTTGACGATCTCGATCGCGCGGGCGCGGTGGGCAAGGCGGCGAATGAAGCCGCGCTCTTCCAATGCGGTGATCAGCCGGTGGATGCCGGATTTCGACCGCAGATCGAGCGCCTCTTTCATTTCGTCGAAACTGGGGGGAACGCCGTCGCGGGCGACGCGCGTGTTGATGAAATCCAGCAGATCGAGCTGTTTCTTGGTCAGCATGCGCCGTTCCCCGTGGGTTGCCCAGTGAAGATGTTCGACTTTGTTCTAGGCATGTTCCCGTTTTGTGTCAATCCCCGCTTTCGTTAAACGAAAGTTAATAGTGCCGCGCAAGCCGCGCTGGCGGGCCGAGAATTGGCATTTCGGGAAGTCCCGAAACAACGTCCGCGAGCGGTCAGAGACGGATCACCTCGATCTCATCCCCGGCGGCGCGCGCGGGGTCATGCGGCGGTCGGACGGCGAGAGCGTCGGCACTGCCCAGCACGCTCAGCAGGGCGCTGTCTTGCCGGTCGAACACCGTCACGCCTTCGGGGGAGAGGCGCGCGCGCATATAGTGCTCACGCGGGCCGTTCTCGCCGATCGGTGCGGTCAGGCGCAGCGTTTCGCGCGGGGCGGCTGCGGCGCCAAGGCCGAGCATCGCCCGGATCACCGGCGCGAGAAAGACGTGCCCGCAGACCATCGCCGAGACCGGGTTGCCCGGCAGGCCAACCATCATCGCGCCCCTAAAACGCCCCGACATCAAGGGCTTGCCGGGCCGCATGGCGACCTTATGAAAGGCGCTCTGCAGCCCCATGTCTGCGGCGACATTGGCCACCAGATCATGGTCGCCGACCGATGCGCCGCCGATGGTGACCACCAGATCGGCGTCATCGACCATGCCAAAGATGGTGCGCAGCGAGGCTTCGGTGTCGCGCGCGATCGGCAGCAGGCGCGGATCCGCGCCAAGCTGTTGCATCAGCACATAAAGACCGAAGGTGTTGGAGGCGATGATCTGATCCGGGCCGGGGTCTTCTCCGGGCATCACCAATTCGTCGCCGGTCGAGATGATCGCCACTTTCGGGCGGCGGGTGACCGGCACATTGGCGATGTTCATCGCGGCGAGCAGCGCGATATCCTGCGGGCCCAGAACGCGCGGCGCGTCAATGCGCAGCCCTTTGCGGAAATCATTGCCATAGGGGCGGATATTATCGCCGGGTCCAAGCCGCTCGGTGATCGTGATCACATCGCCATCGCGATCCACATCCTCTTGGATCACAACGGTTTTCACGCCGTCTGGGATGGGTGCGCCAGTGAATATGCGCACCGCTTCGCCGCTGCCGACGCTGCCGGTGAAGGCGCGGCCCGCGGCGGCCTCGCCGATCACAGAAAAGCTCAGTCCGGGCGCCGCCTCGGCGACGCCATAACCGTCCATGGCCGAGGCTGCAAAGGGGGGCTGGTCACGCTGCGCCTCGACCGGGCGGGCGAGCACTCGACCTCCGGCATTGCGCAGCGGCACTTCCTCAATATCCAGCGGGCTGGCGAGCGAAAACAGGTGGTCGAGAGCTTCGGCGACGGAAATCATTTCGCCTCGTAACGTCCGGATTTTCCGCCATCTTTGAGAAGGACGCGCAGGCCGCCGATCTCCATGCCGCGATCCACGGCCTTGACCATGTCATAGACCGTGAGCGCGGCGGTGGAGGCAGCGGTGAGCGCCTCCATCTCGACGCCGGTCTGGCCGGTGGTCTTCACCGTGGCCTCGATCTGCAGGCCGGGGAGTTCCGAGTCTTGGGTGATCTCGACGGTCACTTTGGTCACCGGCAGCGGATGGCACAGCGGGATCAGCTCGGGCGTCTTCTTGGCACCCATAATGCCCGCCAGACGGGCCACGCCGATGACGTCACCTTTTTTGGCCTGACCCTCGGCGATTAGATCGAAGGTGGCGCGCTCCATGCGGATCCACGCGGCGGCGGTGGCGATGCGAGACGTTACGGGTTTATCCGAAACATCGACCATATGGGCATCGCCCTTGGCGTCGAAATGGGTGAGGCCGCTCATGCGGGCACCGGGTCGGCGAGCAGCGTGCGGGTCGCTTGTTCGACGTTCTCCTGCCGCATCAGGCTCTCGCCGATGAGGAAGGCGCGCGCGCCATATTGCGCCATATCCGCCAGATCGGCGGGGGTGTTGAGGCCGGATTCCGAGATCAGGAAGCGCCCCTCGGGCACGTTTTTCGACAGCTCACGCGTGGTGTCCAAGGAGGTTTCGAAGGTCTTGAGGTTGCGGTTGTTCACCCCGATCAGCGGCGATTTCAGCTTGAGCGCACGCTCCAGTTCCTCGGCGTCATGCACTTCGATCAGCGCGTCCATGCCCCAGTGAAAGGCGGCGTCTTCAAGCTCGGCAGCCAGCGCGTCCGAAACCGAGGCCATGATGATCAGGATGCAATCGGCGCCAAGCGCGCGGGCCTCGGCGACCTGATAGGGGTCATACATGAAATCCTTGCGCAGCGCGGGCATGTTGGTGGCCGAACGCGCCTCGGTCAGGAAGGATTTAGCACCTTGGAAAGAGGGTGTATCGGTCAGCACCGACAGGCAGGTCGCGCCGCCGCGCTCATAGGCCTGCGCTAGCGTCGCGGGGTGAAAGTCTTCGCGGATCAAGCCCTTGGAAGGAGACGCTTTCTTGACTTCCGAGATCAGCCCGTAGCCGGTTTTGGCGGCGTCGAACAGCGCCTGCGCGAAGGGGCGAACGGGGCCTGCGGCGCGGGCCTCGGCCTCGACCTCTGCCATGGATTTCGCAGCCTTGTCGGCGGCGACCTCTTCGAGCTTATAGGCCTTGATCTTGTCGAGGATCGTCTGGGTCATGGCGGGCTCCGGTAATCGTCTGTCTGGGCCGGTCAGGCTGCCGCTCAGGGCGTTGTCCAGTTGATCGGCGTGTCCCCTCTGGCTTTAAGCCAGTCGTTGACGCGGGAAAAGGGGCGCGAGCCGAAAAAGCCGCGCCGCGCCGAGAGCGGCGAGGGATGGGCCGAGGCGAGGATGAGATGATCGTCGCCATGGATGTGCTTGGCGAACTTCTGCGCGTGACCGCCCCAGAGGATGAAAGCCCGCGGCTTGTCCGACAGCGCGTCCAGCACCTGCGCGGTCAGCCCGGACCAGCCAAGCTTGGCATGAGCCCCGGCATTGCCCGCGGGGACCGAGAGCGCGGTGTTGAGCAGCAGCACGCCTTGCCGGGCCCAGAACCGCAGATCGCCATTGGGCGGCACGGCGCCGAACTCTTCCTGCAGTTCCTTGTAGATATTGGTCAGCGAGCGCGGCAGGGGCCGTATTTCGGGTTCAACCGAAAAAGACAGCCCATGCGCATGGCCGGGCGTGGGGTAGGGATCCTGCCCGAGGATCACGACCCGCACATCATCGGGTGCGCAGGCCTCCAGCGCGGCGAAGCGCTGCGCCTCGGGGGGCAGCACCTGCCGGGGTTCCGCCGCAAGCGCCTCGGCGATGCGGGGAAACTCTTCGGTGAAGAAGGGCAGGTGCGCCCAGGCGGCAGGCAGGCTCATGCGGCGGCTTGCGTCGCCTCGGCGAGCGCATGGACCTTGGCCTTGGCCGCGCCGCTGTCGATGCTCTGGCGGGCCATGGCGACGCCATCCTTGAGATCGCTCGCCTTGCCCGCAACCACCAGCGCGGCAGCCGAGTTCAGCAGCACCGCGTCGCGATAGGCGGTCTGCGCGCCATCCAGCAGCGCGTGCAGCGCCTTGGCATTCTCTGCGGGTTCGCCGCCGACGATGTCTTCGAAGGGATGCACCGGCAGGCCGGCGTCCTCGGGGTGAATTTCCGCCTCGCGGATCTGCCCGTCTTCTTCCAGCGCGGCGATCCAGCTCACGCCCGAGATCGCCAGTTCATCAGTGCCGTCCGAGCCATGCACCAGCCACGCACGCTCCGAGCCGAGCTGGCCCAGCGTCTCGGCCATCGGGCGGATGAGATCGCGCGAGAACGCCCCGGTCAACTGGCGTTTCACGCCCGCCGGGTTGGTCATCGGCCCAAGGATGTTGAAGATCGTGCGCGTGCCCAGCTCCATGCGGGGCGGGCCCACGTGTTTCATCGCCGGGTGGTGCATGGTCGCCATCATAAAGCAGATGCCGACGTCGTTCAGAATGGGCGCGATGGCCGAGGCAGGCAGCATGACGTTGATGCCCATCTGCCCCAGCGCGTCCGCCGAGCCCGACTTCGACGAGAGGTTGCGGTTGCCGTGCTTGGCCACGGTGACGCCCGCGCCCGCGACCACAAAGGCGGTGGCGGTCGAGATGTTCAGCGTGCCCTTGCCGTCGCCGCCGGTGCCGACGATGTCGATCGCGCCCGCGGGGGCCACGACCTTGTGGCATTTGGCGCGCATCACGGCGGCGGCGGCGGCATATTCCTCTACCGTCTCGCCACGGGTGCGCAGGCTCATCAGCAGGCCGCCGATCTGGGCCGGAGTGGCCTCGCCCGCAAAGAGGATCTCGAAGGCCGCCTCGGCCTCCTCCCGGCTCAGCGGGCGGGTACAGGCGGCGCCGATCAGCGGCTTCAGTCGATCGCTCATGCAGGGACTTTCATGGTCTTCAGGAAATTCTCGATGAGGGCATGGCCGTGCTGCGAGGCGATGCTCTCGGGGTGGAACTGCACGCCGTGGATCGGCAGTTCGCGGTGGCGCAGCCCCATGATCGTGCCATCCTCGAGCCAAGCGTTGACCACCAGCTCCTCGGGCAGATCGTCGCGCGCGACGACGAGGCTGTGATAGCGCGTCGCCTCAAACGGCGAGGGCAGCCCGGCAAAAACGCCGGTGTCATCATGGTGCATCTGCGCGATCTTGCCGTGGACGATCTCGTCGTGGCGCTTGACCGTGCCGCCGAACGCCTGACCGATGGTCTGATGGCCAAGGCACACGCCAAAGAGCGGCGTGCCGGTCTCGGCGGCGGCATGGGTGAGCGACAGGCAGATGCCCGCCTCGGTGGGGGTGCAGGGGCCGGGCGAGAGCAGGATGCCCTCGGGTTTCAGAGCCATCGCCTCCTGCACGTCGATCTGGTCGTTGCGGATGACCTTGGCCTCCACGCCCAACTCGCCCACGTAATGCACGAGGTTCCAGGTGAAACTGTCGTAATTGTCGATGAGAAGCAGCATGGTAGACTCTTCAGGCTGGCGGGCGAACCCGCGGTGGGGGTATACATGCGCCCGCAGGTGGTGCAGCGTCAAGGCCATGTCCCGAACAAGTGCTTCGGGAGCGGCACAGGCGCCGTAGCATGGCGGCAAAGGGTCCGGCAACGGGGCCCGGGGTAGAGAAAAGGACGGGCAGGGACATGGCACGCGGTTTCTTGGCAGGGGCGATCTGGGGGCTGGTGGTCTCTGGCGTCGGTTTGGCGGCGATTTCGGTGGCGATGGGCCCGCCCGCCAATCGCCCGACGCCGCCCAGTGTCGCGGAGGCCGAGAAGGCTGAAACTGGCGATGTGTCTGTTTCGGATAGCGCCGAAATGCCCGCGCCGCAGGACCTTGAGGCGCCTTCGGACAGCGCGCCGGATCAGAGCCCGTCTGAGGAGCCGCCGGTAGAGACACCCGAGCCAGCGGATGACGCCCCAGTCGAAGCGGAGGTCGCCGCATCCGAAACACCGACCGAAATTCCGACGCCGAGCGCCGAAGAGGCCGCGCCGGAGAGCGAGAGTGCCGCTGAGGAGGCCGAGCCGCAGCCGGTAACGCCGCCCGCCCGCCGCCCGAGCGAAGAGCGCGGCGTCGAGGCTGCGAGCGCCGGGCCGTCGCTCGCCGCGCCGGGACTGGCCGAGGGCA